>CAYOVM010000094.1:0-12428 GCA_964407355.1 uncultured Enterobacteriaceae bacterium
TCGCGGAATCAGATGCACGTGAACATGCATGCGGTTCTGGCCCGCGGCCTTGCCGACGTTGACGCCGATGTTGTAGCCGTCGGGCGAATGCTTCGCGGCGATCATTTTTTTCGCCTGATTCAGGAGATCCAGGACCGCCGCCTGCTCGGGCGCCGACATGTTGAAGAAATCCGCGACGTGGCGTCTGGGGATGACGAGGACGTGTCCGCGGCTGAGAGCGTTGCTGTCGTAGCGCGCGTAGGCGAGCGCGTTCTCCGCCACGACGTCGGACGGGACGCAGAGCTCGCACGCGGCAGTCACCCTTTCAGGATTTCCGCGTCGTGGTGGACGACGCGGTTGCCGCCCTGCCGCTTGGCTTCGCTCAGCGCTTCATAGGCGCCCAGGTACGCCTCGTTGCCCGACAGATCGTCGCGCGGCAGGGCGGTGGACGCTCCCAGCGAGACGGTCACGGGGATCGGCTCGCCGCCCGGCGCGCGCCCTTGCAGGCTTTCGACGGCCACACAGATTCTCTGCGCCAGCAGAACGGCGCCGTTCTTGTCGGTGCTCGGCAATATCAAGCCGAATTCCTCGCCGCCGAGGCGGCCGAAGACGTCCGACTTGCGCGAGCGCTCGCGCACGCACTGCGCGAAGGCGCGCAGCACATCGTCTCCCGCGCGATGGCCGTGACGCTCGTTGACCTGCCTCAGGTGATCGAGATCCATGACCAGCACCGACACCGGCGCCTTGTCGCGGCGGCCGCGCTCCAGCGCATGGTTCAGGATCGCGTCGAAGTACACGCGGTTCACGCATCCGGTGAGCCCGTCGTGCGTCGCGAGCTGCTTCATATGGCCGCTCAGCCGCTCGAGGACCGCGAGCAACAGCGCGAAGCCGGCGCTCAGCAGCAGCAGGAAGGCTGAAAGGAACGTCAAGCCGTTGCCCACGCTGCCCTGGAAAAAGCTTGCGTAATCCTCGCGGTACACCCACGCGAGCACCGCGCGCAGGACCAGCACGGCTGCGGCCGCTCCGAGCATCATCGCAACCGTGCGCAGCGAAGCCTCGGCATGCCAGCCGCGCCGGGCGATCAACACGGCCGGCGGCAGCAGCTGAACGGCGAAGAGCGCCGCGGCCAGGCTCGCCTGCATGCGCGTCAGCAAGGAGGCAATCACGACCACCGCGATCACGCCCGCAAGCGTCAGCCACCCCTGCCAGCGCGGCGCGTCCTCGTCGTCCACGAAGCGATGGATCGCGCGGCTGAAGTACCACAGGGCGAGCAGCACGAGCCCGTCGGCGAGCACGCTGCTGAGCCACGCGGACAGCACGGCGCTCGACGCGAGGGCGACGAATGCGAGCTGCAGGATCCAGCAGCCGGTCGCCCACAGCCGCAGCTCCGGACGCTTGCGCAGCTCGGGCTGCGCGAAAACGAGCCCGACCGCCACCAGCGCGAAGGCGGCGAGCAACGTGAGGACAAGCGTGGGGATATGCATAGCTATGTCAGCCTCGTTTGGTGCGCCCGTGTCATGCGACCTTCATCTTCGCTTTCAATTCCGGATACGGATACAGCATGTTGAACGCGACCGACTGGCCGCTCGCCTGGACGAGGCGCACGTGCTCGCGCTTGAGCTCGCGCGCGTGGCGCACGCCGCACGAGTGCGCGATCATGTCGATCTCGCGGTTCATGTTGTTGGCGTAGTTTGCCACGCGCAGGTATTTCTCCTCGACCACGAGCGCTCGCTGCAGGCGCTTGTTGTGCGTGGTCACGCCGGTCGGGCAGGTGTTCTGGTGGCAGCGCAGCGCCTGGATGCAGCCGAGCGAGAACATGAAGCCGCGCGCGGTGTTGATGAAGTCGGCGCCGACGCACAGCGCCCAGGCGGCGCGCGCCGAGGTGACGAGCTTGCCGGCGGCGATCACGCGCACGCGCTGGCGCAGGCCGGTCTCGATGAGCGAATCCACGACGCGGGGCAAGGCCTCGTCGATCGACAGGCTCATGTGGTCGGCGAGCGCCTGCGGCGCCGCGCCCGAGCCGCCCTCGCCGCCGTCGACGGCGAGGAAGTCCGGCGCGAACTCCATGCCGCGCTTGTGCACGATGTCGGCCATGTCGTTCATGAAGCGCCAGCCGCCCACCGCGGTCTTGATCCCGACCGGCCGCCCGGTGAGATCGCGGATCCACGCCAGCTTCTCGAGCAGCTCGCTCATGTTGGAGATGTCGCGGTGGCGGTTCGGGCTGATCGAGTCGCGGCCTTCGGGGATGCCGCGGATCTGCGCGATCTCCGCGGTGACTTTCTTTCCCGGCAGCACCCCGCCCTTGCCCGGCTTCGCGCCCTGCGAGAGCTTGATCTCGAAGGCGCGCACCACCTTGGAAAGCTCGATGAGCCGTTCCGGCGACAGGTTGCCCTGCGCGTCGCGCACGCCGTATTTCGCGGTGCCGATCTGCATGATGATGTCGCAGCCGCCCTCGAGGTGGTAGGGCGACAGGCCGCCTTCGCCGGTGTCCATCCAGCAGCCCGCGACCGCCGCGCCGCGCGAAAGCGATCGCACCGCCGGCGCCGAGATCGCGCCGAAGCTCATGCCGCTGATGTTGACGATCGACTTCGCCTCGAACGGCTCGCGGCACTGGCCCTCGCCGAGGATCAGCGAGGGCGTGGGCAGCCGCTCCTCCTCGAGCACCGGAAAGGGATGGTTGACGAAGATGAGCGCGCCCGGCTGGTGCAGATCGTACGTCGAGCCGAAGCCTATCGTGCCGCCTTCGTTCTTCGCCAGGCGGTACACCCAGCCGCGCGTGGCGCGGTTGAACGGCATCTCGTCGCGATCGCCGGCGAAGAAGTACTGGCGGAAATATTCGCCCAGCTGCTCGAAGTAGTAGCGCAGGTGGCCGATGACGGGATAGTTGCGCAGCACCCCGTGCTTCTTCTGCGTGATGTCGCTGATGAACAGGAACACGAGCGCCCCGACGACCGCGAGCGCGACCAGCGTGCCGATGCCGTACGACAGGATGTCCTTCGCCATGCGCGCTCCCCCCTTGCTACCTCAGGGCAATGATACCCCCTGGCGTATTTCCTCAGGATTCGCGGCTCTTACGGTTATTATTTTTATGTGGAAGCGTAGAGCCATTCCGGCGAGCGGATGGTTGCCGTCGAGCACGGCCTTGCCGTCGGCAACGTCGGTGACCGTGTAGATCCGGCTCTCGTCGCCGAAATCCTCCTCCACCTGCATGCCGACGACGAGCCCCTCGCCGTAGCGGGAGGCCGGCTCGACCCGCAGCAGCTCGGCATCGTAGTCGCCGAACGCCTGCTCCGGCTCGAGCTGCACGCGCACCTCGTCGCCGGGCTGCTTGCCCTGGAGCGCGGCCTCGAGCCCATCGAGCAGCCCGCCGTAGCCGCCGTGCAGGTAGGTGATCGGCTTTTCCGAGGGCTGCAGCAGCACATCCTGCGCGTCGTACATCTGCATGTCGACGGAAACGACGGTGTCTTTCCCGACTAGCATGGCAGGCACAAAAAAGAAAAACCGGTGTCAGGCACCGATTTCTAGACTTGCAGGCGTTTTATCAGATCGAAGACTTCGGCGGCGTGGCCACGCGGGTTGACGCCGTAGTTGGCGTGGCGGATCACGCCTTTCTTGTCGATGACGAAGGTGGAGCGCACCAGGCATTCGCGGCGCACGCCCTCGGTTTCCTTTTCCTGGATGACGCCGTACTTGCGGCACACCTCGCCCTCGGGATCGGACAGCAGGCCGATGGTGACGCCGTTCTTGTCGCGGAAATCGGCGTGCGTGAGGCAATCGTCGCGCGACACGCCGAGGATCACGCAGTCGTGCTTCACGAACTGCTCCTCGTGGTCGGAGAAATCCGTGGTCACGAGGGTGCAGCCGGGCGTGCCGTCGCGCGGATAGAAATACAGCACCACGTGCTTCTTGCCCTTGAACGCCGACAGGCTCACCTCCTGCATGTCGGCGTCGGGCAGCGCGAAGGACGGCGCGGATTGTCCCGGTTGAAGCATGTCGCGACGATTCTATGCCAAAAGTTTTTTCATTTGACAACTTCCCGGCGCCGCGGCGCGCATGGCACGGTTCGTGTCGCTTGATCGCCACAAAGCCCCCCCTCGATATAATCGGCTGATGAAGCAGCGTTTGCTCGCCGGTATGACGCCGCGCCTGTTCTTGCGGCGACACTGGCAGAAGCGGCCGCTTCTGGTACGCGGCGCGATATCCGGGTTTCGCGGCGTCGCGAGCCTGGACGATCTCGCGTCGCTCGCCGAGCGCGACGACGTCGAGTCGCGGGTGGTGCGGCGCCGCGGCGGCCGCTTCGAGACCGTGCACGGGCCCTTCCGCAAGGGCGTCGTCCTCGGGCGGCAAAATGCCACGCTGCTCGTGAGCGGGGTCAATCTCCATGTCGCCGCCGCCGACGAATTGCTGCGCCGCTTCGATTTCCTGCCGCAGGCGCGGCTCGACGATGTGATGGTGAGTTACGCCACGCCGGGCGGCGGCGTCGGGCCGCATGTCGACTCCTACGATGTGTTCCTGCTGCAGGGGCAAGGCAGGCGGCGCTGGCGGATATGGAATTTAAAAGGAAAAAGGTCAGAGTACACGGTGGATGAAGGCGACCTGCTCTATCTCCCGCCCGGCTGGAAGCACGACGGGGTGGCGCTGGAATCCTGCTTCACCTGCTCGATCGGCTTTCGCGCGCCGCGCGGCGCCGAGCTGGCGGCGGCCTTCCTCGACTGGCTGCACGAGCGCGGCCTTCCCGACGCGGTGTATCGCGATCCGGGGCTGCGGCCGTCGCGACGCGGCGGCGCCATTCCGCCGGCGATGATCTCCTTCGCCGATTCGCTGCTGAAGCGCATCCGCTGGTCGAAGGGCGACAGCGCGCGCTTTCTGGGCGAGTTCCTTACCGAGCCCAAGCCGCACGTGGTGTTCCGCCCTTCGGCCCGCCGCGGCGCGCCGACCGGCGCGCAGCTGGCGCTCGATCCGAAGACCCAGCTTCTTTACTCGGGGGCGAGGTTTTTCATCAACGGCGAGAGCTTTGTGACATCAAAAAGCGCCGCCCCCCGCCTGCGGGAGCTGGCGGACCGGCGCCGCCTGCCCGCGGACCGGCTTGCCTCGGCGCCGCTCGCCGGTCTAATCTCCGATTGGCTCCGGGCGGGCTATGCGCACCTAGAACGGCCGAAGCCCTGAAGCAGGCTCAATGACGCCCCATGTGGGCATCCGATACGATGAGCGAAGTCTTCTACACACGCTTCGAGGACCACGCCGGCTTCCAGGCGGCGGTCGATCGGCTTCTCGAGCAGCCCGGGCGCGAGCTGCGCGTGTTCGACCCGGATCTCGCCGCGCTGCGGGTGAACGATCCGCTGCGCCTCGAGCGCTTCGAGCGCTTCCTGCACGCGAGCCGGACCCGGCGCATCTACTTCGTGGTGCACAACACCGACCATGTGACGCGCCGCTGCCCGCGCATGATGAGCCTGATCGCGCGCTTCTCGCACGCGATCCAGGTGCATCGCACGCACGAGGAGATCCGCGAGCTGCAGGACTCCTTCATGGTGCTCGACTCGATGCACTACGTGCGCCGCCCGGTGGCCCAGTTCTTCCGCGGAGCGGTCGGCCTGGGCGACGAGCCCGAGGGCCTGGCGATGCGCGGCCGCTTCATGGAAATCTGGGCGGCCTCCTATCCCGCGGTCTCGGGGACCACCGTGGGGCTGTAAAAAAAGCTCGAACCTGTCGTGCAAGTGACGGGTTTCATAGCTAAAATGCGCGCGCCCGGCCCTCCGGGCGAAGGCATACCCCGCTCAATTCAAATTCAAAGGAAACGCAACATGAAGAAGTCACTGCTGATCGCCGCGGCGGCCGCCCTTGCGCTCGCCGGCTGCGGCAAGGAAGCGCCGAAACCCGCCCCGACGCCCGCGCCGAGCGCCGCTCCGGCGGCCCCGGCTCCGGCCCCGAGCGCCGCTCCGGCGGCCCCGGCCCCGAGCGCCGCCCCGGCGACGGAAGCGAAGAAGGACGAGCCGAAGGCGCCCGAGGCGCCGAAAGCCGAAGAGAAGAAGGCCGAGAAGAAGTAAGCCGCTAAATCAAGTCTCGCCACCCGAAGCCGTCTTCCTGGGTGGCGAGGCTGATCCAGCTTTCCTCGCAGCCCATGGCGCGCGCCAGCGCCGCGCGCGCGATCTCCGGGCGGTTGTTCTGCTGCGAGAGGTGCGCGCCGATCACGTGCTTCAGCCGCGAGCGGTCGAGCGCCGCGAGCAGCCTCTCCGATTCGCGATTGTCGAGGTGCCCGAAGGGGCCCGCGATGCGCTCCTTCAGCCACTTCGGGTACGCGCCGCGCCAGAGCATGTCGGCGTCGTAGTTGCATTCCAGGACCAGGGCGTCCAGCCCGGACAATGTCTGCTCGACGTGCGCGGTGGAGGCGCCGATGTCGGTGAGCACCCCCAGCTTCACCGCCCCGTCGGAGAGCACGTACTGCACCGGCTCGCGCGCGTCGTGCGGGACGGTGAAGGGCCGCACCTGCATGGCGTCGATCTCGAGCGGCTCCCGGCCGGTCAGAAGGACCACCTTGACGCCCTCGACGACCTTCCCTTCCCGCTTCAGCGCCTCGAGCGTGCCGTACGTGAGATAGACCTTCACGCAATGCGCCGCGGCGAAATCGAACACGCCGCAGGCATGGTCGCCATGCTCGTGGGTAACGAGGATCGCCGTGATCTCGCCGGGAAGCAGGCCGAGCCGCGCGAGCCGCCGCTCGGCGTCGCGCAGCTTCAGCCCGCAGTCGATCAGAACGCGCGTGGAGCCTGTTTCCGCGACCAGGCTGTTTCCGCTGCTGCCGCTGCCGAGCGACGCGAAACGCAGCAACTTGCTATTTCAACTGCTCATGGAGAAGCGTGAGGATGCGAAGCGCGGTCTTCGAGCTCTCCGCGGCGCCGTCCTTGTTGAGGACGTTGACCTGGCTCGCGTCCTGCGCCTGCTTCACCTGGACCCGGTACTGCTCCGGCTTCACCTTGGAGTCCTTGGAGAAATCGAACAGCTTGCCGAACAGGCTCTGCTCGTTGTTCTTCTGGTTCATCTCCGCCTCCGGGTCGGCGTAGCGCACGAAGTAAACGCCGTTCTGCCGGTCGCGGTCCTCGACGGTGAAGCCCACGCGGTCGAGCGCGAGCCCGACGCGGCGCCACGCCCGGTCGAACGGCTCGTTCACCTGCAGGAGCTCGGTGCCGTCGCTCGCCTTCGTGATCTGCGCGCGCTGCCCCGACGACGCGTTCGCCACGAGGTCCTTCGCCCTCGCCTCCTGGGCGCCGAGGCGCACCATCAGGCGGCGCAGGAATTCCGCTTCGAGCCCCGGGTCCGGATTGCGCGGCTGCCACACGGTCTGGTCCATGGTGCGCTGCGCCTTGTAGACCTCCTCCATGCCGCGGTGGCTGATGTAGATCTCGGTGCCCTTGCCGTCGGCGCTGCGCTCGAGCCGCGTGCGGAACTTGTCGCGCTCGCTCGTGGAGTAGACCTGGTCCAGGATCTTGCCGAGGAATTCGCGGACCGTGCCCTCGGGAATCTTGGCGCGGCTCTCCGCCCAGTCGGTCTCCATCACGCCGGCCTCCGGCAGCTCGGTCTTGATCAGGAAGCCGCTTTGCTGCCAGAACTCCTTGACCAGCGGCCAGAGCTTCTCGGGCGGCTCCTGCACCACCAGCCAGCGCTCGGAGCCGGCGCGCTCGACGCGCATGTGCTCGACCTGGGGAAGAACCGCGCTGCCGCCCGCGCGGGCCTGGTCCTTGCGGCCCGACTCGTAGTCGGAAAGCGTGGTGGGCTTGCCGGATTCCGGAACCGTGAAGCGCGTGTCACCCGAAGGCGTCGTCAGGTCCGGCGGCACCTCGAGCGGCGGCAGCTTGCCCGCCGACTTGTAGTCGATCGTGCTGTCGAACAGCGAGCAACCGGACAGCAGGACGAGAAGTCCGGGAAGTACGGCTTTCTTGATCAACCGCGGCCCTCTACGACCCGCAGGCCCGGCAAGGCGACGCCCGCCTCGTGCAGCGCCTCGCGCACCGGCTGGCGGAACTTCTCGGCGAGCGGCGACAGCGGCAGGCGCAGGCCGGGCTCGATCAGGCCCATCTCGCCGAGCGCCCACTTCACCGGGATCGGGTTCGCCTCGAGAAACAGGCGCTGGTGCAGCGGCAGCAGCTTAAGGTTGAGCTCGCGCGCCTTCTTCACGTCGCCCACCAGCGCGGCGGCGCACATCTGGTGCATCGCCTTGGGCGCGACGTTGGCGGTGACCGAGATCACGCCGTGGCCGCCGAGCAGGATCATGGCGAGCGCGGTCGCGTCCTCGCCGCTGTAGATCGCGAAGTTGCGCGGCGCGCGCCGGATGATGTCGGTCCCGCGCTCGATATTGGCGGTGGCGTCCTTGATGCCGATGATGCCGGGCACCTGCGCGAGCCGCATCACCGTGTCGTTCTGCAGGTCGGCGACGGTGCGCGCCGGCACGTTGTACAGGATCATCGGCAGGTCGACCGTCTCCGCGATCTTGCGGAAATGCAGGTACATGCCTTCCTGCGTCGGCTTGTTGTAGTACGGCACGACCGAGAGACAGGCGGTGGCGCCCGCCTGCTTGGCCGATTCGGTGAGCTCGATCGCCTCGGCGGTGGAGTTGCCGCCGGTGCCGGCGATGATCGGGATGCGGCCGCGCGAGTGCTGCACGGCGACGCGGATCAGCTCCTTGTGCTCGTCGAAGTCGACCGTCGGCGATTCGCCGGTGGTCCCGACGACGACGATGCCGTCGGTGCCTTCCGCGGCGTGCCAGTCGATGAGCTTCTTGAACCCGGCGAGGTCGAGCCGGCCATCCTCGTGCATCGGGGTGACGATCGCTACCAGGCTGCCTGTAATCATGGTCGGCATTCTAACGTTTTAAAGCGCAGATGCGCTGGATCATCGCCCGCTTGGGCGTCTCGAACTCCCCTTCCTCGAAGCCAAGCTCCTGCAATCCCGCGAAAGCCTCGCGCAACTCGCCGGGGCGCAGCAGGAACGCGGGGTTGGACGGCCTGCCGAAGCGCTCGTTCCCGAGCATGAAAGTTTCGTAGATCAGCACCCCTCCCACTGCGAGGGAAGAAACAAGTTGCGGGAAAAGCGGGCGGTGCAAGTAATTTGTAACAACGACGGCGCCAAAGCGCTCGCCGGCAAATGGCCACGGGCTAGCGCCCTCGAGGTCCGCCTTTACGAAACGGATTCCCTCCAGCTCGGCCGGCTCGCGGTCCACGGCGACCACCTGAAACCCGAGATCCTTGAAGAAGCGCGAGTGGCGGCCGCCGCCGCAGGCCACGTCGAGCACCGGGCCGCGCGCGACGCTCGCCGCCCAGCGCGTCACCCATCCGGAAGGGCTTTCGAGCTCGCCGTGCACCGTCAGTTGTTAAGCTCCATCGTTCTCCCGCCGGGTCGGGGCGAACCTTACGCCTCCCAGAACCCTGGCGCAATCCGATGAATCAGCGGGCCCGCTCGACCGCCTCGGGGAGTCGGGTCACCACTTCGTCGGCGCCGGCCGCGCGCAGGCGGCCGCTGATGCGCTCCAGGTTCCCGGTGGCGTTCCACAGGGCGACGACGATCTTCTGCTGGGGGAAGCGATTGCGCAGGCGTTTCGCGAAGTAGCTCGCGTTGGCGACCGCGGAGGGCGGCACCGCCGAGACGATGAGCGCCCTGGCGCCGGCCTGCGCGACGCGGTCGAGCACTTCCGAGGCGAGGATGTCCTTCGGCAGAAGCAGGGCCTCGAAATGCTCCAGCGCGAGCAGGCGCGCGAGCATGATGCCCGCGATGTAGTCGGCCTCGTCGTGCGCGGGAACGATGCACAGGAGCGCCGCGGCTCGCGGGGGGACCGGCGCCTGCGCCGAAATCGTGGTCTGTCCCTGATTCTCGTCCGCCTTTTCTCGGCCGTTCGTGTCGAGCTCCTCGACGATGCGCTGCAGGCCGTCGAAGACGAAGCGCTGGCGCGTGTCGTCGAGCGCGCCGCGCTGGCGGTCGTGCTTCGCGAGAATCAGCGCGGGGAGCGCTACCCGCTCGTACAGGGCGGCGAGGCCGTGCTCGCGCGCATATTCGTCGGCGACGTCGAGCGCCTCGTCGTATTCGAGCGCGACCAGCCGCTGGTAGAAGCGCACCTCGACCGGCAGCACCGGCTCCACGCCGAGGATGATGTTGAGGAAGCCGAGCTGCGGGATGTGGCGGCCCGCCACGGCGACGCACACGGTGAGCGGCGTGGCGAGCAAGAGCCCGATCGGTCCCCACAGCCAGGTCCAGAAGAGCGCCGACAGGACGATGGCGATCGGCGACAGGCCGGTGCTGCCGCTGTAGAGCCAGGGCTCGATCACGTACGCGACGATGAACTCGAGGATCGCGATGACCCCGGCGGTCCAGGCGACCTGCTCCCAGCCGTCCGAGATCGCGAGCGCGAGGGCGATCGGCAGCGCCGCGGCGATCGAGGCGCCGAGATAGGGAATGAAGCGCAGGATCGTCGCGAGCAGTCCCCACAGCAGCGCGTTGGGAATGCCGATGAAGTACAGCGCCACGCCGAGCGGCAGGCCGTAGAAGATGTTCACCACGAGCTGCATCAGCAGGTAGCGGGTCACGCGCTGCGCCGCGTCCTCCATGGCCTGGGTCGTGAGGTGGATGTGGCCCTCGCCGACCAGCCGCATCACGCGCTCGCGCAGATCGTCGCGCTGCAGGAGGATGAGCGCGGTGATCACGACGACCGCGACCGCGATCGCGAGCAGCGCGAGCGCGGACACGCCGAGCTTGCCGATCAGCTCGAGCGGCGTGGTCGGCAAGTCGACCGCGGGCTTCGGCGGCGGCGGCTTCTGCGGCGTCTCGCCCGCCTTCGCGGCCGCTTCCTTCTCGATCTCCTTCAGCGCCTGCGCCGCCTTGCCGAGGTCCCCCGTGGGCTGCGAGTGCAGCGCGCGCAGCTTGCTCGAGATGTTCACGCGGTACTCGGGCAGCTTGCCGACCAGGCTCACCACCTGCTTGCCCGCGACCCAGCCGATCGACCCGAGCAGGCCGACGAACAGCGTGACGACGATCAGCGTGGAGGCCATCCGCCCGAGGCGCAGCGCCTCGAAGCGGCGCGCCGCGGGGGCGAGCAGGAAGCTGAAGAGAATCGCGAGCGCGAGCGGAATGAGCACTTCGCGCGCGAGATAGAGCGCCGCGGTCGCGACCACGAGCACGAGCAGCGGCGTGACGCTGAGGCGCTGCGTGCGATCGGCGAGCGATGCCATGCGGAACTATAGGCACCCAAGGAGTTGAACCGCCCTTGCGTCGGCTGCTCCGAACGGCCTAAAGCCGCGTCATCAAGCAAGGGGACAGCCTTCCGCGGCTTCAGCGTCGTCCGTCATACCATACGTGGCAGTCCGAGCGGCTGCGCAGCGAACGGCCTCCCGTAACGATCCCCTTCGCTATGAAGACGAAGAAGTCCCGCCAGCCGTAGAGCTCCAGCTTGCGAGCGCTGGTGCGCAGCGGGTTCCGGTGCAGGATCACGATCGACCGGCCCTTGCGCCGCGCCATGCGCTTCAGCCTGACGAACAGCTCGATCTCCTCGCTCGCGTAGAGCTCCTCGCTGAAACCGCCCGCCTCGCGAAAGCTCGCCGCCTCGCAGAAGATGAATGCGCCCGCGGCCCATCGGGTCAGCCGGCTCACCGCGTTCCAGAACGTTACGCCTAGGAGAGCGGCGCCGCCTCCGGCGCCGCCGTAGGAAACCGTCGCGCCGCCGGCGAGGCAGCGGCCCCGCGTGATCTGGTCCCTCACTTCGGCAAAAAGCGCAGCCGTCGGCGCCGAATCCGCATCTACGAATACAAGCCATTCGCCGCTCGACTGCGCAGCGCCGGCGTTGCGGGCGCGTGAAATCCGGTTGACCGGCTCGAACACCACGGTCGCGCCGGCCGCGCGCGCGATCTGCGCCGTGCGGTCGGTAGAGTTGTTGTCGCAGACGATCAGCTCGGCGGACCAGCCCGGCGCCTCGAACGCCCGCATCGCCGCCCGGATGCTTTGCAGCGACTGCGCGAGCAGGCGCTCCTCGTTGAAGGCCGGAACCACGACGGAGACCTTCATCGAGCCCGGGCGGCTAGCCGCAGAGCAGGAGGTTCGCGAACTCCACGAGCATGCCCGGCTTCAGGTAGGCCGAGAACGCGGCCGCCGACGCGAAAGAAATCATCGCCACGACGAGAACCTTGACGACGAAGGCGCCCCGCCTGCTCATGCCGCGGCAGTCGCCGGACGCCGCTCGGCGAGCGGCTTCTCGTTGACCGGCAGGTTGATGAGCGCGGCGAAGATGCTCAGGCCGATGGAAGCGAGGAACGCGCCCTTGTAGGAGCCGGTGGTGTCGTAGAGGTGGCCGGCGAGCCAGACGCCGACGAAGCTGCCGATCTGGTGGCCGAAGAACACGATCGAGGCGAGCATCGCGGCATAGCGCATGCCGAAGATCTGCCCCACCAGGCCGTTGGTGAGCGGCACGGTTCCGA
>CAYOVM010000095.1:0-11174 GCA_964407355.1 uncultured Enterobacteriaceae bacterium
GGTCGACGACCCGGATGTCGGTCCCCTTATGGCCGTCGTAGGCGAGATAGCCGCAGCTGTAGTCGCGCGCCCCGGGACCGGGATCGTGATCGACGTAGCTCTGCACCACGCAGCCGCGGCCAATTTCGCAGTCGATCGGCAAGACGAACGCGGGCTCTCCCTGCGCGAGGGCGCCCCGGAAGCAAAGGAAGACGAGGCACGCGAGCGCGCGTGCCTCGCTCCGTCGGCTCACAATTTCTTGAAGCCGTCCGCCAGGCAAAGCGCCTCGGCCCGCGCGTTCATGCGCGCGCTTTCGCGCTCGCCGGCTCGTCGGCCGGAGCGGGCGGCCGCGGCCCGAAGCGCAGCGCCTCGTCGACCTGCAGCCCGCGCGGCACCGCGTGCGCTATGAAGATGATGGTCGCCGCGCCCTTGAGCTTGTTGATCGTCTGCGCGAGCTGCTCGGCGGTCTGGCTGTCGAGGTTGCTCGTGGCTTCGTCGAAGATGAGGAGCTTCGGCTTCTTGAGAAGGGCGCGCGCGATCGCGATGCGCTGCTTCTGGCCGCCGGAGAGGCCGACGCCGTGCTCGCCGAGCTTCGTCTGGTAGCCCTCGGGCAGCTTCTCGATGGTGTCGTGGATGTCGGCGAATTTGCAGGCGGTGACGACGTCGTCGAAACCGGCGTGCGGATTGGCCATCGCCAGGTTCTCGTAGATCGTTCCGGAGAAGAGCACCGTCTCCTGGGGCACCACGCCGAAGGAGGTGCGCAGCTCGTTCGCCGAGAGGTGCGCGAGATCGCGCCCGTCGAGCTGGATGCGCCCGTCGCTCGGCTGGTAGAAGCCGAGCATGAGCTTCGCGAGGGTGCTCTTGCCGCAGCCCGAAGGCCCCGCCACCACCACCAGGCTGCCCGGGCGGAAGGTGTAGCTGAGGTTCTTGTACAGGTACGGGTGCTTCTCGCTGTAGCGGAACGCGAGCCCCTGGATGTCGATCTGCCCTTTGCCCTCCGCGCGGCTGGGCTGGAGCGTGTACGGCTCGGCGGGCGCGTCCATGACGTCGCCGAGGCGGCGCACGGCGATGCTCGCCTGCTGGAATTCCTGCCACAGCCCGGAGATGCGCATCATCGGCTGCGCCATGCGCGCGGCGAACATCTGGAAGGCGACCAGCATGCCGATGGTGAAGCCGTCGTTGCGCATGACGAGCAGCGCGCCCACGATCAGGACCGCGATCGTCATCAGCTGCTCGAGCGCGTTCGCTGCGACGTTGTAGGCGTTCGCGAGCTGGCGCGTGGTGAACCCGGCGGCGAGGTAGCTCGCGAGATAATCGCCGAAGCGCCGCTCGAGCACCGGCTCGAACTGCAGGGTCTTCACCGTCTCCACGCCCGCGATGTACTCGGTCATGAACGCCTGGTTGCGGGCGCCGAGCATGAACTGCTTGTTCAGCTTCTCGCGCCAGATCGGCGTGATGACCAGGCTCATGCCCGCGAGGACGAGCATCACCCCCAGCGCGATGAGCGAGAGCTGCCAGCTGTACCAGAACATCACCGCGAGGATGATCACCAGGAAGGGCATGTCGAGGACGAACGAGATCGCCGCGCCGGTGATGAAATCGCGGATCGTCTCGACGCCGTGCAGGCGCGCCACCGTGACGCCGGTGGGCCGGTGCTCGAAATAGGGAAGCGGCAAGCGGAAAAGATGCCGGAACACCGAGGTCGCGAGGACCGCATCCACCCGGTTGCCGGTGTGCATGATCAGGTACTGCCGCATCCCCGTCATCAGCGCGTTGAAGACGAGGAACATGCCGAGCGCGACGCCCACCATGATGAGCGTGCTCTGCGTGTGGTGCACGACCACCTTGTCGATGATCACCTGGGTGAAGAGCGGCGTCGCAAGGCCGATCAGCTGGATGGCGAGGGAAGCGACGAGCACGTCGCGCCAGATGGGTTTGTGCTTCGCGAGCTCGGGAACGAACCAGCGGAAGCCGAACTTGCGCGGCTCGTCCTCGAAGCCCTGCACCTGCTCGTCCTCGGGCGCCTCGTGCGAGACCAGGATCGCCGCCGCGTCGAACAGATCGTGGAAGTCGGCGGCGCGGCGCGCGTTGGGAACATCGCTGCCCGCGGCGACGTAGAGGAAGCGCTCGCCGTCCTGCTTCAGGATCAGCGCCGGGACCGGCGATTGCGGCGGCTCTTCCCCGCCGGGGCTTTTCTCGTTCAGGAAAGCGATCAGCGGCAGCGGCGCTTCGCGCAGCTTGCTGTCGGAAAGCGCGAGCTCGCCGGCCTTGAAGCCGAGGGCGCGCGCCGCCTCGATCAGGCTGTGGCGCGCGTAAGGCGGCGGAAACTGCTGCACGAGCAGCGCCGCGTCGAACGGCACGCGGTAGACGCGGCACAGCGAACCGAGCACCCAGACAAAGTGCTCGGTGCTGATTTCGCCTGCGACCTCTCCCGTTTCGACGGCCAGTTGCGGCATGCGTCCCCTTGTCCCCCGCAATCGGACTAAATAGCCCTGCTTTTGACGCTATCCACGTCCGGGCTGCAGTATGGCTTCGTCAAGAATTCACTACAAGACGAAGCGCTAAAAAAAGAAACCCCACCCCTCCGGCATGGGCCTTTTCGCCCTCACGTGAAAGGCCAAATCGCCCGGCGCGAGGTCCTGGGGCCTGATCCTCGACCCGGCGTACTTTTCAGCCGGGCGCGGGAGTCTACTTCCGCTGCGGGATCGGACTGAGGCGCGAAGCTACAGGATGCGGTTAAACCAGAGCAGCGATAGCAGCGCGGAGAGGACCACGATGAGCGCGGCCGCCGCGGCGAAGAGAGCGGTGATCTCGGTCTTCTTGCTCTCGAGGACGAGCTTGGCGTTGAGGGTCTGGTAGACCTTCTTCAGGTCGAGGGCGTTGCCGGCGTAGAAGTATTCGCCGCGCGTGAGATCGGCGATCGTCTTCAGCGTCTCCTCGTCCAGGCGCACGTGCATCGACCAGCCGTCGAAGCCGATGGTCTCGCCGGCGGTGGTGCCCACGCCCACGGTGTAGATGCGCACGCCGCGGTCCGCGGCGAGGCGCGCGGCCTGCACCGAATCGGGGCCCGTGGTGCGCTGGCCGTCGGTGAGCAGGATGATCACCGCGGAGTTGTAGGAGCCCGGCCTGGCGGGCGGGCCCGCCGCGGCCTTCTTCGACGCCTCGTAGTTGAAGGTCGCGACGTCGATGCCGCTGTTCGGGAAGATGGTGGCGAGCGACACCAGGATCGCGCTGCCGATGGCGGTGGCGCGCTGCAGCTGGAAGCGGTCGATGGCGGCGATGACCTCCTCGCGGTTGCGCGTGGGCGCCTGCGCGAGCGTGGCGGTTCCGGCGAAGGCGACGACGCCGATGCGCACGTTCTCCGGCTGCTCGGCGACGAAGGCCTTCGCGGCGTTCTGCGAGGCGACCAGGCGGTTGGGCTCGACGTCGGCCGCGCGCATGCTGCCCGACACGTCCATCGCGAGGATCACGGTCTCGTGCTGCGAGGGCAGCGTCACGGTCGCCGCCGGCCGGGCGATCGCGAGGATCATCACCGCGAGCGCGAGCAGCAAGAGCGCCGGCGGCACGTGCCGGCGCACCCCCGCGCCGGCGCCCATCGCTTCCTTCACGATCTCGAGGCTCGCGTAGCGCAGCGCGAATTTCTTCTTGCGGCGAAGGACGTAGAGGTACATCGCCACCAGCACCGGCAGGAGCAGGAGCAGCCACAGCAGCTCGGGCCAGAGGAAGGTCATGGGCGAAAATCAGGGACAGACCACGATTTCTCGGAACGTCCGCGCTCACTGGCCGGCCCTTCCCTGGAAATCGTGGTCTGTCCCTGATTTCGGGTGGGGCCGGAGGCGGTGCGGCTGCGGCGCTTGCGCAGGTCGGCGAAGGCGCGGATGGAGTCGGCGAGGTCGTCCTCGGTGGAGAGCTCGAGGCAGTCGACGCCGGCTTCGGCGAAGCTCTCGCGCAGGCGCGCCTCGCGGCGCGCCGAGGCGGCGGCGAAGCGCTTGCGAAAGCCGCGGTCGTGGGTGTCGACGAGCACCGTCTCGCCGCTTTCCGCGTCGCGAAACGGCAGCAGGCCGAGGTCGGGAAGCTCCGCCTCGAGCGGATCGTGCAGCCGCACGGCGATGATCTCGTGGCGCTGCCCGAGGTAGCCGAGGAGCCGCGCCCAGCCGGGCTCGCTGATGAAGTCCGAGACCACGAAGATGAGCGAGCGCCGCCGGATCATGTTGGCCGCGGCCTCGAGGAGCTCGGTGAGATCGGTCTTCGAGGCGCCTTGCGCCGGCCGCTCGACGCTCATCCGGTGCAGGATCTGCAGCACGTGGCGCCGGCCGCTGCGCGCGGGGATCATCGACTCGACGCCGTCGCCGTAGAGGAGCGCGCCGACGCGGTTGCCGTGCCGGGTGAGGATGCGCGCGAGCACCGCGACGAACTCCTGCGATACGGTGCGCTTGCGGACCTGCCGCGAGCCGAAGTCGACCGAGGCGCTGAGATCGAGCAGGAACCAGGCGGTGACCTCGCGATCCTCGTGGTACTCGCGCACGTAGGGCGTCTGCAGCCGCGCGGTGACGTTCCAGTCGATGTGGCGCACGTCGTCGCCGTACTGGTACTCGCGCAGGTCGGCGAGATCGAGGCCGTAGCCGCGAAAGAGCGTGCGATAGTCGCCCTGCAGCAGGCCGTCGAGGCGGCGCAGAACCGTCCACTCGAGTCGCCTGAGAAGGCGGTCGGGATTGGAGCGCGCGGGATCGACCCTAGACACGCGCGGCGGAATTCGCGACATGCTGGAGCGGCTTCTCCGGCGCGCGCACGTGCTTCATCACGCGGCCGAGGATCTCGTCGGGCGTGAGCCCCTCGGAGAGCGCTTCGTAGGAAAGCACGAGGCGGTGGCGGAAGACGTCGCCCACGAGGTCGGTGACGTCCTCGGGCAGCGCATAGTCGCGCCCGCGCAGGAAGGCGAGCGCGCGCGCCGCCTCGATGAGGTGGATGCAAGCGCGCGGGCTCGCGCCGTAGCTGAGGTATTTCGCGAGGTCCTTGATGCCGAAGCGCTCCGGGTCGCGCGTGGCCGACGCGAGGCGCACCGCATACTGGATGAGCGAGGGCTCGACGTAGCCGAGGCGGCACTGGCGCTGCAGCGCGCCGAGCTCCTCGGTGCTCGCGACGGGGTTCACCTCCGAGGCGGCGCCGGTGACGCGCTCGACGATCACGAACTCCTCTTCCTGCGTCGGATAGCCGACCAGGACCTTCATCATGAAGCGGTCGACCTGCGCCTCGGGCAGCGGATAGGTGCCCTCGGTCTCGATCGGGTTCTGCGTCGCCATGACGAGGAACGGGTCGGGCACGCGGTGCGTCTCGCCCGCGATCGTCACCTGGCGCTCCTGCATCACCTCCAGCAGCGCGCTCTGCACTTTCGCCGGCGCGCGGTTGATCTCGTCGGCGAGCAGCAGGTTGCAGAACACCGGGCCGAGGGAGGTGGCGAAGTCGCCGGTCTTCTGGTTGTAGATGCGCGTGCCGACGAGGTCGGCGGGCACCAGGTCGGGCGTGAACTGGATGCGGCGGAAGGCGCCGCGCACCGTCTGCGCGAGCGTCTTGACGGTGAGCGTCTTCGCGAGGCCCGGCACGCCCTCGACGAGCAGGTGCCCCTGCGCGAGCACCGCGACCAGCACGCGCTCGAGGAAGTGGTCCTGACCGACGACGACCTTCTTCACTTCGTAGAGGATGCGCTCCATGAGGGAGGAAACTTCCGCCGCCTTCTGCACGCCTGGTTGCTCCATGTGCCCCCCGCTAGAAAGGAGAAAGGCCCGCCGCCGCCGCCGCGTTCTCGATCGGGACCGCGAAGCCTATGCCGATGAACACGCGCTGCTCGGTCGGGTTGAGAAGGCCGGTGACGATGCCGATCACCTCCCCTTCGGTCGTGACCAGCGGCCCGCCCGAGTTGCCCGGATTCACCGCGGCGTCGAACTGGATCAGGTTGCTGAGGATGCGCCGGCCCTGCTCGGAACGGTATTCACGCTTGAGGCCCGAGATCACGCCCGCGGACGCCGACGGGCCGATGCCGAAGGGAAAGCCCACCGCCACCACCTCGTCGCCGATGCGCAGCCCGTTGGTCGAGCGCATCGTCGCCGCGAACAGATCGTCCGGGATCTTCTTCGCCTGCAGCACCGCGAGGTCGTGCTCGGGACGCACGCCGATCACCTCGGCCTCGGATTCCAGCCCGTCGAAGAAAGTGACCCTGATGCGCTTCGCACCGCTGACCACGTGCAGGTTGGTGAGAATGATGCCGGTGTCGACGATCACCACGCCGGTGCCGACGTTGCCCGCGGGCGTCTTCTCCACGCTCGCGTCCTCGGCGGTTTTCTCTTCCTTCTTTTCTTCCTTCTTCTGCTTTTCTTCCTTCTTCTCCTCCGGCTTCGCCGGCTCCGGGTCGGCCTCGGTCGTCAGCCCGCGCACGTGGACCACCGAGGGCAGGATCTTTTCGTAGGCATCCGCGGCGGTGGGGCGCGGCGGGTTCGCCTCGAGCGCCCGCTGGATCGCGGCTTCCACGTCCGCCTGGCTGAGGCCGCGCAGTTGCGGGCCGAGAGTCCACGCCGCCGTAGCGATAAGCACTACCGCGAGCGCGCCCGCGGCGATGCCGAGCCTTCGCCGGTTACGCTCCAGGAACAGCTTCCACGAAGACGGCCCGGAGGCTTTTTCCCGTGGAACTTCAGGCGCTTCCTCGGCCGGCCGCGTGCGGGCGGTGCTGCTGTAGACCGCGACTCTCTTCATCGGAAATTCATTCTACAGAAGGGGACGCGCTTCTTGTCCATCGTGCGGGAAGAACGTGTATGACAGGAAACGACCGGATTCGATCCATCGGCCGCGAAAGCCCGGCGGCTGTCCGGAACCTGACGCTGCGCTGGGTCGGTCCTGCCTTATGGATGCCTTCGCAGATCAGACGCGCCGGCCTACGATGACCAGGTCACGCTCGATGCCGTCGAGATTCGCCACTTTGGGCAGCGTGGCCCAACGGGCGAATCCGAATTTGCGCTGGAAGAGCTCCAGGCTCGGCTGGTTGTGCCCGAAGATGAATCCGAGCAGCGTGAAGACGCTCAGCTTCGGCGCCTCCTTCAGCGCCGCCTCCAGGAAATACGACCCGAGCCCCTTGCGGCGCAACGCCTCGTGAATGTAAATGCTGACCTCGGCGGTGCCGTTGTACGCGGGCCGCCCGTAGAAGGACGAGAAGCTGAGCCAGCCCGCGATCCGGTTTTCATGCTCGACGACCCACATGGGGCGGAAACCGGGCGTGTGCTCCTCGAACCAGCGGACGCGGCTTTCCACCGGCACGGGCTGCGTGTCGGCGGTCACCATGCGCGACGGTATGGTCGAGTTATAGATCTCGACGATCTGCGCCAGATCGTCCCGCCTGGCGACCCGATGACGATAGCCCACGGCTGCGCACCCCCTTGTCCAGCCATAGTACCGCAGCGCCTTCGCGTCATAGCTGCGGCCCCTTACAGCTGCGAGCTGAGCAGGCCCATCGCCGCCTCGAGCGCCTTTTCTTTCCACGGCCGGTTTTGCCATTCCTCGAGCGTCACCCGGCGCGACTGTTTCAGGTCGCGCGCGAAGATCGCTTCCTGGTCGGCGGCGAAGCCCGCGTCGTAGACGTTCAGGTTGGCCTCGTCGTTGGTGCTGAACGAGCGCGAGTCGAAGTTGGTGGAGCCGACGCTGGTCCAGAGCCCGTCCACCACCATCGACTTCACGTGGTACATCGTGGGCTGGTACTCGTAGATCTCGACCCCGGCGCGCAGCATGTCGCCCCAGCTCGCGCGCGAGGCGCGCCGGACGTTCTTGTTGTCGATGATCGGGCCGGGCACGATGATCTGCACCTTCACGCCGCGCTTCGCCGCGGCGGCCAGCGTGTCGGCCTCCACGTTGTCCGGGACGAAGTAGGCGTTGGCGAGTTGGATCGTCTTCGCCGCCGCGGCGATCGACAGAAGATAGAGAAGCTGCATGCTCTCGCCGCCGCCGCCCGGCGAGGCGACCACGACCTGGGCGAGCTCCTTGCCGGCGGCGCCGAGCCGCGGGAAGTAGGCCTCGCCGTGCAGCACGCGGCCCGTGGTCTCGACCCAGTTCTCCATGAAAGCCGCCTGCATCTGCGCGACGGCCGGGCCTTCCGTGCGAAAGTGCGTGTCGCGCCAGTGCCGCGGGTCCTGGGCATCGCCCGCCCACTCGTCCTGGACGCCGGCGCCGCCGGTGAAGCCGACGCGTCCGTCCACCACCATCAGCTTGCGGTGCGTGCGGTTGTTCATCTGCGCGAGCGTGTAGATGCGCAGCGGGTTGTATTTCGCGATCTCCACGCCGGCCTTCTCCAGGCGCTCGAGATACTTCTTGTCGATCTTGCTGCTGCCCAGCGCGTCGTAGAGGAAATGGATCTTCACCCCCGCGCGGGCGCGCTCCTCGAACGCCGCGGTGAACGCCTCGCCGACCTCGCCCCCGGCGAAGATGTACATCTCGAAGGTGATGGTGCGGCGCGCCTCGCGGATCGCTTTCAGCATCGCCGGGAAAATGCGCTCGCCGTTGACGAGCGCCTCGCTGCGGTTGCCCGGCAGGAGCGACGGCCCGAGCATCGCGCTCACCACACGCCGGAACTGGTCGGAGGCGACCGGGTATTCGTGCTCGACCTTATGGTCGATGCGCTTGTCGCCGAGCGCGAGATTGGCGACGATGAGGACCAGCAGCGCGATGCCGCCGGCGATCAGGCCGTACTTCAGGATGCTCTGCAGGGGTCGGCGCGGCATGAGGCCCATGGTTCCATCCGATTGTTAAGCGGGTGCGGGCACGGCATTTGCTGACCGGGGCATGCATGTCCATTTCCCTGAAGCCCGAGCATCTGGCCCGCTACAAGGACGTGGCGCTGCTGCTGTTCAAGTACGGCCGCAGCGACCTGGTGAGAGGCGCCGGCCTGGACGACCTGTTGCCTCAGAGCCCGGCCGCGCCGGATGCGCCGCCGCCCGAGGCGCACGAGCTGGCCGACGATCTTGAGAGGCTGGGCCCGACATTCATCAAGCTCGGCCAGCTCCTTTCGACCCGGCCCGACCTCGTGCCGCCCGCCTATGCCGAGGCCCTGAAGCGGCTGCAGAACGAGTGCGAGCCGCTGCCCTTCGCCGAGATCGGGAAGATCCTCGAGGACGAGCTGCCCGGCGTGCGCCTGTCGAAGGCGTTCCGGTCGATCGACCCCGAGCCGCTCGCCGCGGCCTCGATCGCCCAGGTCCACCACGCCGTGCTGCGCGACGGGCGGGAAGTGGCGCTGAAGGTGCAGCGCCCGGGCATCCGCGACCAGGTCCTGAGCGACCTCGAGGCGATCGGCCAGGTCGCGCGCTTTGTCGACGAGCGCACCGAGTTCGGCCGGCGCTACGGCGTCGCGCAGCTCTTCGAGGAGTTCCGCAAGTCGATGCTGCGCGAGCTCGACTTTCGCCAGGAGGCGATGCACCTGCGCACCATCGGGCGCAACCTGCGCGAGATCGAGGAGATCTGCGTGCCGCAGCCGGTGCAGTCCTACAGCACGGCGCGCCTGCTGACGATGGAGTTCGTCGCCGGCACCAAGGTGACGGCGCTCACGCCGCTCGCGCGCATGGAGGTGGACGGCGACCGGCTCGCCGACGCGCTGTTTCGCGCCTACCTGAAGCAGATGCTGCGCGACGGGATGTTCCACGCCGATCCGCATCCGGGGAACGTGTTCCTCGCCGGCGAGCGGATCGCGCTCATCGATCTGGGCATGGTGGCGCGCATCGCGCCCGCGCTGCGCGACCGCCTGCTGCAGCTATTGCTCGCGGTGAGCGAGAATCGCGCCGACGACGCGGCGAAAACGCTGGTCCTGCTCGGCAGCCGATCCGACGATGCGGACGAGGCCGGCTTCGCGCGCGGCGTCGCCGACATCCTCGCGCAGCACGACGAGGTCGCACACCAGCGCCCTCAGGTGGGCCGCGCGGTGCTGATGCTCCTGAGGATCGCGGCGGACCACGGCATTCGCCTGCCCCCCGAGCTGGCGATGATCGGCAAGACGCTGCTCAACCTGGACGAGATCGGCCTGACGCTCTCGCCGCAGTTCGACCCCAACGCCGCGCTGCGCCGCCACGCGGCGGAGATCACCGAGGAGCAGATGAAGCGCGATCTGTCGCTCGGGTCGCTCTTCAGCGCCGCGGTGGACGCGAAGAACTTCGTCACCCACCTGCCGGGGCGCGTGAACCGCATCCTCGACCGGCTCGCCGACAACGACTTTCGCATCCGCGTGGATACGATCGACGAGGCGCGCCTCATGGAAGGCCTGCAGAAAGTGGCCAACCGCATCACCCTGGGCCTCGTGCTCGCCGCGCTCATCGTCGGCGCCGCCCTCCTCATGGGCGTCGAGACCGACTTTCGCCTGTTCGGCTACCCGGGGCTGGCGATCTTGCTGTTCCTCTTCGCCGCCGCCTGCGGCCTCGTCCTCGTCGTCACCATCCTGCTGAGCGACATCCGGCCGAAGAACAAGGTCCGAGGCTCGAAGGGCTGAGCTCTCCGGTCGGACGCCGGCCGAGGTGGTTTCCCGGCCGGTGGGACCGGTTCTTGCGTCCTGCCGGCACTTACCTCGAAAGGAGTATGTCATGCAAGTCAGCAGGCTCTGGCTGAACGCGGCAAGCGCCGCCGCAGTGATCCTCGCCGCCCCCGCCGCCTTCGCGCAGGCGCAAACCGACGCGCGCGCCCCGTACGTGGCGGGCGGACTGGGGTTCAACGGCGACGGCGAAACCGTCTGGAACCTGATCGGAGGCTACCGGCTGCACCGCAACTTCGCGGTGGAGCTCGGCTACACCGATCTGGGCAAGACGACCATCAACGGCCATCCCCTGGACAGCTCCGCGCTCGACGCCGCGGTTCTGGGCATCATTCCGCTGAACGACAGCTTCTCGGTCTACGGCAAGCTGGGCGCCTACCGCGGCCGGGCGAAGGGGGACGGCTTCGACGAGAAGCACGGCGACATCCTGTTCGGCGTCGGCGGCGAATACGCCGCGACCCGCGACTTCAGCGTCCGCGTGCAATGGCAGCGCTACAGCGGCTTCGGCGGCGGCGGAATCGGCACGAAGGACCAGGACGTCTTATTGCTCAACGGCGTCTACCACTTCCGCTGAGCGCCGCAGGACTGTTGCTACCTGCTAACCGCCGCGCGTCAGCACGTCGAGCACACGACGCTCGATCACCTCGCG
>CAYOVM010000095.1:11274-12342 GCA_964407355.1 uncultured Enterobacteriaceae bacterium
AGCACGTCGAGCACACGACGCTCGATCACCTCGCGCTGGGCGCCTTTCTTGAGCGCGGCGGCGAGGTTCGCCATTTCGGCGGATACGACTCGCTGGATGTCGTCGGCGGAGACAAGACCTCGCAGCGTGCCGTCCTGCCCGACGACCGGAAGCCGGCGCACGCCGCGTTCGGCCATGACCTGCGCCGCCTCGAAGACGCCGTCGTCTTCGCGCGCCACCGCGAGCCGCGTCGACATCGCGTCCCCCACCCGGATGCCCTCGGGGCGCGCGCCGGGCACGGCGATCACGGCGACGATGATGTCCCGGTCGGTGATGATGCCCTTCGGCTTGTCGCCCGTGCCGGTCTTCTCGACCACGACCAAGGCGCCGACGTGATGGTTGCGCATCAGGATCGAGGCCTCGCGCAGGCTGGCGAGCGGCTCGACGGTGACGACATCCTTGCTGCAGAACTCTCTGACTTTCATCGGTGACTCCTCGGTTTCGCGCCTTCAGCGGCTCCAGGCGACGCGCAGAAGGTTCTCTTCCTTGTTGTAGCGGTATTCGAGCTCGCCCTTGTAGGCGTCGCGCAGCGCGTCGCCGATGCGGCGCGCGAGATGCGTATCCGTCGTCGTCACGATGCTGCCGTGCGCATTCGCGTCGACGGCGATAATGCGCTGCAGCGGATGCTCCTTCTTCTCCGCCTCTTCGCAGCGCCGTATGCGCCGCAAGATCTCGTCGCGATGCGATTCGTAGAAGGCGCCGCCGAGCGTGACGTAGCCCGCGGGCATGCGATCGTGAACGCGATGGCAGGCCGGACAGCGCTCTGCGTGCGCGTCCTGCGCCGCGGCGCCCCAGGTCCAGCGCCCCCGCCGATATACCGCCCCGCAGTCCGGGCAGCGCGTCGGCTCGGGCAGCTTGCGCCCGGATTTATAGCTGTCGTGGACCAGCTCCTGAAGGAGCTGGTCCCGCCGCAGCATTCGGAATCCGCCTCGTTCGCCTTTCATGGCTTCGTGTTCTCGCTTCGATCCCATCCTAGGATCGCGGCCGGCGCCGGTATTGATATGGATCAATCAAGCCGTGAAGCAGGCG
>CAYOVM010000096.1:0-12254 GCA_964407355.1 uncultured Enterobacteriaceae bacterium
GGCTTCGCTGCCCGGCATTTCCTGCTCCTGCGGCGGAAACGGCTGCTTCTTCTCCTGCTTGCGCGGATCCTGAACGGTTCCCATGGGGTCTCCTTCGGTCAACGCTTCCGATGCAAGATTCGCTCCGATCGCTTGTGGCCGGCGCGACGGTTTGAGCGAGATCAAAGCGCCCGTCTCTGGACGGCGTAACTTGGAGCTCAGAGCATCGTAAAGGAGGCTGGAATGAGTCCCCTGATGAGCACCCTCGCGCTCTTCGCGCCCGTCGTCCTGATCGGCGTCCTCGCCCTGTCGATCTCGGTCGTGATGTGGCGGCGCGCGCTGCGTTATGACCGCCCGATTCTTCTCGGGGCGATGCTCAGGCGCCAGGGCGCGGCCCTTCCCGACGCCATCACTCAGGCCGTGGGCTACGACTACGCCATCGCCGTCCGCCGTTGCCTGAACTGCGGCGTGAGCGCGAGCTGCGCGAAATGGCTGGAGGAAGAGAAGCGCGAGCGCGCCGGCTACCGGGAATTCTGTCCGAACGCGGACTACATCGAGCGCCTGAAATCACGCTGAAACGGCAGCGCTTTTTCTGCGTCGTCTCATTCGACGGGCGCAGCAAGCGGCATGCCGCCGGCTCTGCAAGCGTCAACGCCGAAACACGGGAGCCCATGGACTTGAATCCGACGCCGGCGCCCCTAGCTAACCCGAATGGCCGCCGACACCCAAATCCAGGACAAAGTCCTGCTCTCGTGCGCCAACTGCGGCACTGCCAACCGCGTCCCCACCGCCCGGCTCGGCGAAGATCCGAAGTGCGGCAAATGCGGTAGCCCTCTCCTCGACGGCAAACCCGCCACCCTCGACGAGAGCAAGTTCGACTCCTTCATAAACCGCACCGAGCTGCCCGTCCTGGTCGACTTCTGGGCCGATTGGTGCGGCCCCTGCCACGCCATGGCGCCCGCCTTCGCACGCGCCGCCGAAGACTTCAAGACCCGCGTGCGCTTCGCGAAGCTGGACACCGGGCGCGCCCAGGCCATCGCCGGCCGCTTCGGCATCCGCTCGATTCCCACGATGATCCTGTTCCGAAACGGCCGGGAAGTCGCACGCGTCTCAGGCGCGATGGATACGCGCTCGATCGCGAGCTGGCTGCAACAGCAGCTTTGATCCCCGCGCCTTGCGCGCGGATTTACTGCTTGATCTGCAGGTCGTTCTTCACTCGCTTGACCCCCTCCACCGCGCCGGCGACCTGGGCCGCCTTGGCTTTTTCGGCGCGCGATTTCACCGAGCCCGTCAGATGAACCACCTTGTTGTCGGTGCTGACGCTGACGTCGGTGACTTTGAGCGACGACTCGCTGAAGATCGCCTTCTTCACCTTCGCTGTGGTCGCGGCGTCGTCGAAGTAGGAGCTGCCGCCTTTTTCCGGGCTGCTCGCGCAGCCCGCGATGGCCAGCAGCATCATCGCGATAAGAGACACGGAAATACGCTTGGATTGGCGCATGCCAAACTCCTTTCCTGGAAGCCTGCCGGCGTTACTGTTCCACACAACTGCGCCGGCCGACGTGAAACACATCACCCCGAGCGACTTTCTCGCCGTCACTTGAGGAGTTCTTCACGCCGCCGGGCGCGGCGGCGGCGAATCGGCGTCCCGGGCGCTACTGCGCCTGCCACCCGCCGCCAATCGAACGAACCAGCGCGACCGTAGCAGCCAACCGCCGATTCACAAGATTGACCGCGTTGCGCTCCTCGGCGAGGAGCTGCGCCTGGACGGTCACGACGTTCAGGAAGCTGACGGTGCCGGCCTTGTACTGGTTGACGGTGAGCTCGAGGGACTGGCGGGCGGCGTCGACGGCGTCTTGTTCCAGCTTTGCTTCTTCCTCGAGGATGCGCAGGGCGGCGAGGTTGTCCTCCACTTCGGCGAGCGCGGTAAGGGCGGTCTGGCGGTAGTTGGCGACGGTGGCGTCGTAGGCGGCCATCGCTTGGGCGGTCTGGGCGCGGCGCAGGCCCGCGTCGAAGAGGCTCATGGCGAGGGCGGGGCCGAGGGACCAGAAGTGGCTCGGGGCGGTGAACCACGTCGCCGCGTCCGAGCTGCGGAAGCCGTAGTTCATGCCGAGCGTCAGCTGCGGGAACCAGGCGGCTTTCGCCACGCCGATCTGGGCGTTGGCGGCGGCCATGCGGCGCTCGGCGGCGGCGACGTCGGGGCGGCGCTCGAGGAGCGCGGACGGAAGCCCCGGCGGGATCACCGGCAGCTCCGCCTTGTAGGTCGGCTGCGGCGCGATCGCGAGCTGCGAGGGGGCGACGCCGGTGAGAACCGCGATCGCGTGCTCGAGCTGCGCGCGCTGCACGCCGAGGTCGACGCCTTGCGCGAGCGTGCTTTTCAGCTGGGCGTCGGCCTGCACGACGTCCGCCTTCGCCGCGACGCCGACGTTGTAGCGGTTGTTGGTCAGCTCGAGCGATTTGCGGAACGCGGCGACGGTGTCGTCGAGGAGCTGCTTCTGCACATCGAGCAGGCGCAGGGCGAAATAGTTGGTGACGAGCTGCGCCTGGAGCGACAGGCGCGCCGAGGCGAGCTCGCCGGCGCTCGCGCCGGCCGAAGCCTCCGCCGCCTCGATCTGGCGGCGGATGCGGCCCCACAGGTCGAGCTCCCAGTCGGCCGCGACGCTCGCGCTGCGCTGCGTGAGGATCCGGCCGGCGGTCGTGCCGCCGGTCACGCCGGTGGGCGAGCGGCTTTTCGTGATCGATGCGTTGGCGTCGAGCGAAGGGAAGAACGGCGCGCGCGCGACGTTGATCGCGGCCTGCGCCTGGCGGAACTGCGCCTCGGAGGCGGCGAGGCTCTGGTTGGAGACGTCGACCTTCGCTACCAGCTCGTTCAGCAGCGGGTCGCCGAAGATCTCCCACCACGTGCCGCGCGCGATCTCGTCGCGCGGCTGCGCCTGCTTCCAGGCGTCGCTCGCTTCCTTGAACTCGGGGGAAGCGGGCGCGTCCGGGCGCTTGTAGTCGGGGCCGACCGCGCAACCGGAAAGAAGAAGGAAAACGAAGAATGCGGAGCGTGGTTTCACGCGGGGTTCGCTTGTGAAAGGCGTTTTCTCGAAAAGCGAAGGCGCAGGCGGTCGAGGTACAAGTAGACCACAGGCGTGGTGTAGAGCGTAAGGAGCTGCGAGAGCACGAGCCCGCCCATGATGGAGATGCCGAGCGGCTGGCGCAGGTCGCCGCCGTAGCCGAAGCCGATCGCGAGCGGCATGGCGCCGAAGAGCGCGGCCATCGTGGTCATCATGATCGGCCGGAAGCGCAATACGGCGGCTTCGAATATCGCTTTTTCCGGGGAGATGTCCTTGTCTCGCTGAGAAGCGATGGCGAGGTCGATCATGATGATCGCGTTTTTCTTGACGATGCCGATCAGGAGGATCACGCCGATCATGGCGATGATGTTGAGCTCCTTGCCGAAGAGCATCAGCGCGAGGAGCGCGCCGACGCCGGCCGAGGGCAGCGTGGAGAGGATGGTGATCGGGTGCACCAGGCTCTCGTAGAGCACGCCGAGCACGATGTAGATCACGACCAGCGCGGCGAGGATCAGCCAGGGCTGGTTCTCGAGCGAGGCGGTGAACTGGCGCGCGGTGCCCTGGAACGAGCCGTGGATCGTCGTGGGCATGCCGATGCGCGCCATCGCCGCCTGCACCGCGTCGGTCGCCTGCGAGAGCGACACGCCTTCCTTCAGGTTGAACGAGATGGTCGAGGCGACGAACTGGCTCTGGTGGTTGATCGAGAGCGGCGCGTTGGTGGTCTCCCAGCGGGCGATGGCCGACAGGGGCACCAGGTTTTTATCCTTGTTGATCAGATTCACATCCTTGAGGCCCTCGGGGCTCTGCCAGAACCGGGGCGCCGCCTCCATGACCACGCGGTACTGGTTGAGCTCGCGGTAGATGGTCGAGACGATCGCCTGGCCGAAGGCGAGGTTGAGCGCCGAATCGACCTGGCGCGGGCCGAGGCCGAGGCGCGCCGCGGTCTCGCGGTCGATGACGAGCGAGGTCTGCAGGCCGCGCACCTCCTGGTCGCTCGAGATGTCGGCGATCTCTGGGATGGTGCGCAGCTCGCGCTCGAGGCGCGGCGCCCAGGTGCGCAGCTGCTCCACGTCGTCGGCGAGCAGCGTGAACTGGTAGCTCGAGTCGCTGCCGCGCCCGCCGGCGCGCACGTCGAGCGCCTGGGCGAGGAAGAGCTGCGCGCCCGGCTCCTTCGAGAGCTGCGCGCGCAGGCGCGTGACGACCGCTTCGGCCGAGACCTTGCGCACCTCGAGGGGCTTCAGCTGGATGAACATGAAGCCGCGGTTGCGTTGCCCGCCGCCGGTGAAGCCGGTGACGTTCTCCACCGCCGGGTCGGCGCGCACGATGTTCACGAACGCCTCCATCTTGCCGCGCATCGCCTGGAACGAGATCCCCTGGTCGGCGCGCACGTTGCCGAACAGGCGCCCGGTGTCCTGCTGCGGGAAGAAGCCTTTCTGGATCTTTGCGTACAGCACGAAATTCAGGGCGATCGTCGCGAGCAGGATCAGCACGACGATCGGCGCATGGCGCAGCGACCAGCCCAGGCTGGTCCTGTAGCCTTTCAGGATCGAATCGAACACGCTCTTTGAAAAAAGACTTAATTTATTGACCTGTTTTCCCGGTTCCTCTTTCCTCAACAATCTCGCGCACATCATCGGCGTGGTGGTGAGCGAGACCACCAGCGACACCAGCACCGCCACCGACAGAGTGATCGAGAACTCGCGGAAGATGCGCCCGACGATGCCGCCCATCAGCAGGATCGGAATGAACACCGCGACCAGCGACACGCTCATCGAGAGCACGGTGAAGCCGACCTCGCGCGCGCCGCGCAGCGCCGCCTGGTACGGCGGCATGCCGCCCTCGACGTGCCGGGTGGTGTTCTCGAGCACCACGATGGCGTCGTCGACCACGAAGCCGGTCGCGACCGTGAGCGCCATCAGCGAGAGGTTGTTGATGCTGAAGCCCGCGAGGTACATCACCGAGAAGGTGCCGATGAGCGACACCGGCACCGCCACCGCGGGGATGACCGCCGCCCGAAGGTTGCGCAGGAAGAGCAGCACCACCAGGATCACGAGGGCCATCGCGATCACCAGCGCGCGCTCCACCTCGTGGATCGCGGCGCTGATCGTGGAGGTGCGCTCCATCATCACATCGAGGTCGATCGCCGCCGGGATCGAGCTCTTCAGCAGCGGCATGATCGCCATCACGCGGTCGACCGTCTCGATGATGTTGGCGTCGGGCTGGGCGCGGATGATGAGCAGCACGGAGGGCTTGCCGTTCGCCGAGCCGTAGTTGCGCAGATCCTGCACCGAGTCGACCACTTCGGCGACGTCGCCCAGGCGCACCGCGGCGCCGTTCCTGTAAGCGATGATCAGCGGCAGGTACTCGGCGGCGCTCTTCGACTGGTCGTTGGCGTAGATCTGCCAGGCGCGCTCGCCGTCCTCGACGATGCCCTTCGGCCGGTTGGCGTTGCTCGCGTTGATCGCCGCGCGCACGTCCTCCAGGCCGATGCCGTATTTCGCCAGCGTCGCCGGGTTCGTCTCGACCCTCACGGCGGGCAGCGAGCTGCCGCCGATGTCGACCTGGCCGACGCCGTCGAGCTGCGACAGCTTCTGCGCGAGCACCGTCTGCGCGTAGTCGTACATCTGCCCCTGGCTGTACTGGCCCGAGGTAAGCGCGAGGATCATCACCGGCGCATCCGCCGGGTTGGCCTTGCGGTAGGTGGGATTGTTCGGCAGGCTCGTCGGCAGCTGGCTGCGCGCGGCGTTGATCGCCGCCTGCACCTCGCGCGCGGCGCCGTCGATGTTGCGCGAGAGCTCGAACTGCAGCGTGACGCGCGTCGAGCCCAGGGACGAAGACGAGGTGATCTCGGTCACGCCGGCGATGCGCCCCAGCGCGCGCTCGAGCGGCATCGCCACGGTCGCCGCCATCACCTCGGGGCTCGCCCCCGGCAGGTTGGCCGACACGGAGATGGTCGGGAACGCCACCTGCGGCAGAGGCGCGACCGCGAGCTGCTTGAACGCCACCATCCCCGCGAGCGCGATGCCGATGGTGAGCAGCGTAGTCGCTACGGGGCGCCGGACGAAGGGCTCGGAGATATTCATCCGGTCGTTCCTGTTGCCCCCCTGACAAGGGGGGCGTGAGCCAAAGGCGAACGGGGGGTTGGTTTTAGAGCAGGTAATGAATTCTCAAAGGCGAAAGACAACCCCCCGCTCGCGGGGCTCGCTTCCCCCCTTGTCAGGGGGGCAAAAAACGGAGCGAGCCTCATGCCTTCTCCATCCCTGCGCCTTTTTCCCGGCCCCGATGAACAAGCCTGTCGAACCACAAATAAATCACCGGCGTGGTGAACAGCGTCAGCACCTGGCTCACGATCAATCCGCCGACCATCGTCAATCCCAGCGGATGGCGCAGCTCGGAGCCGACGCCGGTGCCGAGCATCAGCGGCAGGCCGGCGAGGAGGGCGGAGGCGGTGGTCATCAGGATCGGGCGCAGCCGCAGCAGGCAGGCCTGGGTGATCGCCTCGCGCGGGCTTTTTCCTTCGGTGCGCTCGGCATCGAGGGCGAAGTCGACCATCATGATGGCGTTCTTCTTGACGATGCCGATGAGCAGGATGATGCCGATGATGGCGACCACGCCGAGGTCCTGGCGCGCGATGAGCAGGGCGAGCAGCGCGCCGACGCCGGCCGAGGGCAGCGTGGAGAGGATCGTCACCGGGTGGATGTAGCTCTCGTAGAGCACGCCGAGCACGATGTACATGGTGACCACCGCGGCGAGGATCAGCCACAGCGTGTTGCTGAGCGAGGCGCGAAAGGCGAGCGCCGCGCCCTGGAAGCTCGTGCGCACGCCCGCCGGCATGCCGATGTCGCGCTCCGCCGCCTCGATCGCCTTGACCGCGCCGCCGAGCGAGGCGCCCGGCTTGAGGTTGAACGACACCGTCGCCGCGGGGAACTGGCCGAGGTGGTTGATGGCGAGAGCGGAAGGCCGCTCGATGATCCTCGCGATCGAGCCGAGCGGCACCTGCTGCCCGGTGACCGAGGGGACGTAGAGCTCGGCGATCGCTTGCGGGCCCTTCGCGAACTCGGGCTTCACCTCGAGCACCACGCGGTACTGGTTCGACTGCGTGAAGATGGTCGAGATGAGGCGCTGGCCGTAGGCGTTGTAGAGCACGTTGTCCACCGCCGCGGGCGTCACGCCCATGCGCGCCGCGGTGTCGCGGTCGATGTCGACGTAGGCCTGCAGCCCCTGGTCCTGCAGGTCGCTCGTGACGTCCGCGAGCTCGGGAATGGTTTGGAGTTTTTCCAACAATCGGTTAACCCAGACTGACAGCTCGGCGCCGCTGCCCGCCTCGAGGGTGAACTGGTACTGCGTCTTGCTCACCTTGTCCTCGACCGTCAGGTCCTGCACCGGCTGCATGTAGAGGGTGATGCCCTCGAGCGCGCCGGCGCGCTCCTGCAGCGTGCGCATCACCTCCGGCGCGCCGGGACGATCCGAGTGCGGCTTGAGGTTGATGAGCATCCGGCCGGAGTTGAGCGTGGTGTTCGTCCCGTCCACGCCGATGAACGACGAGATGCTCGCCACCGACGGGTCCTCGAGCAGCGCCTTCGCGAGCTCGATCTGCTTCTGCCGCATCGACTGGAACGACGTCGACTGCGGGGCTTCGGTCACCGCCTGGATGACGCCCGTGTCCTGGACCGGGAAGAAGCCCTTCGGCACGACGATATAGAGAAGCACGGTGAGCGCGATCGTGCCCAGGGCGACCCACAGGGTCGTCGTTTGACGGTCGAGGACGTATTCCAGCGCGCTCTCATAGCGCGTCACCAGCTTTTTGAACCAGGCGTTTTCCTTTTCCTCCCGGGCATTTTTTTTCTTTAAAAGCCGGGCAGCCATCATGGGGGTGAGCGTGAGCGACACCACGGCGGATATCAGTATCGCTACGGCCAGCGTGATCGAGAACTCGCGGAACAAACGCCCGACCACGTCGCCCATGAACAAAAGCGGTATCAGGACTGCGATCAGGGAGAAGGTGAGCGAGATGATGGTGAAGCCGATCTCGCCCGCCCCCTTGAGCGCCGCTTCCATCGGCGCCATTCCCTGCTCGACGTGGCGCGCGATGTTCTCGATCATCACGATGGCGTCGTCGACCACGAAGCCGGTGGCGATGGTGAGCGCCATCAAGGTGAGGTTGTTGATCGAGAAGCCGGCGAGATACATGACGCCGAAGGTGCCCACCAACGAGAGGGGCACCGCCACGCTCGGGATAATGGTGCCCGCGGCGCTGCGCAGGAAAAGGAAGATCACCATCACCACCAGCGCGATGGCGACGAGGAGCTCGAGCTGCACGTCGTGCACCGAGGCGCGGATGGTGACGGTGCGGTCGGTGAGGAGCGTCACCTGCACGCCGGGCGGCAGCGACTGTTGCAGCTGCGGCAGGAGCTTCTTCACCCGGTCGACGACCTGGATCACGTTCGCGCCGGGCTGGCGCTGGATGTTGATGATGACCGCCGGCACGTCGTTCATCCAGGCGGCGAGGCGCACGTTCTCGGCGTCCTCGATCACGTCGGCGACGTCGGTCAGCATGATGGGCGCGCCGTTGCGGAATGCGACGATGATCTTCCGGTACTCCTCGGCGGAGCGCAGCTGGTCGTTGGCGTCGATGGTGTAGGCGCGCTGCGCGCCGTCGAAGCTGCCCTTCGCCTGGTTGACGTTGGCCGAGGTGATCGCGGTGCGCAGGTCCTCGAGGTTGAGGTTGTTCGCCGAGAGGGCCTTCGGGTTCGCCTGCACGCGCACCGCCGGGCGCTGCCCGCCGGCGAGCGTGACCAGGCCCACGCCGCTCACCTGCGAGAGCTTCTGCGCGAGGCGCGTGTCGGCGAGGTTCTGCACCTGCGGCAGCGGCAGCGTGCCCGAGGTGAGCGCGAGCGTCAGGATCGGCGCGTCGGCCGGGTTCACCTTGTTGTAGACCGGCGGCGCCGGCAGGTCGCTCGGCAGGAAGTTCGAGCCGGCGTTGATCGCCGCCTGCACCTGCTGCTCGGCCACGTCGAGCGACATCTCCAGGTTGAACTGCAGCGTGAGCACCGAGGCGCCGCCGGAGCTGGTCGAGGACATCTGGCGCAGGCCCGGCATCTGGCCGAACTGGCGCTCGAGCGGCGCGGTCACCGACGAGGTCATCACCTCCGGGCTCGCGCCCGGGTAGAACGTCAGCACCTGGATCGTCGGATAGTCGACCTCGGGCAGGGCGGAGAGCGGCAGCTGGCGGTAGGCGAGGATCCCCGAGATGAGGATCGCCACCATGAGGAGCGAAGTCGCGACCGGCCGCAGGATGAACAGCCGGGAAAGGTTCACTGCGCTTTTTTCCTGCTGCCTTTTCTGCTTTCTTCTCTTCTGCTTTCTTCTTTATCGAAAGCCGGCCTTTGCGCCAGTTCGATCTTCGCGCCTTCGCGCAGCCGGTCGACGCCGTCGGTGACCACGCGCTCGCCGGGCTGCACGCCCGCTTCGATCGCCGTCACCGGGCCGTCGGTCGGGCCGACCTTGACCGGCCGCACGGTCACGGTGCTGTCGTCCCGGACCACGTACACGAACATCCCCTGCGCGCCGCGCTGCACCGCCGCCGAGGGGACCACGGTCGTGTCCTTGCGCGTCTCGAGCAGCATGCGCACGTTCACGAACTGGTTGGAGAAGAGCGAGCCGTCGCTGTTCGGGAATTGCGCCTTGAGCTTCACGGTGCCGGTGGTCGGGTCGATCTGGTTGTCGACCGTGATGAGGGTTCCGGAGGCGAGCTTCGTCCGGTTCTCGCGGTCCCAGGCCTCGACCGGCGGCTTCTCGCCGGCTTTCAGCTGTCTCAGGACCGCGGGCAGGCTGTCCTGCGGGATGGTGAACACCGCCGCCACCGGCTGGAGCTGCGTAATGACCACCAGGCCGTTCGCGTCGCCGGCGCGCACCACGTTGCCCTGGTCGACCTGGCGCAGGCCGAGGCGCCCGCTGATGGGCGCCGTGACGCGCGAATAAGTGAGCTGCAGCTTCGCGCTTTCGATCTGCGACTGGTCGGTGCGCACCGCGCCTTCGTACTGGCGCACCAGGGCCGCCTGCGTATCGACCTGCTGTTTTGCGATCGAGTCCTGCTTGAAGAGCGTCTGGTAGCGCTCGAGGTCGATGCGCGCGTTGGCGAGCAGCGCCTGGTCGCGCGCCATCTGGCCCTCGGCCTGCATGAGCTGCACCTGGAACGGCCGCGAGTCGATCTCGGCGAGGAGGTCGCCTTCCTTCACCGTCTGGCCCTCGGTGAAGTGCAGCTTGACGAGCTCGCCGTCGACGCGGCTTCGCACCGTGACGGTCCGCAGCGGCGTGACCGTGCCGAGGCCGTTCAGGTAGATGTTGACGTCTTTCTTCGTCGCGACATCGGCGAGCACCGGCGTCGGGCGGTTAGGGTCGAAGCCGCCTCTGCCCTTTGCCTTGGGCGCCGGTACGGAGGCGCCCTGGGTGGCCCCGTCGGTGCTCCGGGTGAAATAGAAATAGCCGCCGGCCGCGCCCGCGACAAGAACAAGCAATACGCCTATCAGCAGCGGCTTCTTATTCATGGCGTAACGCGATTAGACCAGAGACCTCGCAAGGCCGCAGGTTCTTTTTGAATCAAAATGTTACGATTGCCGGCGCATGAACGACGCCCTCAAGCTGAATCGCTGGAACGACTACGACGCGCCGCACGCCGACCTGCGCGAGGCGCTCGAGCGCTTCGAGCGCGCCGGCGAGCTGCTGCGCGTTCGCGGCGCCGACTGGAACCTCGAGATGGGGACGGTGGCGGAGATCGTCTACCGCCGGCCGAACCCGCCGGCGATCCTGTTCGAGGACATCCCCGGCTACCCGAAGGGCTTTCGCGCCGTCTCCGGCTCCACCAATGCGGCGAAGCGCCTCGCCATCGTGCTCGGCTTTCCGGTGCCTTCCCATCCGCTCGACGTGGTGCGCGCCTACCGCGACCGGATGAAGGTACACAAGCCTTTACCCCCAAAAATAATCAAAGATGGGCCGATCCTCGAAAATATTCTCAAAGGTAAAGAAATCGATGTTTTGAAATTCCCGGCCCCGTTCCTGCACGAGCACGACGGCGGGCGCTACATCGGCACCGACGATCTCGTGATCATGCGCGACCCGGAAGAGAACTGGGTGAACTGCGGCACCTACCGCTCGATGGTGCACGGCCCCGACCGCGTCGGCCTGTGGATCTCCCCCGGCAAGCACGGCCGCCAGATCCGCGACAAGTACTTCAAGCAGGGCAGGCCCTGCCCGGTGCTCATCAGCTGCGGCCACGATCCGCTCCTCTTCCTCGCCGGCGGCAACGAGATCCGCTTCGGCCTCTCGGAATACGACTACGCCGCCGGGCATCGCGGCGCGCCTTACGACGTGATCGAGAGCGAGCTCTACGGCCTGCCGATGCCGGCGCACGCCGAGATCGTCCTCGAAGGCGTGATGCACCCCGGCGAGACCGCGCCCGAAGGCCCGTTCGGCGAGTTCACCGGCTATTACGCCGGCGGCCGCTCCGAGCAGCCCGTCGTTCGCATCGAGCGCATCTACCACCGCAACGACCCGATCCTCAGCCTCGCCTGCCCGATGGTGCCGCCCTCGGACTTCTCGTACTCGAAGTGCGTGATGAAGGCCGGCATGATCTGGGACGAAGTCGAGCGCGCGGGCCTGGGCGGCGTGAAGTCCGTCTGGGTGCACGAAGCCGGCTGCGCGCGCATGTTCAACGTCATCTCGATCAAGCAGGCCTACGCCGGCCACTCGAAGCAGGCCGCCTTCCTCGCCGCGAGCTGCCAGTCCGGCTCCTACCTCGGCCGCTTCGTCGTGGTCGTCGACGACGACGTCGACCCGACCGACCTGCACGAAGTGCTCTGGGCGATGAGCACGCGCTGCGATCCCGCCGAAGACATCGACTTCATCCGCCGCCACTGGAGCGGCCCGCTCGACCCGCGCCTGCCGAAAGGCGTCACCTGGAACTCCCGCGCCATCATCGACGCCTGCCGGCCTTACGACATGCTCAAGGATTTCCCACCGGTGGTGAAGGCTTCAGACGAGCTGCGCGAGAAGGTGGGGAAGAAATTCGAGCAGCAGTTGAAGAAGCGCTGATCTACAGCGGGCCGATCTTCCGCTTCCGGAAAATCTTCGTCAGTGCGGCAACGTGCTTGCCGCCTTCCAGGTTCCGGTCGGCGTCCAGGATCGCGCGCGCGCCGCGCGCGAACGTGGTGAAGGCGTCGA
>CAYOVM010000097.1:0-4015 GCA_964407355.1 uncultured Enterobacteriaceae bacterium
AGGCCGAGGTCGCCGAAGCCCTTCATCAGCGCCGTCGCCGACTTTCCGGCCGGCACGAACACGAACAGCGCCTCGGGCTTCTCGTCCTTGATGCGCTGCAGGTAGGGCGCGAAGTCGGAGGTCGGCGGCGGCATGCGCACGGCGCCGACGATCGTGCCGCCGCCCGCCTTGAACGCCTTCGTGAAGGCGTCCTGCGCGTCGTGGCCCGGGCCGTAGTCGGCCACCGCGACATAGGCGCTCTTGTATTTCTTCGCCGCCCAGTCGCCCATCGGGTAGCTCGATTGCCACAGGGTCATCGAGGTGCGCGTTATGTACGGCGAAAGCGTCGTGAGCATCGAGGTGGCCGCGTTCATGATGATGAACGGCACCTTCGCCTCCGCGGTGAGCGGAGCGATGGCGGCGGCGTTCGGCGTCCACACCACGCCGGTGAGGATGCTCACCTTCTCGCGCACGATCAGCTCCTGCGCGAGGCGCTTCGCGGTCTCCGGGTTGATGCCGGTGTCGTCGCGCTTGATGATCTCGAGCTTGACGCCCTTCGGCAGCTTCGACTCGTTCAGCTTCATGAACAGATCCACCGCCTTCTGGATCTGGTCGCCGTTCGAGGCCATCGGTCCGGAGTAGGTGTTGATGAGGCCGATCTTCACGGTCTGGGCCGCGGCGGCGCCCGTCGCCAGGAGGGCGATGAGGGCGACGGCTATTCTTGTTGCGCGCATGGATTCCTCCTCCTAAGACGAAATTATGCCGGGCCATTCTAATGTAATTGTTTCTTCGGATGCCAGCATGTGCTTGAGCGCGGCGTCGACGGTCGAAGCACTACGGATCGCCTAGCCCAGCGCGATGTCCATCGGCAAGCCGACGTAGTTCTCGGCGACGCTGGTCGAGGCGGCGCGGGAATGAACCACGTAGTCGAGCTCGGCGAGCTGCAGCTTGTGATGAAACGGGCTCTCGCCGTGGAAGCGATGCAGCATGGAAGTCATCCACCATGAGAAGCGCTCGGCGAGCCAGACGCGGCGCAGGCACGTCGCGGAGTACGCATTCAGCGCGTCCTCGTTTCCGCCGGCGTAGAACCCCGCCAGGGCCCGGGTCAGGACCAGGACGTCCGCCACCGCGAGGTTGAGCCCCTTGGCGCCCGTCGGCGGCACGATATGCGCGGCGTCGCCCGCGAGGAAAAGCCGGCCGAAGCGCATAGGCTCCGCGACGAAGCTGCGCATCGCCACGATTCCCTTCTGCGTGATCGGGCCCTCGACCGGCTTCCAGCCCTCGCGGGTCGACAGCCTCAGGCGCAGCTGCTCCCAGATGCGCCCGTCGGGCCAGCTTTCGATGTCGTCGTCCGGGCTGCACTGGATGTACATGCGCTGCAGCTCCGGCGAGCGCGTGCTGACGAGCGCGAAGCCCTTTTCGTGCAGCGCGTAGATCAGCTCTTCCGAGGAAGGCGGCGCCTGCACGAGGATTCCAAGCCAGCCGAAAGGGTAGCTGCGCTCGTAGAGGTGCATCGCGCGCGAGGGGATGGACCGGCGGCAGATGCCGTGGAAGCCGTCGCAGCCGGCGATGAAATCGCACTCGAGCTCGACGGTCCGCCCTTCGCTGTGGAAGCGGATCTTGGGGCGGGAGGTGTCGACATCGTAGACGGAGACGTCTTTCACCCCGAAGAAGATCGTCGCGCCCACGTCGAGCCTCGCCTTCACCAGGTCCTTGATGACCTCGTGCTGGGCATAGACGGTGATGGTGCGGCCTCCGGTGAGCTCGTGCAGATCGATGCGATGGCCCTGGCCGGCGAAGCGCAGCTCGATGCCGCGGTGCACCGCGCCCTCACGCTTGGCGCGCGCCCCGATTCCGGCGGCGACGAGCAGGTCCACCGTGCCCTGCTCGAGCACGCCCGCGCGCACGGTCGCTTCTATTTCCTGCCGGCTGCGGCTCTCGAGCACCACGGACTCGACGCCCCGCAGATGCAGGAGGTGCGAGAGCAGCAGGCCCGCGGGGCCTGCGCCGATGATGCCGACCTGGGTTCGCATGACGAGGCCGGCATCTTAAGGCAAACCCGCGCCGGCGCCGGCGCTCTCGCAGTGCACAAAGCTGCTGCCAAGGGCCCGTATACGACATAATCCGGCTGGGAGGACCCGGAAACATTCCGATGGCCAAGCCGCGCCAAGCCAGGAAAGACCCGCTGGAATCCACCGACGAGCTGCGCGAAAGCGAGGAGCGCTATCGCGCGATCGTCGCCTCGGCGAACGAGGGCATCCTGGTCTACGACCGCAATCTCCTGGTGACCGAGGTCAACCTGGCCGCCGAGCGCATCCTCGGCCTCGCCGCCGCCAAGCTGATCGGCAAGCTGGGCTTCACCTCGCAGCTGCCGTGCATCCGGGAGGACGGCACGCCGCTGCCCGCCGAGGAGCGCCCGACCAAGGCCACCCTGCGCGCCGGCCAGTCGCTGCAGGGCCAGGTCATCGGCATCAAGCGCGGCGACGGCACGATCACCTGGGTGTCGGTGAACACCGCTTTCCTGCGCCATGCCGGCGAGACCGATTTCTACGGCATCGTCGCCACCCTCAGCGATGTCACCGCGCGCCGCGCCGCCGAGGAGGCGCTGCGCGAGAGCGAGGAGCGGTTTCGCCAGACCTTCGAGCTCGCCGCCTCCGGCATCGCGCACGTCGGCCTCGAAGGGCGCTTCCTGCGGATCAACCGCAGCCTGTGCGAGATCCTCGGCTATCCGGAGAACGAGCTGGTCGGGCGCACGGTCAAGGAGATCTCGTATCCGGAAGACCGCGACCTCACCGACCGCAAGCGCAAGGAGGTGCACGAGGGCAAGGTCGATGCGGTGCGCTTCGAGAAGCGCTACGTGCGCAAGGACGGCACGATCATCTGGGTCGAGATCGCGATCGCGCTCGCCCGCGGCCCGGACGCGCGCCCGCTCTACGAGATCGCGATCTTCGACGACATCACCGAGCGCAAGGCGGCCGAGGCCGCACAGCGCGAGAGCGAGGCGCGCTTTCGCAGCCTGACCGACCTCTCCTCCGACTGGTACTGGGAGCAGGACGCGCAGTTTCGCCTCACCTCCATGTCGGGCCAGATGGGCGTGCGCACCGGGCTCGATGCTTCGGCGTACCTCGGCCGGACCCGCTGGGACCGCCCGGCGCTCAACCTCACCGAGCAGGACTGGGCCGAGCATCGCGCGCTGCTCGAGCGCCACGAGCCGTTCCGCGACTTCGAGATGCAGCGCGTGCTGCCCGACGGCCGCACGCGCTGGGTGTGGCTCGCCGGCGAGCCGATCTTCGACGACGACGGCCGCTTCACCGGCTACCGCGGCGTCGGCAAGGACATCACCGAGCGCAAGCAGGCCGAAGCCGAGCTGCGCGAGGCGCACCAGGAGCTCAAGCGCAAGGCGGCGGAGCTCGAGCGCTCGAACGCGGAGCTCGGGCAGTTCGCCTACGTCGCCTCGCACGACCTGCAGGAGCCGCTGCGCATGGTGTCGAGCTACACGCAGCTCCTCATGCGCCGCTACGGCGACCGCTTCGACGGCGACGCGCGCGAGTTCATGGCCTACGTGGTCGACGGCGCGGCGCGCATGAAGCAGCTCATCGAGGACCTGCTCGCCTACTCGCGCGTCGGCACCCGCGGCCGGGAATTCCACCCGGTGGCGCTCGAGGGCTCGCTGCGCCGCGCCATAGGCAACCTGCGCGCGGCGATCGAGGAGGCGGGCGCCGCCGTCACTTACGACGCGCTGCCGACCATCGAAGCCGACGACCTGCAGCTCACGCAGCTCTTCCAGAACCTGATCGGCAACGCGCTCAAGTTCCGCTCCGCCTCGGTTCCGCGAATCCATATTTCCGCGAAAGAGAAGGAAAATGAATGGGAATTCGCGGTGCGGGACAACGGCATCGGCATCGAGGAAGCTTACTTCGAGCGTATCTTCATGGTGTTCCAGCGGCTGCACAACAAGGGCGAATACCCGGGCACCGGCATCGGCCTCGCCATCTGCAAGAAGGTGGTCGAGCGCCACGGCGGGCGGATATGGGTC
>CAYOVM010000097.1:4115-8208 GCA_964407355.1 uncultured Enterobacteriaceae bacterium
CGAAACGGGCCCATCGACATCCTGCTGGTCGAGGACAACCCGGGCGACGAGCGCCTCACGCGCGAAGCGCTGAAGGAAGGCAAGGTCTACAGCAACCTGCACTGGGTCAAGGACGGGGTGGAGGCGCTCGATTTCCTGCGCCGCAAGGGCAAGTTCGCGCAAAGCCCGCGCCCGGACATCATCCTGCTCGACCTGAACCTTCCCAAGAAGGACGGCCGCGAGGTGCTCTCGGAGATCAAGAGCGACGACAAGTTGAAGCGCATCCCGGTCGTGATCCTCACCACCTCGAAGGCCGAGGAGGACGTGATGCGCACCTACAACCTGCACGCGAACTGCTACGTCACGAAGCCGGTCGACCTGGAAAAGTTCATCGTGGTGGTGAAGTCGATCGACGCTTTCTGGCTGACGGTCGTAACCCTGCCGAATGGGCACTGAAGGCCCCGCCGCCGGGTTTCTGCTGCACAACGTCCTGCTCATCGAGGACAACCCGGGCGACGCGCGCCTGATCCGCGAGATGCTGGCCGAGCAGCCCGAGGCGCCGTTCCAGCTGCACTTCGCCGAGCGCCTGGCGCACGGCCTGGAGCTGCTCTCCAAAGGCTGCGAGACGGGCGGCGGGACGGGGTTGCCGGCGCTGGTGCTGCTCGATCTGTCGCTGCCCGACAGCTTCGGCCTGGAGACCTTCGCCAAGGTCTACGCGCACTCGCCCCAGGTGCCGATCATCGTGCTCACCGGCAACGACGACCAGACCGTCGCGCTCTCCGCGGTGAAGGGCGGCGCGCAGGACTACCTCGTGAAGAGCCGCCTGGATCGCGAGCTCCTGCTGCGCTCGATGCAGTACTCGATCGAGCGCAAGCGCTACCAGGTGCAGCTCGAGCACCAGGCGAACTACGACGCGCTCACCGGGCTGCCCAACCGCAACCTGCTGCACGATCGGCTGCGCCAGGCGGTGTACGCCCAGCGCGGCGGGCGCGCCATGGCGGTGGTGTTCATCGACCTCGATCACTTCAAGTTCGTCAACGACAGCCTGGGCCACGGCACCGGCGACAAGCTGCTGCGCGGCATGGCCGATCGCCTGCGCGGGGTGCTGCGCGAGGGCGACACGGTGGCGCGCCTGGGCGGCGACGAGTTCGTGGTGATCCTGAACGACCAGGGCGGCGAGGAGGTGATCTTCCGCGCCATGCAGCGCATCATGCTGGAGGTGAGCCAGCCCATGATGATCGACGGCAAGGAGCTCTACGTCACCTGCAGCGCCGGCATCAGCCTGCACCCGCAGGACGGGGCCGACGTCGACACGCTGCTGAAGAACGCCGACGCCGCGATGTACCGCGCGAAGGACGGCGGCCGCAACAATTTCCAGTTCTTCACCTCCGAGATGAACGAGCGCATCAACGAGCGCCTGTCGCTCGAGAACGCGCTGCGCCGGGCGCTCGACCGGAAGGAGTTCCTGCTGCACTACCAGCAGAAGATCGACCTCAAGACCGGCGCGATCGCCGGGGCGGAGGCGCTGGTGCGCTGGAACCACCCGGAGCTGGGCCTCCTGCGGCCCGAGCGCTTCATCCCGCTCGCCGAGGAGACCGGGCTCATCGTGCAGATCGGCGAATGGGTGATCCGCGAGGCCTGCCGCCAGGGCCGCGCCTGGCTCGACCAGGGGCTCAGGCCCGGCCTCGTGTCGGTCAACCTCTCGGCGCGCCAGTTCCGCCAGGACGGCCTGGTGCGCGCGGTGTCGCGCATCCTCGAGGAGACGGGAATCGACTCGCGCCACCTCGAGATCGAGCTCACCGAGAGCATGGTGATGCACAACGTCAACACCGCGATCGCCACGCTGCACGGCCTGAAGTCGCTCGGCATCGCGCTCTCGGTGGACGACTTCGGCACCGGCTACTCGAGCCTCGCCTACCTGAAGGACCTGCCGATCGACACCCTCAAGATCGACCGCTCCTTCGTGCGCGCGATAGGCGCCGGCTCGGAGGCCGGCGTCGGCGCCTCCTCGAGCGCCGAAGAAGGCGTGATCGCCCAGGCCATCATCTCGCTCGGCCACGCGCTGCACCTCAAGGTGATCGCCGAGGGCGTCGAGACCGAGCGCCAGGTCGGGTTCCTGCGCCGCCACGGCTGCGACGAGGTGCAGGGATTCTTCTACGGCGAGCCGGTGTCGCCCGACAATTACGCAAGGCTTCTTGAAAACGCCGCAAAGAAAAGGGTCCGTAAATGAAATATCTGCTTTTCACGCTCCTCACGCTGATCTCCATGAAAAACGTTCTCGCAGAAGAAATCCGCGTCCTCTCCGGCGGCGCGGCGAAGAGCTTCGTCGAGCCGCTCGCCGCGTCCTTTCCGGGCCATACGGTGAAGCTCGAGTACCAGCCGATGGGCCAGCTCTCGAAGACCATGGCGGGCGCCGACGCGGCGAAGTACGACATGGTGATCGCCACGCCCGAGGTCCTGGAGAAGCTCAAGATCACCGGCGCGCGGCCGCTCGCGCGCGTGGGCGTCGGCGTCGCCGTGAACGAGAAGGCGCCGCTGCCGGACATCTCCACGCCCGAAGCGCTGAAGAAGACCCTGCTCGCGGCGAAGTCGGTGGTGCACATCAACCCCGAGACCGGCACGAGCGGCAGGTACGTCGTGGAGATGTTCAAGAAACTGGATATCTATGATCGGATGAAGCCGAAAACCACGCTCATCGACTCGGGCTACGCGGTGGCGCCGGTGGGCCGCGGCGAGGTGGAGCTGGGCATCCACCAGATCAGCGAGATCCTGCCGGTGAAAGGCGTGCGCCTCGTCGGGCCCCTGCCGCCGGCGTTCCAGACCTACACCGTCTACGCCGGCGCGCCGGTTCCCGGCACGGCGAAATCCCAGGCGGTGTCGCAGTTCCTGCAGCACCTCACTTCGCCGCAGGCGCGAGCCGGCCTCTCGAAGGCCGGCTACAGCGCGCCCGACTAGCGAGCTCGCAATGGCGCCCGGCCTGCCGGTCATCCTGGCTGTCGACGATTCCGAGGACATCCTCGCGTTCGTGACGCGCTCGCTGCGCGACGACTACACCGTGCTGACGGCCGCCGACGCGGGCACGGCGCTCGAGCTCGCCGCGGGCAGCCCGCGTCCGGCCCTCATCCTGCTCGACATCGAGATGCCCGACGCTTCGGGCTTTCAGCTGTGCCGGGTGCTGAAGGCGCAGGGCGCGAGCACCGCCGACATCCCGGTGGTCTTTCTCACCGCGAGCATCGATGCGCGCGCGCAGGTCGAGGGTCTCGAGCTGGGCGCGGTCGACTACATCAGCAAGCCGATCGGCGCCGCGGTGCTCAAGGCGCGCGTGCGCACCCACCTCGCCCTCGCCGACCGGCGCATCGAGCTCGAGCGCCTCGTCGCCGAGCGCACCGCCCAGCTCGAGCACACGCGGCTGCAGCTCATCCGGCGCCTCGCGCGCGCGATGCAGCACCACGAAAGCTCGGCCGCGGGCAACCGCGTCACCCGGCTCAGCCAGTACGCGCGCGTCATCGCCGAGGCCGCGCAGGCGACCCCGGCGGTGTGCGAGATGCTCATGACCGCCGCGCCGCTGTACGACATCGGCAAGCTCGGCGTGCCCGCCAGGCTCCTGCGCAAGCGGACCAAGCTGAGCGCGCTGGAGCGCGAGCGCATGAAGCGCTACCCGCTGCTCGGCGCCGAGATCATCGGCGAGCACGACGATGCGCTGCTCGCGATGGCGCACGACATCGCGCTCTACCACCAGGAGCGCTGGGACGGCAAGGGCCACCCCGAGGGCCTGAAGGGCGACGCCATTCCCTGGGCCGCGCGCGTGATGGCGATCGTCGACACGTTCGAGTCGATGACCACCGCGCAGTCGCGCCGCTCGCCGCTCAACGCGCTGCAGGCGGTGTCGAAGATCGCCGACGGCGCCGGCACGCGCTTCGACCCGAAGCTGGTCGAGGCGTTCACCAACGCGCTGCCGCTCATCAACAAGGTGCGCGAGACCTACGCCGACGACCTGGGCGATCTCATCGACATGGATTTCTCGGTCCCGCGCCGGGCGAGGAACGCGAAGCCGCTCGCGCTCGTGGGCCACAGGAAGGTCACGCGGCTCGCCGCCCGACGCAGATGAGCAAGC
>CAYOVM010000097.1:8308-12212 GCA_964407355.1 uncultured Enterobacteriaceae bacterium
CGCAGATGAGCAAGCTGATCGAGAAGATGAAGAGCGCCGAGCGCGAGCGCGAGCGTCCCGAGCGGGACCGAATCAGCCGCCCGGGCGCCGCTTCGCCGCAGGATTCGAAGGAAGAGCTGGTCTCGAAGATCGAGGCCGAAAAAATCCAGGAGGAGACCGCGCTCGCGCGCTCCGGCGACGCGCAACGCGGGCTCGACCTCGCGCGCGAGCGCCAGGCGGCCGAGGCGGAGCTGCGCCGGCTCGCGCACTCGCGCGCCGAGGCCGAGGCCAAGGCTTCGCGCCTCATGATCGAGCGCGAGCGCGCCGAGGCGGCGGCGCACACGGAGGCGCGCGCCCGCGAGGAGGCCGAGAAGAAGGCGGCGGCGATTTCCGAGGGCCGGCGCCAGAAGGAGGAAGAGGCGGCGCAGCACGCGCGCGGGCGCGCCGAGGCCGAGGCGGCCGCGGCGGCGGCGATGCGCGAGCGCGCGGCCGCCGAGGATTTCGCGCGCCGCGCGGCGCGCGAGCGGGCGCAGGCGGAGCAGCGCGCGTTCGAGTCGGCGCGCGAGAGGAGGGCCGCCGAGGACAAGCTCAAGCGCGAGGCCGACGCGCGGGCCGCGGCGGAGGCGGAAGCCGGCCGCCTCGAGAAGGAGCGCGCGGAGACCGAGCAGGGCGCGCTCGCGCTGGCGCGCGCCCGCGAAGAAGCGGAGAAGAACGCGGCGCAGATGGCCGAGGAGCGCAAGCGTCTCGAGGGCGCCGCCGCGGAGCTCGCGCGCACGCGCGCCGAGGCCGAGGAGCAGGGGCGCATCGCCGCCGAGGAGCGCACCGCCGCCGAGCGCGCGGCGCTCGCCGCGGCGCGCGACCGCGAAGCGATCACCGCGCTCGCGACGCGGCGCGCGAAGGCGCGCGCCGAGGCGGAAGCGCAGGCGCTCGCCGCCGCGGAAGCGCGCCGCCAGGCCGAGGAGAAGGCGCTCGAGGAGGCGAGCCTGCGCGACGCGGCGGAGCGGCAGGCGACGCAGCTCGCGACGGACCGGCAAGCCCTCGAGCAGGCCGCCGACGCCAAGGCGAGGGAGCGCGCCGCCGCGGAGGCCCAGGCGCTCGCCGCGGCGAAGCAGCAGGCGGCGGCGGAGCAGGCCGCGCGCCAGGCCGCGGAAGCGCGGCTGCGCTCCGAGGGCGAGGCGGCCGAGCTCGCGCGCGAGCGCGAGCTCGCCGACGCGGAGCTGCGCGAGAGCGCGCAGGAGCGCGCCGATTCCGAATCGCGCGCCGCGCAACGGGCGCGCGAAGCCGAAGCGGCGAAGGTAAAGGCCCTGGCCGAGGCGCTGGCGCGCCGCGCCGCGGAGGAGGCGGCGAGCGCGGCCGCGCTCGAGCGCCAGGCCGCGGACGCGAGCCTGCGCGAGCGCGCCATGGCGGCCGCCACGGCGGAAGCTGCGGCGCTCCGGGCGGCGCGGGAACGCGAAGCCGCCGAAAGCGCCGCGGCGAGCGCCGCGGAGGAGCGCATCCGCGCCGAGACGGAGGCCGAGCGGCTCGCGCGTGAGCGCGAGCAGACGGAGGCGAGCGCGAGCGCCGCGCTGCAGGCGCGGATCGACGCCGAGGAGCGCAGCGGGGTCGGGGCGCGCCGGCGCGCCGAGGCCGAGTCCGCCGCCGCGGCCGAGCTGAAGGCGCGAATCGCCGCCGAGGAGCAACTGCGGCGCGCGGCCGAGTCGGCCGCCGCCGCGGAGGCGGAGGCGATAGAGAACGCGCGCCAGCGCGAGTCGCTCGACGCCGAGATGCGGCGCGGGGCGCAGGCGCGCGCCGAAGCCGACGCCGAGGCGATCCGCGCCTCGCGCGCGAGGGAGAAGGCGGAAGCGAAGGCGACGGCGCAGGCCGCCGCGCGCCTGCAGGCCGAGCGCTCGAGCGAGGCGCTGTCGCAGGAGCGCTCGGAGGCCGAATCGCGCGCCACCGCCACGGCGCAGGCGCGCATCGCCGCCGAGGAAGGGCTCGCGCGCAAGGCGCAGGAGGCGAAGCAGGCGGCGCAGAGCGCGGCGGCGCAAGCCGCGGTGCGCGCGGAACGCGAAGCGCAGCTCGCGGCGGCCGTCGCCGCCCGGGAAGAAGCCGAGAAGGGCGCCGCCCGCGCCGCGGCCGAGCTCGGGCGTGCGCAGGCGCGGGCCGCCGCGGCGCCGCGCCAGGCCTACGAGCGAAAGCTCGCCGAGCTGCGGCGCCCCGCACGCCGGCGCCTGGCGATCGCGGTGGCAGTCGCGGTGCTGCTCGCGATCGGCGCCTGGCTCGCGCCGCGCTTCCAGGCGCCTTCCGGCGGTCCCCAGGTGGCCGAGAAAATGTCCGGCGAGCCTTTACCGCTGAAGCTCGATTACCGGCTCACGCCGCGCTAGCAAACCTCTGAAAAATAAATAGGCAAACGCTCCCGGTGCACCGCCGATTTGCATTTTGTGCGGTGCGGGGGTAGCGTTGCGCGCCCCTTAAGCAATGCCCGAACAAGACGCCCGCTCCCGCAGTTCCACCAAGGCCGCGCTGACGCTGCTCGCGCTCGGCGTCGTCTTCGGCGACATCGGCACGAGCCCGCTCTACGCGGTCCGGGAGACCTTCTCGCCCGAGCACGGCATTCCGCTGACGCCGGGCAATATCCTCGGCGGCCTGTCGACCGTCTTCTGGGCGCTGATGGTCGTGGTGTCGCTGAAGTATGTGGTGCTCATCATGCGCGCCGACAACCGCGGCGAGGGCGGCATCATGGCGCTCATCGCGCTCGCGATGACGGCGGTGAAGGAGCATCCCCACTGGCGCCTGCCGCTCGTCCTCATCGGCATCTTCGGCGCTTCGCTTTTCTACGGCGACGCGGTGCTGACGCCGGCGATCTCGGTGCTGTCCGCGGTCGAAGGGCTGGAGGTCGGCACCACCGCGTTCAGGCCTTACGTCATGCCGATCGCGGTGGCGGTGCTGGTCGTGCTGTTCTCGATCCAGCAGAGCGGCACCGCGGTGGTCGGGAAATTGTTCGGCCCCGTGACGCTGCTGTGGTTCCTCGCGATCGGCGCGGCCGGGCTGCACGGGATCGTGCAGGAGCCCGCGATCCTGCGGGCGCTCAATCCGCTGCACGCGCTGGCGTTCATCACCGGTCACGGCATGGCGTCCTTCGTGGTGCTCGGCGCCGTGGTCCTCGCGGTGACCGGCGCGGAGGCGCTGTACGCCGACATGGGCCACTTCGGCAAAGGCGCGGTGCGCATCGCCTGGTTCAGCATCGTGGCGCCGGCGCTGGTGCTCAACTACTTCGGCCAGGGCGCGTTGCTGATTCTGCGGCCGGAGGCGGTGAAGAATCCCTTCTACCTGCTGTTGCCCGACTGGGCGCTCTATCCGATGGTGGCGCTCGCCACCGCGGCGACGGTGATCGCTTCGCAGGCCGTGATCTCCGGCGCCTATTCGCTCACCAAGCAGGCGGTGCAGCTTGGCTTCCTGCCGCGCATGACCATCGTGCACACCTCCGCGCGCGAGATCGGCCAGGTCTATATCCCGGGCATCAACTGGGTACTGTGCGCGGCGGTCATCGCCGCCGTGGTCGGCTTCGGCTCGTCCTCGCGGCTCGCCGGCGCGTACGGCGTCGCGGTCACCGCCACGATGCTCGTCGACACGCTGCTCACCTTCTTCGTGATCCGCTTCGGCTGGGGCTATCCGCTGTGGCTGTGCGTCTTCGCCACCGGCTTCTTCGCCATCGTCGACCTGACATTCTTCTCGGCGACGCTGACCAAGATCCACGACGGCGGCTGGTTCCCGCTGGTCATCGGCGCGGTGATCTTCTCGATCATGGCCACCTGGCGGCGCGGACGCGACATCCTGTTCGAGCGCCTGCGCAGCACCTCGGTGCCGCTCGAGCCGTTCCTGCGATCGCTCTTCGTCGATCCGCCGCAGCGCGTGCCGGGCACCGCGGTGTTCCTCACCGCGACGC
>CAYOVM010000098.1:0-12141 GCA_964407355.1 uncultured Enterobacteriaceae bacterium
CCGACTCCACCAACGAGGTGCGCCTGAACATCAAGCTGAACAGCAAGATGTCCAAAGACAAGGACCTCACCAAGGGCATCGAGCACCTCGACATCGTCTAGCCGCGGCAAGCGCGCATGCTATTCGAGCGGATCGAGTATCGGGAGCAGGGGGCGGTGGCGGAGGTTCTGGAGAAGAACGTCTTCCGTCACTGCCAGTTTTCCGGCTTCTCCTTCGAGGGCGGGCACATCGATGCGGCGTTTCTGGGGTGCACCTTCACCCGGCTGGACTGGTACTGGGGGGTGTTCAAGGAATGCCTGTTCGTCGAAACGCGGTTCGTGAAGTGCATCTTTCGCGGCACCGCCTTTCCCGGCTGCAAGTTCGTCGAGTGCCAGTTCGTCGACTGCGAGTTCGTGGAGGACGACCAGGGCAAGGCCTGCTCCGCGCTGGGCGCGCACGTCTATGCGACCCTCGGCAAGAGCTGCAAGGGCGGGGACTTTCTCTTCGCCAAAGCGGCGCTCTGACCGCTCGAGGGCCACAGGGAACGCTACGCTTGTAGCCGTCTTGCGGACACCGGCTGGAGCATTGACGCCGATATCGGGATCACCGGCGCTGGAGGAGCATGCCGGCGTCTATGGTTCGACTGGCATGCCTCGTAGTTGCCGCGCTCCTGCCGGCGTGCGCGCCGATCAAGCCCGAAAAGCCGGAGCATGGCTTCGCCGGGGTCGTGCAGAAGGCGTATCCGGTCACGCTCCAAGGCAAGGACGTGCCCGGCATCCGCTCTCTCGGAAGACTGGGCGCCCTGCTCGCGCCGAAGCTGCGCCATTCGAGCGAGACCAACCAGTACGTGGTGCGCATTCCGACGGGCCAGATCATGGCGCAATCGGACGACGAGTTCGCGCTCGGCGAATGCGTGGAGGTCGTTCCCCAGAATGATCGGGCGTTCGGTCCCGCGTATCGCCGCAGCGACGCCAGGATCGTCAAGTCCAACAGCTGCACGACGCTCGCCGGCTCGCCGAAAACGCCCGACTGAGGCGCGCCGGCGCGCTTCCCGCGTCCGCTTCTCGCGTCTCCTCCGTCTTTATCTCTTCCTGACCTCCGGCGCCTCCAGGTCGGCGGGGGCGAGGACCTCGACCGCAGCGGCCTGGATCCGCACCTCGATCGCGCCGGAGCCTTCCGCTTCGGATTCGTCCTCCGGCCAGAACTCGTCGTCCAGGTGCGTGCGAAAGCCGGTCCATTCGAGGCGCAGCTCCCGGCCTTGCCGCGAGGGCAGCACTGCGAGACGCGCCTTGTTCTCCTGCCAGTGCAGAAGATAGTGGCCGAGGCGCTCGCGCTCGGCTTCGCCGACCATCACGAGGTCGAACTGGCCGTCGCCCTGCTTGCTGTCCGGCGCGAGGAATAGATTGGGGCCGACGTAAGGAATGTTGAGGGCCTCGAACATCACGTACTCGCCCGAGACGTCCTCGCCGTCGAGCGTCCCCTCGAGCGAAACGAGCGGGCTGTGATCGAGCCGGTCCTTCAGCCTCTGCAGGGCGAACACCACCTTGTCCTTCGGCTGCTCGATGTTCTGCAGCTCGGGGCTCGAATCGACGAGCGGCACGGTATGGGCGAATAGCCCGACGCCGAATCCTTCTACGAAGTAGCGCCGGCCCCAGGGGCCGTGCGCGATGCCGATGTCGAGCTTCATCCGGCGCGCGTCCTTCCAGCCGCGGATCAGGGTCTCCAGCGGGCGGCCGACCAGGCCGAGCGTCGTGGAGATGTTGTTCGCCGTGCCTGCGGGCAGGGGCGCGAGCGGAATGCCGCGGCCGACCATGCGCTTCGCCACGCGGCTGACCGTCCCGTCGCCTCCGGCCACGGCGACGAGATCCGCCGGCTGGTCGAGCGCCTTGACCCAATCGTCGTCTTTCGCCGACTGGTAGCGCACCTCGTGCCCCGCATCTCGCAGCAGCTCGAGCAGCTTTTGCAGCTCTTCCTCGCCGTGCTTGCCTGCGCCGGGGTTGTGAATCAGCGTGACGCGCACGGTAATTGCTGGAAACAGAGAAGATTCCGAATCTGCCGGAGGGAAAGGTCCATCATGCGCATCCTCATCACTAACGACGATGGCGTCTATAGTCCGGGCATAGCCGCATTGGCGCAGGTGGCTTCCCGCTTCGGCGAGGCGCGGATCGTCGCGCCGGATGTCGAGATGTCCTCCGCGAGCCACGCGATCACCTCGTCGCGGCCGCTAAGCTACAAGCGTACCCAGCTTCCCATGCAAGTTCCGGGCGTGGACGCGTACCGGGTGAACGGCACGCCCGCCGATTGCGTGGCCCTGGGCGTGAGCGCGTGGGAGAAAGTCGATCTCGTGCTCTCCGGCGTCAACATCGGCACCAACCTCGGGAACGCCATCTGGCACTCGGGAACGCTCGCCGGCGCGAAGCAGGCGGCGCTGCTCGGCTTGCGGGGAATCGCGCTCAGCGCGCCCGCGACCGATACCGAGCAGCCGAGCTTCGAGGCGCTCAAGCCCGCCATCGCCGCGGTGCTCGAGCGCCTGCTCGGCGCGCCCGACTTCCCGCTCGTCAACGTCAACCTGCCCGCCGCGACGCCGCGCGGCATGCTGTGGACGCGCCAATCGGTGCGCCACTACGACGGCAAGGTGATTCCCGGCAAGGACCCGATGGGCCGCGTCCACTACTGGTACACGGTGGTGCCGATCGAGAGCACCGACGAAGGCACCGATCGCTGGGCCCTCGAGCAGGGCTACGTTTCGATGACGCCTCTGCGCCTCGACCTCACGGACGACACGCTGCTCGCGAAGGCCCTCGCGCGGGAGGCGCCCAGGAAGGTGAAGCTGGCTTGATCCGCATCGGCATCTCGGGCTGGCGCTACGAGCCGTGGCGCGGCGTCTTCTATCCCGAGGGCCTGCCGCAGCGGCGCGAGCTCGAGTTCGCGGCGCGCCATTTTCCGACCCTCGAGATCAACGGCTCCTTCTACTCGCTGCAGCGCCCCGAGTACTACGAGGAATGGTACGACGCCGCGCCGCCCGGCTTCGTCTATGCGGTGAAGGGCTCGCGCTACATCACGCACCTGCTGCGGCTGAAGGGCGTGGAGAAGCCGCTCGCCAACTTCTTCGCCTCGGGGATCTTCGGCCTGAAGGACAAGCTCGGCCCTTTCCTGTGGCAGTTTCCGCCGATGTTCCGCTTCGACCCCGCGCGGCTCGGGGATTTCTTCGACCTGCTGCCGAGAAGCACCGGGGAAGCCCTGCACCTCGCGCGCAGGCGGGATGCCCGCATGAAGGGCCGCGCGCGGCTCGCGATCGACGCGAGCCGGCCGTTGCGCCACGCCGTCGAGGTGAGGCACGAGAGCTTTGCCTGCCCGGAATTCGTCGCCCTGCTCAAGAAGCACGACATCGGCGTGGTGGTCGCCGATACGGCCGGCAAATGGCCGCTGCTCCTCGACGTCACCGCCGATTTCGTCTATGTGCGGCTGCACGGCGACGTGAAGATCTATACGAGCGGCTATACCAGCCGGGCGCTCGACGTCTGGGCGAGGCGCATCCGCAAGTGGCACCGGAACGGAAAGGATGTTTACGTCTACTTCGACAACGACGTCAAAGTGCGCGCGCCGTTCGACGCCCTCAATCTGATGGACAAGTTGGGCCTGGAGTGGGAGCAGACTCAGCCCGCCGGCGAAAGAGCGTTCCGTCTGCACACCGCCGGCACTCGCGTACCTCGCCTGAAATACGCCTACGGGCCGCGCGTCACCGGCGGCAATCCCGCTTGGGACAAGCTAGGCCGGCGCTAACCGCGGTTGCTGCCGGCGATGATCTTGAACTCGTAGAGGCGGCACTCGAGCGCGCCGTTCCAGAGAGGCGTTCTCTTCGAAGGCTGTAGCCGGATGAGCTTGGGCAGGCGCAGATCGGCGGTGAAGATGTAGCAGCGCCAGCCGGCGAAGTTCTTCTTCAGGGCATCGCCCAGCTTCGGATAGAACGCCGCCAGCTCGTCGGCGCTGCCCATGCGCTCCCCGTAGGGAGGATTCATCACCATCACGCCTTGCGGCGCCGGCGCCGCGCGCTGGAGCACGTCGGATTGCTCGAGCTTCACCCAGCGCTCCACCCCCGCCTCGGCCAGGTTTCGCCGCGCGGTGTCCAGGGCGCGCGGATCGTTGTCGCTGCCGTAGAGCTCGAGCGCCCCGTCGAAAGCGGCGCTCGGCTTTTCCTGCCTGACCTGCTCCCACAGCTTCGGCTCGAAGCTCTTCAGCTTCTCGAAGCCGAAGGCGCGCTTCGCCCCCGGCGCGCGGCCGCGCGCCATCGCCGCGGCTTCCACCAGCAGGGTCGCGCCGCCGCACATGGGATCGAGCAGCGGCTCGCCGGGCCGCCAGCCGCTAAGCGCCACGATGCCGGCGGCGAGGTTCTCGCGCAGCGGCGCCTCGCCCTGCTCCGCCCGCCAGCCTCGCTTGAAGAGCGGCTCGCCCGAGGTGTCGAGGTAGAGCGCGGCCTTTTTTTCCTCGAGAAAGGCGTGGATGCGCACGTCGGGCGAGGCCCGGTCCACGTCCGGCCGGCGCCCGAGCGCGTCGCGAAAGCGGTCGCACACCGCATCCTTGATGCGCAGCGTGGCGAACTCGAGGCTCTTCAGCGGGCTTTTCTGCGCGGTGACGTTCACCCGGATCCTGCGCTCGACGGAAAAAAATCCGGGCCAGTCGATCGCCTTCGCGCGCTCGTAGATGTCCTGCTCGTTCAGATAGTCGAATTCGCCCACGCGCCAGAGAACGCGCGAGGCGATCCGCGACCAGAGGTTCGCGCGCATGCAGATCCGCCAGTCGCCGGAGAAGGACGCGCCGCCCGCGACGCTGCGCACATCGAGCGCGCCGAACGACGTCAATTCTTGCGAAAGCCGCTCTTCGAGAGCGCGGGGCGAGGTGGCGAAGAAGGCGTTCATTTGACCCGGTGCGCCGAGCGGCGCAGGATAGCAGACCCATGGGCGCCGACCTGCTGACGGAAAGTCTGGTGCTCTGCGACGAGCGCCGCTGGGAAGAAGCCGGCGCGACCCTTCTCGTGCTCCTCGCCGAGCAGCCGGCGAACGTCAGCGGCTGGTTCCAGCTGGGAAACGTGCGGGGCGAGCAGGGTCGCGACACCGAAGCGCTCGAGTGCTTCAGGCACGCGGTGACGCTGGATCCGGCGCACGCCCGCTCGTGGAACAACCTCGGCACCGCGAGCCAGCGGCTGGGCCGGGGCGACCAAGCGCTCGCGGCCTACCAGACCGCCATCGATCGCGATCCGGCGCTTTTCGAGCCGTATCTCAACCTCGGCAGGCTATGCGGCGATCGCGGCGACCTCCAGGCCGCGGCGCGCTATCTGAGCGCCGGCCTCGACCGCTACCCCGCCCATCCGATGCTCGTGCACCTTCTCGCGGCGGCGAAAGGGGACAACGCCGCTCGCACCCCTCGCGACCACGTCGTCGCCTATTTCGACGACTTCGCGGCGCACTTCGACGAGCAGGTCGTCGACAAGCTCGGCTATCGGGTGCCGAAAGCCCTCGCCGAGCTGGTGCGCCCGGCGCTGGGCCGCAAGACGCGCGTGCTCGATCTGGGCTGCGGAACGGGGCTGATGGGCGCGGCGATGGCCGGCCCGGGGATCGAGCTGGTCGGCGTCGACCTGTCGCCCCGGATGCTGGAGCTGGCGCGAAAGCGCGGCGGTTATGTCGAGCTGATCCAGGCCGAAGCGGGCGAAGCGCTGGCGCGCTCGGCGGCGGGAAGCTACGGCGCGGTGCTCGCCGCGGACGTTTTCGTCTACATCGGCGACCTGGCCGGCGTATTTCGCGGCGTCGCGCGGGTCCTGCAGCCGGGCGGCGTCTTCGGCTTCTCGGTCCAGGCGATCCAGGAGGGGAGCTATCGGCTGCAGCCGAGCGGGCGCTATTCGCATGCCCTCCCTTATCTGCGCGGCCTCGCCGCGCAGGCCGGCCTTAGAGAGCTTGCCACTCGAGCGGTCTCCATCCGGCACGAGACGGATCCCGGCCAGCTGATGCTGCTAGAACGGCTTTAGGACAACCAGCAGGACGATCGCGAAAAGCGCGATCGTGGGGACCTCGTTGAACCAGCGGAACCAGACATGGCTCCTGGTGTTCCGCTCCGCCGCGAAATCGCGCAGCAGGCGCCAGCACCAGGCGTGATAGCCCACTAGCAGCGCGACCAATACCACTTTCGCTTGCAGCCAGCGCGGCCCCAGCGTAGCCCCGAACCAGCCGAGCCACAGCCATACGCCGAAGGCGATGGTGAGCACCGCGCCCGGCGTCATGATTCCCCAGAAAAGCTTGCGCTCCATGATCTTGAACCGGTCGAGCGAGATGCGGTCGGTGGCGCTCGCGTGGTACACGAACAGGCGCGGCAGATAGAAAAGGCCGGCGAACCAAGTGACCATGAAGACGATGTGCAGCGCTTTTATCCAAAGCATGGTCATCTCCAGCTAGAGCTTATGATCGAACGCAGGCTGTGCAGCTTGTGGTTGAAGAAATGGTCGGCGCCGGGCACGAGCACGATCGGCAGATCCTGCGGCCTCGCCCAGTCGAGCACCGCGCCGAGCGGCACCGTCTCGTCGAGCTCGCCGTGGATCACCAGCGTATCGGCCGGGACGGAGGGGGTCTCGAAATGCACCACCGCGACGCCGACCAGCACGAGCCGCTCCGGTTCGAACTGATTTTCGTTTTTAAGCTTCTGCGCCAGTCTGGCCTGCATCGCGGCGCCGAAGGAAAAGCCTGCCAGCACGATGCTGGAGGTTGTTTTTAAAGCGTGAAAAACCGCTGCCAGATCGTCGAGCTCGCCGCGGCCCTCGTCGTACTTGCCGGCGCTCTCGCCGATGCCGCGGAAATTGGGCCGCCAGCTCTCGTAGCCGAGCTCGACGAAGGCGCGCGCGAGCGTCTGCACGACTTTGTTGTCGAGGGTGCCGCCGTAGAGAGGATGCGGATGCGCGATGAGCGCCACGCCTCGCGGGCTGCCCTGCGGCGCGTCCACGGCGCACTCGATTTTTCCCGCCGGACCTTCGACGAACCTGCGCTGCGTGCTCGCCCGCATCGCGCGCGCCGCGTCAGATCCTCAGCCGCTCCACGATGCGCCCGTTCTTCACGTGCTCCTCGATGATCTCGTCGATATCGGCCTGGTCTATGTAGGTGTACCAGACCGCGTCGGGGTAGACCACGATGCACGGGCCTTCCTCGCAGCGATCGAGGCACCCCGCCTGGTTGATGCGCACCTTCCCTTCGCCCGACAGGCCGAGCTCCTTTACGCGCTTCTTGGCGTAATCGCGCATCTCGGAGGCGCCCTTGTCGTTGCAGCAGACGCGCTCGCCGTCGCGCTGGTTGCAGCAGAAAAACACGTGTCGCGAATAGTAGGACATGGAGGAATTCTACCTTTCTTGCTCGCGCCGCCTCGAAGCCAGGAAAATCAGATAACCCAGCGCGATGAAGGGCCATGCGGCGCTGACCAGGCGGGTGAGGCCGTTGAAGTTGAGGAAGTGGCCCTGGCGCCAGACCCGCAGCGTATCGGCGAAATAGGGATTGGGCGGCGCGAGGTTGACCAGCACCGTCGCCGCCATGATGAGCACCGCGGCGAGCACCAGCCGCGCGGTACGGGGCATCGCCACCGCGGCGAGCGCGATGGCGAACCCGGCGACCAGGCCTTCCTGGGCGCCCGGCGTGAGCCAGATGAACGCGCTGTCGCGGGTGAGCGCGAACGCCATGGACTTTATGACGAGCGCTCCGGCCACCAGCCCGGCCAGCATGGCGCGCAACGGCTGGCGGGGCGCGGTGAGCGCCGACATCAGCAGGGCGATCGCGAGGAGGTTCGCGGCCGCGGTGACCGCCTCGATCTGCGCGAAGAACGCCGGCGCGCGCACGCGCCCCGCCGGCGGCCCCACGAGGTCGCGCAGATCGCCCGCGCCGAAGAGCAGCGTGGTCGGGTTGAGCTGGATGAAAAGCCACAGCGCGATGAGGGCCAGGCCGAAATCCACGCCGGTGCCCGGAAGGAAGGCGGTGCCGCGCAGGCGCTTGAAAGGACCATGCTCCAGCAGCCACGGGGTGAAGCGCAGGCCGGCCGCGGCGCCGAGCGCCGCCCCGGCGATGTTCGACAGTACGTCGACGCTCGAGGCGATGCGCGTCGGAAGGTAGTTCTGGGCAGTCTCGAGCGCCACGGAAAGCGCCGCGGCGCTGACGAGGGCGATCGCGAACGCGATCGCGCCTCGGGGCCGCGGGTACAGCGCGGCGACGCACAGGAAGCCGTAGGGCATGTAGCCCAGCACGTTGAGCGCGAGATCGAAGCCGCCGATCTGGCGCGGCCAGGGCGCCGTCAGGTAGGCGAGCGGGGAGTAGACGACGTCGCGCCAGCCCTCGAGCGGGTGGAGCGTGGCGTAGACGATCAGCAGCGCGTAGACCGCGAACAGAATTCGCACCAGCGCGGAGGCGCCGGCGATCTGCGCGCTACGCCGAGCGGAGTCCGGCAGCCCGCTCAGCCGTGCCCGCCGTGCGGCGCGTTCGGCCGCGAATGCTGCAGGCCGCGCTCTCGCGGGATCGCCGAGCCGAGCACCATGCCTAGGAGCGAGAAAGCGAGGCCCACGAGCACCGGCGGCAGCGTGGCGTCGGCGGCGACGAGCTCGGCGATTCCCCACGCGCTCAAGCCGAAGACGATCGAGATCATCGCGCCGGCGCTGCTCGCCCGCTTCCAGTAGATGCCGGCGGCGAGAGGCACCACGCACGAGACGAGCGTCACCTTGTACGCGTTCTGCACCATTTCGTACATGGTGCTCCTCGAATTGAGCGCGAAGAGCAGCGCCGCGAGGGTGAAGAGCACCAGCACCACCCGCAGCAGCAGCATGAACTGCTTGTCGCCCATGCGCGGCGCGAACGGGCGGATGACGTTCTCGGTGAAGAGCGCGGTCGGCGCCATGAGCGCGCCGCTCGCGGTGGAGAGGATCGCCGAAAGGAGCGCGCCGAAGAACAGCACCTGCGCCCACAGCGGGGTGCGCTCCAGGATCAGGTTCGGCAGGATGCGCTGGATCTCGCGCGCATCCTCGCCGGCGAAGAGGCGCGCGAAGCCCGGATCGATCACCAGCGCGGAATACGCGATGAAGATCGGCACGAACGCGAAGCAGAAGTAGGCCGCGCCGCCCAGCAGCGCGCCTCGCACCGCCGTACCCTCGTCTTTCGCCGAGGTCACCCGCTGGAACACGTCCTGCTGCGGGATCGAGCCGATCGACAGCGTCATCCAGGCGGCAAGGAATGCGAGCCACTCCTTCGCGCCGCCTTTCGGCCAGAACTCGAACTTGCCCGCTTCCGCGGCCGCGGCGATGACTTTCGCCGGGCCGCCGGCCATCCCGGCGACGAGCCAGGCGACCGCGGACAGGCCGACGAGGATGATGACCGACTGAAAGAGATCGGTGAGCGCCACCGACCACATGCCGCCCCAGATCGTATAGCCGAGGACGATGAGCGCGCCGATCACGATGCCGGTATTGAGGTCGATCGCGCCGCCCGAGAGCACGGAGAACACCAGGCCGAGCGCGGTCATCTGCGCGGAGGTCCAGCCGAGATACGAGGCGCTGATCGCCAGGCTGGTCGTGACTTCCACCGGCTTGGAGTAGCGCTTGCGGTAGAAGTCGCCGATGGTGAGCAGATCCATGCGGTAGAAGGCGCGAGCGAAGAAGAGCGCCACGAACACCAGGCAGAAAGAGGAGCCGAAGGGGTCGGCGACGATTCCGCCCAGGCCGTCCTTGGCGAAAGTCGCCGAGACGGAGAGGACCGTCTCGGCGCCGAACCAGGTGGCGAACACCGTGGCGGTATTCATGTACAGCGGCAGGCTGCGGCCGGCCACCAGGTAGTCCCTGGAATTGTGCACGCGCCGCGCGGCCCACAGGCCGATCGCGATGGTGACGAGCAGGTAAAGGACGACCGAGGCGATCAGCATTTCGGCCGAATCATAATCAGAAAATGAAAACCGCGAAGGCGATCAGCCCCGCGGTCAGCACCACCAGGAAAGCGCTGAGGAGGTCGTTGCGCCGGGCGGTCTCCTGGGCGAGCCGCTCGAGCGGCGCCCGCAGCTCGCCCAGGCGGTCCTGCGCGAGCGCGCGGTGCACGAGGCGCGGCAGCTGCGGCAGCTGCGTTCCCCAGTACGGCGCCTCATGCCTGATCGCCTTCAGCAGCCCGCGCCAGCCGACCTGCTCGCTCATCCAGCGCTCGAGGTAGGGCTTGGCGGTCTTCCACAGGTCGAGGTCCGGATCGAGCTCGCGGCCCAGGCCCTCGATGTTGAGCAGCGTCTTTTGCAGCATCACGAGCTGCGGCTGCACCTCTACGTTGAAGCGGCGCGAGGTCTGGAAGAGCCGCAGGAGCAGCTTGCCGAAGTAGATCTCCTTCAGCGGCCGCGCGAACACCGGCTCGCAGACCGCGCGGATCGCGGCCTCGAACGCTTCCACCCGCGTGCCCGGCGGCACCCAGCCCGCGTCGAGGTGCGCCTGCGCGACGCGCCGGTAATCGCGGTTGAGAAAGGCGAGGAAATTCTGCGCGAGGTAGCTCTTGTCCGCCTCGCCGAGCGTGCCCATGATGCCGAAGTCGAGGGCGATGTAGCGGCCCTTGGTTTCCCCCTCGACGCTGACGAAAATGTTGCCCGGATGCATGTCGGCGTGGAAGAAGCCGTCGCGGAACACCTGGGCGAAGAAGATCTCCACGCCGGCCCGCGCGAGCGCCGCAATGTCGACGCCTCGCTCTTCGAGGCTTTTCCGTTGAGAAATCGGGATGCCGTGCATCCGCTCCATCACCATCACCCGCTGCGCGCACAGGTCCCAGTGCACCTCCGGCACGACGAGCAGGCTCGAGCCGATGAAGTTGCGCCGCAGCTGGCTCGCGTTCGCCGCCTCGCGCAGCAGATCCAGCTCCTCCTCCAGGTGATGCTCGAACTCCGCGACCACCTGCTGCGGCTTCAGGCGCCTCGCCTCGGACCACAGCCGCTCCGCGAGCGACGCGGCGGTCCGCAGCAGCGCGACGTCCTTGGCGATCTCCTCTTCGACGCGCGGCCGCAGCACCTTGACCGCGACCTCCCGGCCGTCGTGCAGGGTGGCGAAATGCACCTGCGCTATCGAAGCGCTGGCGACCGGCAGACGCTCGAAGGTCTTGAATATTTCCCCTGTTTTTCCGCCTAAAGATCTTTCTATTTCCGAGACGGCAAGGCCGGAATCGAAAGGCGGCACCTGGTCCTGCAGCTTCGCGAGCTCGTCGGCGATGTCGAGCGGCAGGAGATCGCGCCGCGTCGAGAGCACCTGGCCGAACTTGACGAAGATCGGCCCGAGCGCCTCCAGCGCCTCGCGCAGCCGCTGCGCCCTTGGCTCGTTCCTGCGCCCGGAGAAAATACGGAAAAGGAAATTGCCGGAAAGGCCCGGGAAAAACTCGTGCAGCCCGAAGCGCAGGCCGATCCCGACGATGCGCGCGAGCCTGAGCGCGCTAGCCAAGGCGGCGGATCCGCTGTTCCAGGCGCTCCACGCCGTCGCGCAGGCGGGCCGCGGCGCCGGCGAGCGCATCGAGCTCCGCCCGCCGCACGAGCAGCCGGCTCTCCTCGGTCGCGTAGTCCGCGAACGCCTCGGCGAGCCGCTCGGCCGCGTCCTTCTGCCAGGCGGCGAAGCCGCGCGCCGCGTCCGCCAGCCGGTGCGCCGCCACGTCGCCCACTACGCGGGACAGGTCTTCTTCGTAATCCCAGCGCAGGTTGCGCACGAGGAGCATCACCGCGTCGGCGAGCTTCGCGTTGCCCGAGACCTCGACCGCGTGCATGAAATGCTCCCCGCCGCGCAACAGAGCCGCGGGCGCATCCGGCTTCAGCGTGATCACAAGCGCTGCCGGCGCATCGCCGGTGGCCGCGCCGAGCAGGCCGCCGTCCTGCACGGCAAGCCGCAGCGCGGGAAACGGGGCTGCGTGCACCTCGACGATCTCGCCCGCAAACGGCGCGAGCTTCTCGCGCGCCCACGGCTCGGCGGCGAGAAGGTGGTTAAGCGCGGCGACAAAAGGTTTTTCGATCACGAAATGAAAAGGCCACCTCGAGGTGGCCTGAAGTTGCCGATTTCGCGTCAGCGAAATTGGATGTTATCGGCAGTTTCGTCTACTTACTGCATCTGCTGGATGCCGGCGAGCAGCCAGCCGCTCGAGCCGTCGGCGGGCT
>CAYOVM010000099.1:0-12141 GCA_964407355.1 uncultured Enterobacteriaceae bacterium
GCGTACCTGCATGGGGTGCAGGTGGTCGCGAGTTCAAATCTCGCCGCCCCGACCAGATATTTCAACGGCTTCCGACAGGAGGCCGTTTTCATTTGCGCTGCGGCTTGTCCTGATTCGGTAAAGTGGCGAAGCGGGGGAGAACGGCATGCTTGTGCGCAAGGCGTGGTTGCTGCGGAGTGTGCTGGCCGCGATCTTCTTCGCGGCTTGCGGCGGAGCCGCCGCCCAATCAGCGCAGGGCGATGCCGCCGAAACGGCCCGCCTGCACGCGCTCTTCGACGCCGAATGGCAGTGGAACATGCGCACGTTCCCCGAGTGGGCCACGTACGTCGGCGACCATCGCTACGGCGATCGGCTGAACGACCGGTCCCTCCAGGCCGAGGACACGTATTTCGCGCATGCGCGCGAGCGCCTTGCGCGGCTGCGTGCGATCGACCGCGCCAAGCTGTCCTCCACCGACCGCGTGTCGTACGACATCCTGGTGCGCGACACGATGGAATGGATCGACAGCGAGGCGCATCGCGGGATGCGCACCCAGGCCGTAAATGCGGTCAGCGGCCTGCACCTGGGGTTCGCCGAGCTGCTGCGCGCAAGCCCGGCGGCCACGGAATCCGACGTGCGCAATGTGCTTGGCCGCATGGCCGCTTTCCCTTCGAACGTGGATCAGGTGATCGAGCGGCTGCGAGCGGGCATGGCGACGGGCTGGGTGACGCTGCGCTCGTCGATGCGACGCGTTCCGGCGCAGATCGATGGCCAGCTCGCCGAGGACGAGACCAAGAGTCCGCTCTACGAGCCGTTCACGCGCCTCGGGCGTGACTTGCCCGAAGCCACCCGTGCGCGGCTGTCTCTCGAGGGCCGGCGCGCCCTGAAAGAGCAGGTTTATCCCGCCATGCGCAAGCTGCGCCGCTTCATCGCCGAGGAGTACCTGCCTCGCACGCCCGCCGACGGCGCGTTGAGCACTTATCCCGGCGGTCCGGCCGCGTACGAGTTCCAGGTTCGCGCGAAGACCACGACCGAGCTCGATGCGCGCGCGATCCACGCCATCGGCCAGCGCGAGGTCGCCCGGCTGCGCATCGCGATGGAGGAGCAGATGAAGCTCGCCGGGTTCACCGGCAGCTTCGCGGAATTCATAAAGTTCCTCAACAGCGACCCGCGCTTTTTCCTTCCGGACGCCGAGGCTCAGCTCACCCGCTACCGCGACATCGCAAAGCGCGTCGACCCGGAATTGCCGAGGCTTTTCGCCGAGCTGCCGCGCGCGCCCTATGGCGTGCGGGCGATGCCCGCGCACCAGGGCGCCGGCATGATGGACAACTACGACTCGCCGGCGCTCGACGGTTCGCGGCCCGGCTGGTTCAACGCGAACACGGCAGCCCGCCGCCCGACATGGGGCATGGAAACCCTCTTCGCCCACGAGGCGGTGCCGGGCCATCACCTGCAGATCGCACGCGCGCTCGAGCTGAAAGACCGGCCGATGTTCCGCCGCGGCGCGTCCTACGTGGCCTACGTGGAAGGCTGGGCGCTATACGCCGAGACGCTTGGCGATCAGGTCGGACTGTACAAGGACCCCTACAGCCGCTTCGGCCACCTGCAGTGGCAGGCATTCCGCGCCGCGCGCCTCGCGGTCGACACGGGCATTCACGCGCTGGGATGGACCCGCGCCCAGGCCATCGACTGGATGACCGAGCGCACGGGCTTTGCGCGCGGGACGGTCGTCGCGGAGGTCGACCGTTACTACGTCTGGCCGGCGCAGGCGCTCGGCTACATGATCGGCGAGCTCAAGATCATCGAGCTGCGCGAGCGCGCGCGCTCGGCGCTGGGCGAGCGCTTCGATATCCGGCGCTTCCACATGGCGGTGCTCGATACGGGGGCGGTGCCGCTGTCGGTCCTCGAGCGGGCGATCGACGAGTGGATCGCCGGCGAGAAGGAAAGACTTCCGCCCGGCGCCGCAAGGACCCCGTAAAATCTCGCGGTGCGAATCCTGGTATCCAACGACGACGGTTACTTCGCGCCGGGTATCACGCTGCTCGCGGAGGCGCTGCGCGCGCTCGGCGAGGTCACCGTCGTGGCGCCCGAGCGCGACCGCTCCGGCGCGTCCAACTCGCTGACGCTCGACCGGCCGCTTTCGGTGCGCAAGGCGGCGAACGGCTACTTCTTCGTGAACGGCACGCCGACCGACTGCGTGCACATCGCGGTCACCGGCCTGCTCGACTTCATGCCGGATCTCGTGGTGTCGGGCATCAATCTGGGCGCCAACATGGGCGACGACACCATCTATTCGGGAACCGTGGCCGCGGCCTCCGAGGGTTTTTTGCTCGGCATTCCGTCGATCGCGTTCTCCCTCACGAGCAAGGCCGGCACGCACTTCGAGAGCGCGATCGGCGTCGCCCTCGAGATGGTCGAGCGGCTGAAGCGCTCGCCGCTCGGCGAGCCGATGCTGCTGAACGTCAACGTGCCCGACGTGCCGCCCGCCAGCCTGACGGGCCTCGAGGTGACGCGCCTCGGGAAGCGCCACAAGGCCGAGCCGGTAGTGAAGATGCAGACGCCGCGCGGCGAGACCGGGTACTGGATCGGTCCCGCGGGCGGCGCCGCCGACGCCGGGCCGGGCACCGACTTCTACGCGGTGGAGCAGGGCAGGGTCTCCGTCACGCCGCTCAGGCTCGACCTTACGCACCACGCGCAGCTTTCGAAGGCGAAGGAATGGCTGCTCAGATAAAAAAGAACGCCGGTCCGGGACGGGATGCGGCCGGCATCGGCATGACCTCGCAGCGCACGCGCGAGCGCATGGTCGAGAGGCTCCGCGAGCAGGGCATCCGCGACGAGCGCGTGCTCGGCGCGATGGCCGCCGTGCCGAGGCACCTCTTCGTCGAGGAAGCGCTCGCGAGCCGCGCCTACGAAGACACGGCGTTGCCGATCGGCTTCGGCCAGACGATCTCGCAGCCCTATGTCGTCGCGCGCATGATCGAATTCCTCATCGCGAACGAAAAATCGCCGGGCCGGGCGCTCGAGGTGGGCACCGGCTGCGGCTACCAGGCGGCGGTGCTCGCGCGGGTGTTCCGCGAGGTGTACTCGATCGAGCGCATCAAGGGCCTGCACGAGCGCGCGCGCGCCAATCTCCTCGGACAAAGGCTGACCAACCTGCGCCTGGTCCACGGCGACGGCCACGCCGGACTGGAGAAGGCGGCGCCGTTCCAGGGGATCATCCTCGCCGCCGCGGCGCGCGCGGTGCCGGAGGCCCTTGAGCGGCAAATCGCGCCCGGTGGCAAAATGATATTGCCGCTGCGTGGCTCGTCACCGGACGCGCAGAGGCAGGACGGGCAGAGGCAGGACGCTCAAGGGCAGGACGCGCAACGGCTGGTGCTGATCGAGCGCAGCGGCCGGGGATTGCTCCAGTCCGAGCTCGACCCGGTGCGTTTTGTGCCGCTGGAGGCGGGTAAGGCATGAACAGCAGCGTTCGCTTTCGGCGTGTCTTCACCCGCCTCGCGCTTCTCGCCGCCTTTCTCGCGCTTGCGGCGTGCGCGACCCGGCAGGACAGCGCGCCCGTGGTGGATCGCACCAAAGCGGCCCCCAAGCCCGCGGCCTCCGCCGCCGTGGCGCAGCCCTCGGCGGAGTTCTACGTCGTCAAGAAGGGCGACACTCTTTACAGCATCGCGCTCGAGCATGGCGTCGACTACCGCGAGCTCGCGCAATTGAACGGCCTCAACGACCCGACGAAGATCAGCGTCGGCCAGCAGTTGCGCGTCAAGCCGTCCCCGGAGCGCGCCGCGCAGCAGGAGCGCAACCCGGTGGTCGTCGGCACCGCCAAGGGCGCCGGCCGTCCCGAGGCGCGGCCCCTCGAGGCGCCCGGGGCGCAGGGCGCGGGCGACGCCGGAACCAAGACCGCCCCGAAGGCGCAGCGCCTGCCCTATTCGAAGGAGAACGCGGCCTCGATCGCGAAGGAGGATCCGAAGGAGCCGGACGCCATCGCTTTCATCTGGCCGGCCAAGGGCAAGGTGCTCGCCGGTTTCGCCGAGCCGCGCAGCAAGGGCATCGATATCGAAGGCAGGATCGGCGACCCGGTCGTCGCCGCGGCCGCGGGACGCGTGACGTACATCGGCAACGGCATCCCGGGCCTGGGCAAGCTGGTCGTGCTCAAGCACGACAACGGCTTCATCACGGTCTACGCCCACAACAAGGAAATCGTGGTGAAGGAGCAGCAGCTCGTGACACGGGGGCAGAAGATCGCCGAGCTCGGCGCCACCGACTCGGAGCGCCCGAAGCTGCATTTCCAGATCCGCAAGGGCTCGGCGCCGGTCGACCCGATGCGCTACCTGCCCGCTTCGTAGGAGCTTTGGTCTAAGGCTGGAGGCTCTTCTTGATGTCGCGTGCGAGCTCCGCCACGGCGCTCGCGTAGAAGGCGCTGCGGTTATAGCGCGTCAGCACGTAGAAGTTGTGCAGGCCGACTCGGTACTCGGCCGGCTTCCCCGGCGACTCGAGCTCGATCAGCGCGGCGCGCTCCTCGGCGAGCCGCGCCGCCGCGTCGGGGGCCACTTCCACCCCCGCGCGCAAGAGCTCCGCGACGCTGGTCTTGGGCTCGAGGCTGCCCGTGGCGTATGCGCGAAAGCCGTCGCCTTGCACTCTCGCCTCCAGCATCACCTCGCCGCCGGTTCGCCAGCCGTGGCTCTTCAGGAAATTCGCCACGCTGCCGACCGCGTCGGTCGGGCTGCGATGCAGGTCGATCGCGCCGTTGCCGTCGAAGTCGACGGCGTAGCGCCGCGCGCTGCCGGGCATGAACTGCGGGATGCCGAACGCGCCCGCATAGGAGCCGCGCGCGGCGAACACGTTGATGCCTTCGTCGCGCGCGAGCAGGAGATAGTGGACCAGCTCGTCGCGGAAGAAGTCCGCGCGCGGCGGATAGTCGAACGCCAGGGTGGAAAGCGCGTCGATGATGCGCCAGCGGCCGACGTTGCGCCCGTAAAGCGTCTCGACGCCGACGATGGCGACTATATATTCCGCCGGAACGCCGTACTCGCGCTCGGCGCGCTCGAGCGCCGCGCGATGGGCTTTCCAGAACGCGATGCCGCCGGCGACGCGGCGCTCGTTGACCAGCATGTCGCGATAGTCCGTCCAGGGGCGGGTCTTCTCCGCCGGCGCGCTGATCGCCTGCAGCACCGGATCGGCGCGATGCACGCGCGCGAACAGCGACAGCAGCTCCTTTTCGACGAAGCCGTGGCGCGCCACGAGATCGCGGATGAAGGCTCGGACTTCGGGCCTTTTCGAGTATGGCGGCGGTTTGTCGCCCTTCGCGGGCGCGCCCTGGACGCCCGATCCGGCGAGCAGCAGGGCGACCGCGAGGACGAAGAGCCGGCTCATGCGATGCGCAGCTCGCGCACCAGGCGCCGCAGCTCCTGGACAGCACGCCGCATTGCGTTGCGGCCGTCTCCGGTGCTCGCGCCGTAGCGCAGCCGGATGTAGAGGGCGCCGATCCGCAGGATGGCGCGCCGCGAGGCCGGCAGGGCGCGCGCGGCGCGCGTCGAGTAGTCGCGCGGACCCTCGTGCGGCGCCCGCTCAAGACCGTGCGACGCGAGCTTGCGGCAGAACGCGCGCCAGGCGAGCTGCACCGGATCGGGCCGCGCGAGGCGGCGCAGCGACCAGGCGAGCAGCGCCGCCGTCAGGAGGCCGAGGATGACGAAGAGGCTCGCGGTCAACGCGCGCCAGTCGGCGTCCGGAATGCCGACGAAGCTCAGCAGCTCGCGCTGGCGCTCCGGGTTGTAGCCGAGCACCCAGACGTTCCACTTGTGCGCGAGCGCGTCCCAGCGATAGCGCGCTCCGCGCAGCCATTCGAGGTTGGTGCGCATCAGATAAGGGAGCGACTCGTTGCCGGGCACCGCGCGCGCGAGGCCCGAATCGATCCGGATCGGCGCCGCCGCGGCGGTCGGATCGACGCGCACCCAGCCGCGGCCGGTGACGAAGATCTCGGTCCAGGCATGCGCGTCCGACTGTCTCACGGTGACGATCCGGTCCACCGGATTGATGTCGCCGCCCTGGTAGCCCATGACGACCCGCGCCGGGATGCCCGCGGCGCGCATGAGGAACACGAACGCCGAGGAAAAGTGCTCGCAGAACCCGGTCCTGCTGTCGAAGAGGAAGTCGTCGACCGAATGCTCGCCGAGCAGCGGCGGCTCGAGCGTGTAGACGAACCTGCCGTTGCGCAGGTACGCGATCGCCTTGCCGACCACTTCCGCATCCGTGGAGGACGACGAGCGCCATTGCTGCGCGAGCGCGTTCGCGCGCGGATTGAAGCCCTGCGGCAGGCGCAGCGCCCGGCGCAGCATCGTCGGCGGCTCGCCGGGCCGCGTCTCGTTGACGGCGATCGAAGCGAGCTCGTAGCGGATGCGCCCGCGCACCGGAAACTGCGACAGGACCTGCCCGTCCGCGCTGAAGCGCGCCCGGTCGGGCAGGCTCGCGGCCGTTTCCAGGGCGAACAGCCATTCGCGGTTATGCGCTTCGAGGATCACGCTGTAGCGAAACAGCGGGCCTCCCGCTTGCGGCGGGGAGTACTGCGCGAGGGCCGCCGGCCCCATCGTCCATGCGCGCCCGTCGAAATCCCACAGCACCGGGCCGCGCCAGTAGAGCAGCGCCTGCGGCGGCGGCTCGCCCTCGAACTCGGCGCGAAACGCGATCGCATCGGAGAGCGCGAGGCTCGAGAGGTTTCCCGGCGCCATCGTGTCCGAGAGGCCCGAGATGCCGGCGTGCGCGTCCTGCGGCAGCCCCCAGAGCGGTCCCTGCACCCGCGGGAAAAGCAGGAACAGCGCGAGCGCCGCGGGCGCGGCGTGGGCGAGGAGGCGGCCGGCGGTGCTCAGGTTGGCGCGCAGCGGCCGCATCGGCGCGCTGAGCCCCACCAGCGCGGCGGTGAGCATGAGCAGGCCCACGCACATCGCGGCGGCGGTGAGGATCGACTGCGTGTAGAGGAGATTGGTGATGATCAGGAAGTAGCCGAGAAACGTCGCCACCGCCGCGTCGCGATGGCTGCGCGCCTCCATCAGCTTCAGCCCGGAGAACAGCACGAGCAGCAGGATTCCCGGAGTACGGCCGAAAAGCGTCCGGCTCTCGAACCAGACCGCCATCATCGCCGCCGCGGCGATGCCGAGCAGCAGCCAGCGCGAAGGAAGCGGCGAGCGCGTCAGCGCGCAGTACACGCGCCAGCCGTAGAGGCACAGGGTGAGGACCGTCAGCCACCACGGCGCGCGCAGGACGTGGGGCGCAAGCACCACGGCGAGCGCCGCGATCAGCCAGGCGAGCTCGCGCGCGCTCACCGAGCGTTGCTCCGGCACGAGCGGATGCGCGAGGGTCTTCACCGGACGCAGGCGGCGCTCACCGCAGGCGCGGGCTTCACGGCGGCGAGTACAGGGCGAGCGCCTGCAGGCAGGCCGCGCGATGCGCCTCGCCCCGCGCGGGCTCGATTTCGACGCCCGGAAGGCGCAGGCCGTAATTCGCGCCGGAGCGCTCGGCCGCGAGCACCCAGCCCGCGAGGCGCGAGAGGCGCTGCTCCAGGCCGAGCGATGCCGGGATGAGCTGCGCATCGAGCCACAGCTCGGCGGCCGTCTCGCCGGCGAACTGCTTGGTGAGCATGTCTTCGCCGCGGGTGTTTTGGGAGCCGCTGCGCGCCACGGCCTTCCACGCCACGTGGCGCGGCGAATCGGAGCGCTGGTACGCGCGCAACGCGGCGAAGTCCTCGTTGCCGACGCTCTGCGGCCGAAGCGCGCCCGCGCTCGCCTCGCGGCCGGGCGGCGGCAGGGGCGAGCGCTCGGGCCTCGGATACACGAGACAGCGCGCCTCGGGCTCGACATAGCTCCACGCGCGGAAGAGGCCCAGCGGAAAGCGCGTCTCGAGCATCACGCGGCCCAGCGGCAGCCAGCCGCGCCGCGCGGCCGGCACGGCGAGCACCGCTTCCGCGATGGCGAGCGCCGGAATGTCGATCACGAGCTGCGCGCCCGAGGCGACGTGGCGGACGAGGATGGCGGGCCGGTCGAACGGCGCGCGGCCCTCGAGGAGCAGCGCAAACTGCGCCGCTTCCCCGGCGAAGACCGGCTGGGTGCGCCCGACGCTGATCCCGATGCGCGCCAGGTTGCGCGCGGTGTGCACCATGCCGACGAGGCCGAGGCCGGCGAGGGCGAAAGTGAGGGCGAAGCCGAGCGAGAGCGCGTAGTTGATCGAGCCGACGAGCAGCACGAGCAGGGTCACGCAAAACAGAAAGCCGAGCCGCACCGGGAGGATGTACACGCGCCGATGGACCAGGACCACCGTGCCGCGCTCCGGGGGAGTGAACCCGTAGAGCCAGTTGGCGATGCGGGGATTGCGGTCGAGCAGGGCGCCGATCACGCCGTAGGGCCGTCGTACTTCCAGCGGCCCTTCCAGGCCGCGAGCACGAGATTGGGATATTCCGGTTTTCCGAGGCTGCCGTTGTAGCGGCCGAGCGCGCGGAAGTAGTCGCCCTTTTCCACGTCGAGATAATGCCTGAGGATGGCGCAGCCGTACGCGAGGTTGGTGCGCATGTGGAAGAGGTTGTGCTTGGGCTGCCCGATCAGCTTTACCCAGAACGGCATCACCTGCATGTAGCCGCGCGCGCCGGCCGCGGACACGGCGTACTTTCGAAAGCCGCTTTCCACCTCGATGATCCCGAGCACGAGCTGCGGGTCGAGCCGGGCGCGCAGCGCCTCGTAGTGCACCGTGCGCAAGAGCTCCATCCGCTGCTTGCGGTCGGGGATGCGCCGCTCGAGGCGCACGTCCATCTCGCTCAGCCAGCGCTGCGCGTCGGCCGAGGACTTGAAATGGATGTTGGCCGGCGCCCGGTCGGAGACCAGCGTCGAGAGCCTCGCCTGCACGCTGACCGCGAGCGGCTCGTATTGCTGCGCCCCCGCGAGCGCCTGCATGGGGAGAAGATGCAGGGGTAGAAGAACCGCGAAGGTCGCCCCGAGCGCTCTCATCACGCGGCCCGCCGCTGCTCCAGGAAGGCGAGCAGGTCCTGCGCGGCGAGGTCCTGCGCCTTGTCGTCGCGCCGTCCCTTGTACTCGATCTTTCCCGCGGCGAGGCCGCGCTCGCCGAGCACCACGCGGTGCGGAATGCCGAGAAGGTCCATGTCGGCGAAGAGCACGCCGGGACGCTCGTCGCGATCGTCCATGAGGACGTCCCAGCCGGCCGCCGCGATGTCGGCGTAGAGCTTGTCGGCGGCCTCGCGGACCGCGGCGCTCTTGTGGTAGCCGATCGGCACGAGGGCGAGCTCGAAGGGCGCGATCGGCGCCGGGAACACGATGCCGCGCTCGTCGTGGTTCTGCTCGATCGCCGCCGCGACGATGCGCGTCACGCCGATGCCGTAGCAGCCCATCTCGAAGGGCTTTGTTTCTCCGGATTCGTTCAGAAAGGAAGCCTTCATCGCGAGCGAATACTTGGTGCGCAGCTGGAAGATGTGCCCGACCTCGATGCCGCGCACGATCTCGAGCTTGCCCTTGCCGTCGGGCGACGGATCGCCGTCGACGACGTTGCGGATGTCCGCCACCTGCGGCTCGGGAAGGTCCCGGCCGAAATTCACTCCGGTGAGGTGAAAGCCCTCCTCGTTCGCCCCGCAGACGAAGTCGCTCATCGCCGCCACGGTGCGATCGGCGATGATCCGGACATTCTTCAGCCCGACCGGACCGAGGTAGCCCGCGGGCGACTCGAACTGCTTGCGGATCTCCGCCTCGGCTGCGAAGCGGAACTTCGCGAGATCGGGCAGCTTCGACACCTTGACCTCGTTGAGCTGGTGATCGCCGCGGATGAGCAGGAGAAAGAGCTGCGCGTCCTTGTCCCCCGGCACAGCGACCACCACCGACTTCACGGTCCGTTGCAGCGGCAGCTTCAGGAGCTCGGCCACCTCCTCGCAGGTCTTCTTCCCCGGGGTGGGCACCTTTTTCAGGGCCTCGCTCCCCTGCTTTCTTTTTTCGGAAGGGAAAACCGCTTCCGCGAGCTCCACGTTCGCCGCGTACTGCGATTCAGGCGACCAGGCGATCGCGTCCTCGCCCGAGTCGGCGAGGACGTGGAATTCGTGCGAGCCGGTGCCGCCGATGGAGCCGGTGTCGGCGGCGACGGCGCGGAACTTGAGGCCGAGGCGGGTGAAGATACGCGTGTAGGTGTCGTACATGTTGCGGTACTCGCGCTCAAGGTCCGCGTAAGTGGCGTGGAACGAGTAGCCGTCCTTCATCACGAACTCGCGCCCGCGCATGATGCCGAAGCGCGGCCGGCGCTCGTCGCGGAACTTGGTCTGGATCTGGTAGAAGTGCGCCGGCAGGCGCCGGTAGCTCTTCAGCTCGGCGCGCGCGAGCTCGGTGACGACCTCCTCGGAGGTGGGCTGAATCACGAACTCGCGCTCGTGGCGGTCCTTGAAGCGCAGGAGCTCCGGACCGTACGCGTTCCATCGGCCCGATTCCTGCCAAAGCTCCGCCGGCTGCACCACCGGCATCGACAGCTCCACTGCGCCGGCCCGATTCATCTCCTCGCGCACGATGGCCTCGATCTTGCGCTGGACCCGCAGGCCCGCGGGCAGCCAGGTGTAGACGCCCGCGGCGAGGCGGCGGATGAGCCCGGCGCGCAGCATCAGCCGGTGGCTGACGATCTCGGCCTCGGCCGGCACTTCCTTCAGGGTGGCTACGAAAAAGCGGGAAGCGCGCATTGTCAAAAAAGCTCAGGATCGGGAGGAAGAAGCGAGGGTCGCGTCCGGGGCGCTGCGGCGCATTGAGTTTGCAGCTTAGCTGTAGGAAAATCGAACCGGATTCTAGCTTAGAGAGGCGGTATCGTATGCTGGATCGCGATGGCTACCGTCCGAACGTAGGCATCGTCCTCGCCAACCAGAGGAACGAAGTCTTCTGGGGCAAGCGCGTCAACCAGCACGCCTGGCAATTCCCGCAAGGCGGGATCAAGCACGGAGAAACGCCGATTCAGGCGATGTACCGCGAGCTCGAGGAGGAGATCGGCCTGCACTGCGAGCACGTGCGAGTGCTCGGGCGCACGCGCGAATGGCTGCGCTACGAGGTCCCGGAGAAGTGGTCGCGCCACGCCCGGGACGCAAGCAGGGAAGGTGGCAGGGATGCAAGCGCGGAATCGCGCCAGGCCTACCGCGGCCAGAAGCAAATCTGGTTTCTGCTGCGCATGGTCGGCCGCGACTGCGACGTGAGCCTGCGCGCGAGCGGCCATCCGGAGTTCGACGCCTGGCGCTGGCACGACTACTGGGTGCCGCTCGACACCGTGATCGACTTCAAGCGCGACGTGTATCAGCAGGCGCTCATCGAGCTGCACCGCTACCTGCAGTCCGACCGCGGTCCGCGCGCCGGGAACGCGCAGGCCGTTCCCGGCTAGCGCGCCCCATGGACCGCGAGTACGATCCGCTCCCGCAGCGCGATCTCGGCGTGGACGCCGGGGTGCGCCGGCCCACGCAGCCCAAGCCCGACCGCGTGACTCTCGAGTCCCCCGCGCTCGACGTGATGACCGATCTCACGCGCGTCGCCGCGGCCACGATCCGCCCCCAGGCGCCGCTCGACGGCGCGAACCAATTCATGGTGACCCGCGGTGTGCGCCTGCTCCTCGTGGTCGACGAAGAGCGGGAAACGGTGCTCGGGGTGATCACGGCGACCGATCTCCTCGGCGAGCGCGCGATGCAGATCGCGGTCGAGCGGGGCCTGCGGCACGACGAGCTGACCGTGGCGGATATCATGACCCCGGCGGCGAGGGTGCAGGTGGTCGCGTTCGGCTATGTCGAGGGCGCCCGGGTCGGGCACATCTTCGAGACCATGCGCCGCACCGGCCGCCAGCACGCGCTGGTGATCGACTACGACGAGCTGCCGCCGCCCGCCACGGGCGCGCCGGCCGCGAAGCGCGCCATGGTGCGCGGCATTTTCTCCGCGTCCCAGATGGCCTACCAGCTCGGCCTGCCGCTGCCGCCGGGCGGCGAGGTCGCGAGCACCTTTTCCGAGATCGAAGCGGCGCTGCGAAAATAGCGCTCTTCAATCGGCCGGATTGCGATTTCCGAATTGATCTGGCGCGCGCGGCATCGTAGCCTGCGCCCAAACCCACAGGAGATATCCCATGAAAGCGCTCAAAGGCTCCAAGACCCACGACAACCTCAAGGCCGCGTTCGCC
>CAYOVM010000100.1:0-12051 GCA_964407355.1 uncultured Enterobacteriaceae bacterium
CGCACGATTTCTTCCCGCAGGCGGGCGACGTGTTCTGGTCGCCCGCGGACTGGGCCTGGGCGGGCGGCCTCTTCGACGCGCTGCTGCCGACCTGGCATTTCGGCCTGCCGGTCCTGGGCTACCGCGGCAAGTTCGACGCCGAGAAGGCGTACCACCTTCTCGAGAAGTACGGCATCCGGAATGCTTTCCTCTTCCCGACGGCGTTGAAGCTCATGATGAAGGCGGTTCCGCTTCCGCGAAAGAAATATTCCTTGAATATAAGAAGCATCATGAGCGCGGGAGAGTCCGTAGGAACGACAGTAATCGACTGGGCGAAAGAAAATCTCGGCGTGACCATCAACGAGATGTTCGGCCAGACCGAGATCAACTACGTGGTCGGCAACTGCCAGGCCGCCTGGCCAGTGAAGCCCGGTTCCATCGGCAGGCCGTATCCCGGCCATAAAGTATCGGTCGTGAACGAAGAGGGGATAGAAGTAAAAAGAGGGGAACCTGGCGAAATTGCGATCAAGCGGGAGCAAGATCCCGTGTTTTTCCTGGAATACTGGAAGAATCCCGGCGCCACCAGGGAGAAATTCGTCGGCGACTGGGCGACGACCGGCGATCAGGGGCGCATGGACGAGGACGGCTACCTCTGGTACCAGGGGCGCAGCGACGACCTCATCAAGAGCGCGGGCTATCGCATCGGTCCGGCCGAGATCGAGAGCTGCCTCGTCAAGCACCACGCGGTGGCGAACGCGGCGGTGATCGGCAAGCCGGACGAGGCGCGCGGCGCGATCGTGAAGGCGTTCATCGTGCTGCAGCCGGGCCACGCGCCGTCGCAGCCGCTGATGGAGGACATCCAGAAGCACGTGCGCGGCCGCCTCGCGCCTTACGAGTATCCGCGCGAGATCGAGTTCATCGACGCGCTGCCCATGACGACCACCGGCAAGGTGCAGAGGAAAGAGCTGCGCAAACGCGAGGAAGATAAAAAAGCAGCTCCGCCAAGGTCCGCGTGAAGCGCATCCTGCTAATCGGGGCGGGCCACGCGCACCTCGCGCTGCTGCGCAATCTCGCCGAGGAGCCGCTCTACGGCGCGCGCATGACGCTCGTCGCGCCGGCTCAGGCGCAGGTGTATTCCGGAATGCTGCCCGGCCTGGTCGCGGGCCACTACCGGCCGGAGCAAATCCACATCGACGTCGCGCGCCTTGCGGCGCGCGGTTACGCGGAATTCGCGCAAGGCGCGGTCGCCTCGCTCGACCTTCAGGCAAAAAGCGTAACCCTGGACGACGGCAGCCGGCTCGGCTACGACTTGATCTCCCTGAACGTCGGCTCGACCGTCGAGTTGCCGCCCGGCGGCCGCGAGCACGCGCTCGCGGTGAAGCCGTTCGAAGCGTTCCTCGCCGGGCTGAGCCGCGCGCGCTTCGCCCGCATCGCGATCGGCGGGGCAGGCGTGGCGGGCATGGAGCTCGCGATGGCGCTGCGCCACCGGGGCGCCGCGGTCACTTTGTACTCCGCGCAGCCCACCCTGTCCGCGCCCTTCGCGCAGCGCGCCATCGCCGCCCTGCGGCGCACGGGGGTCGACTTCCGGCCCGGCATGCCGGTGACGGCGATCGAGGCCGGGCCGCTCGTCGTCGCCGGCGCTTCGCACCAGGAGTTCGACGTGGTGCTGCTCGCGACCGGCGCCGCGCCGCTGCCGTGGCTTCGCGAATCCGGGCTCGCGACCGACGAGCGCGGCTTCGTGCTGGTCGATGAGACTTTGCGCAGCACCTCGCATCCGGAGGTTTTCGCCTGCGGCGACTGCGCCACGCTGCGCGAGGGCGCCGAGCCGAAGTCCGGCGTCTTCTCCGTGCGCCAGGGCGAGACGCTCACCGAGAACCTGAGAAGGATCGTGACGCGCGACGCGCTCAAGCCCTACGAGCCTCACGGCGCCGCGCTGCAGATCATGAGCTGCGGCACGAAGTACGCGATCGCCGAGCGCGGCAGCTGGACCGCCGAAGGCGCCTGGGTGTGGCGCTGGAAGGACTGGATCGACCGGCGATGGCTGCGAGGCCTGACGAAGCAGAAGTAGCGTCTTCGCGATAGGACCGCCGGTTCGCGGCGGAATGGGATCAGCTCAAATTGCGAAACAGGGCGCCGACTGCGAAGCCGGCTACAGGCGCCGGTACGCGGCGCGGCAGGCCTCCAGCTGGGCGTCGGTCAGGCCCCGATTGCCGCAGCGTTGCGCGAAATCCGCGTTGCGCCGCTTCTGCTCCTCCATCGCGGCGCGGCGCTGCGCTTCCTTGTCCTTCGGCTTCGCCTGTGCCGCTTCCTGGGTTTTGGTAGCGGGCGGGGACGACGCGCTGTCCTGGCCGACCGCGTAGCCGGTCACAACCACCGCCGCCAATAAGAGGGCTAACGACCCGACGATCCTGGACAGTTCCATGGCCGCTCCTTGTGCTGCCCCCTGCGGCCAGTCTTGCAGCGTTCTACAGCCGTGTCGTGCCACTTCATCACGAACGGCAAAATTTAATTCTGGCGCCCCAGACACGAATCGAACGTGCGACCTGCCCCTTAGGAGGGGGCTGCTCTATCCACTGAGCTACCGGGGCCCGGGGGCGATTCTACCGGGGCCTCAGACTAACGTTGTTCTGCTTTCACGGGGGGCCTTGGCTTTCCTTGCTTTTGCTACACGATCTCGCTCCCTCGCCACCTTGACCCATTGACGAACCAGGATCGGAAGTCTCTTGACCACCTCCTTGCCGAATAGAACTTCATCGACGTAACCCATGTGCAGCATGTCGACAATCCGGCAGAGATAAGGACGACCTTGTTTCCACCACGTGAGATACGCATCAACCATTAGGTAGTGCTTAACGTCGATGTCGGTCTCATCTCTGAGTTCCTCGAGCTCCATACCATCGAGTAGGGACTCATAGACGCCGTCAGCGACGCGGCTTCCGAAAGTAGTTGTGTAGTAATACTCTTTGATTTCCCACACCGCTACAGGATTGACAGGGCTCGGGAAAGCGCCGTCTACTCGACGAGCCAAGGTGCGCAACGGCGCACCGCCCCCAGTGATCGTGGTGAGTTCCATGGGGTTGTAGTCGCACTTCATCCCCTTTGTGTGCGCCTCGATCAGCATATTCACCAAGCCAGTCAAGAACGCATGAGCCTTCTTACTGCCCTTTTGTTTATTCATGGGGAGCGGGCAACTGGGATTCAGTCGTTGCTTCAGGCGCATAAAAAGCTTTTTAGCTTTTGCCGCGTCCATGAGCGAGGGCTTAGCCGTGGCGTGAAGGACGGTCGCGCGGTGCACGAAATAAGCGCGAAGTTCTTTGCCAAGCACAGTTGCTTTCCTACCAGTGGCCACGGACTTACCAGTCAAGCCGAGCGCTTGCAGCGCATCACGCATTTCTGCGACGGTAGGCACCTTGACCTTGTCTGCTTCCGTGTAGTGGAGATGTTGGCTGAGGGTACGGACGTGGGCCCAGAAGCGCTTGGGCTTACCGAGGAATCGCTTCCTCGGCTTCATTTGAATTGCTTCACGCGGCGCTTTGTGCCCGTGCCTTAGCCGTTTGGACCCACTCTTTGACCAAGGCCGGAAGACGCTCTACTACCTCACGTCCAAACAGAACTTCGTCGACATATCCCATATGCAACATGTCGATGATGCGGCAAAGATAGGACCGGCCACAAGCCCACCAGGTGTACTTGGAGTCGACAACAAGGTAATGCTTTACATCGATGCCTGTCTCGTCCCTGAGTTCCTCGAGTTCCATGCCGTCGAGAAGAGATTCATAAACTCCGTCGGCGACTCTACTACCGAACGTTGTTGTGTAGTAATACTCCTTGATCTCCCACACAGCGATCGGATTAACGGTGCTTGGAAAGGCGCCGTCCACACGACGGGCAAGGGTTCGAAGCGGAGCGCCATCCTTAGTTACGGTCGTGAGTTCGCGAGGGTCGTAGTCACACGGCAATCCTTCAGCATTGCTCTCGATGAGCATGTTGACTATCCCTGTCAGAAACGCGGGTGCCTTCTTCTCGCCTTTTTGCTTGTTCATAGGAAGCGGGCAAGACGGCCCAAGCTTGCCGCACATACTTTCGAACAATGCCTTCGCGTCGGGCGCATCCATGAGCCTCGGCGAGACGAAGGAGCCAAGAACGTCGGCTCGATGAACGAAGTAGGCGTGCAGGGCGGCCCCGAGTTCGGTCGGCGCCTTGTCCGTGCCAACCGAATCAGGGTTCAACTTCAAGTCGGCAAGCGCCCCGCGCATATCGCGGATTGAAGGCACCTTGATCTGCTCTGTGCCGCGAACCGTATAGCCAAGGTGCTGCCCGAGGGTTCGCACGTGAGCCCAGAAGCTCTTGGGTTGCTTAACGAATCTCGCGTCCGGCTTCACTTCTCGTCTTCTTCGAGGTGCTGAAGGAATTGACCAATCGATATGCCTGCTGCTTTGCAGACGTAGAGAAGTTCCAGAACGTCGAGGCCGCGCTCTCCCGACTCATACTTACTAACGAACGATTGAGGCTGACCGAGCCGCTTAGCCATCTCTACCTGGGTAATCCCAGCGTCCGCTCGAATTTTCTTGAGAAGTTCGAGTAACCGAGCTCGTTCACGGCTAGACTTGGCGCGCGGCATTGCGTCACCTTAGCTAACCTTGCCGTATATCCCAAAATAGGATATTGTGAGTCGCCGATAGAAGCGATTAGGAAGGGAAAGTGAATCAACCGCATCCGTTGAACTCGCAGTTGCAGCTCTTCGAGCAGACTGTTCGCCGCTCCCGAGGCGCCTTTAGCGCTCAACTGCTTAAGTGGATAGGTAACAAGCAGCGCTTCGCGCACGAGATCATTTCCTACTTCCCTCAACAATTCGGAACTTATTTCGAACCATTTCTCGGTAGTGGGGGGGTGCTGGGCACATTGGCGCCCGCGCGAGCTGTGGCGTCGGATTGCTTTGCACCGCTCATCGAAATCTGGCAAACCCTGCACGATTCTCCGGCGACGCTAAAGCGGTGGTATACGGTCCGATGGAACCGAACAAAAGCCGGTGACAAAGTAGAGGAATACGAGAAGGTCAAAGCGAGCTACAACAAGGCACACAATGGTGCCGATCTTCTATTCTTAAGTCGGGCTTGTTACGGCGGCGTTGTCAGGTTTCGCAAAGATGGTTATATGTCGACGCCTTGTGGAATTCATGATGCGATATCTCCCGAGTCATTTGCAAGGCGTGTAGACGAATGGCACCGACGCACGAGGGGAACAAGATTTGTGCTGAGTGAATACGAATCAATGATGGACAAAGCACAAAAAGGTGATTTGATTTACTGCGATCCGCCTTACACGCACAGCCAAGCAATCTTATATGGTGCCCAGGAGTTCAGCCTCACTCATTTGATGGACGTGATTGCGCGATGCAAACGTCGCGGGGTTTATGTAGCCCTAAGTATTGACGGTTCGAAAAGATCAGGCGACTTGCTTTGCGAGATCCCCATGCAGGAAGGTCTCTTCGAGCGAGAAGTGTTTCTGAACGTTGGACGATCGATGCTAAAGCGCTTCCAAATGAATGGGAAAAGCTTGGAGAGCCACGTAGTAGCCGATCGTTTGTTACTCACCTACTAAGTCGTCTCGCTCTATAAACGCGAGTCCAGCCGCGAGCGCCGACTTTGGCACCCTTTGTCCCGTCAATCTGCTGCGTCTCTAACGATCCTTCGCGAGCCATGCGGTAAACGTAATACGCTCGCACGCTGTGGAACGGCTTTCCGATGGCCTCAGCGATTTCTTTCGCGGTTAGAAATTTTCCGCGACACGCCGCGAATATAGCGGCCTCAACGGCGCGTGGATCTTCTCTCTGTCTTGATTTTTTCTGCGGCTCACTTGGCATCTGACTTCTCCGGGAAGAATGATATTCACCAACGCCAAGACTATCATCCTGTTTTGCTTGGATAAACGCTTTACGTCTACTCGGCCTTGATGTTCGCTTGCTTGATCACGCCGCCCCACTTGGCGAGATCGGTCTTGATCTTCTGAACGGTTTGCGCGGGCGTGAGGAAATCCGGATCGCAGCCGGTGGCGTTGAGCTGGTCGCGGAGGGTTTTGTCTTCGCCGGCTTTCAGAAGCGCGTTGCTTAGGCGCGTGGCGACTGCGGGTGGAAGGCGAGAGGGGCCGAGGAGGCCGTACCAGGCGGTGGAGTCGAAGCCTTTCAGGCCGGTTTCGTCCATGGTCGGCACGTCGGGGAACGCGCCGGAGCGCTTGAGCGAGGTGACCGCGAGCGGGCGGATCTTGCCGCTCTTTACGGCGCCGACGGCGGGGCCGAGGGAGGAGAAGAGCATCGGGATCTGGCCGCCCATCAGGTCGGTCATGGCGGGGCCGCCGCCTTTGTAAGGGACGTGGAGGAGGTTCGCGCCGGTGACGCTCTTGAAGTATTCGCCGGAGAGGTGGTGCGGGCCGCCGACGCCGGAGGTGCCGTAGCTCCACTTCGAGGGCTCGCGCTTGGAAGCGGCGATGACGTCCGCCACGCTTTTGAAGGGCGTCGACGGATGGACCACGAGAAGGCTGCCGCTGCCGCAGACGTGGCCGAGGTGGGTGAACGAGCTGACGCTGTCGTAGCCGACTTTGCCCAGATGCGGCGCGACGGTGAGCGGGCCGCTGTCGGCGTAGTAGAGGGTGTAGCCGTCGGCCGGGGCGCGGGCGATGAATTCCATCGCGACGCCGCCCGCGTTGCCGGGCTTGTATTCGATGACGAGCGGCTGGCCGAGCAGGGGCTCGAGCACCTTCTGCAGCGGGCGGATGCCGGCATCGGCCGAGCCGCCCGGGGCGTAGCCGACGAGCACCCGGATCGGCTTGGCGGGATAGCCCTGCGCGAGCAGCGGCGGCGCCCAGGCGGCCGCGGCGGCGAAGGTGACCGCCAGGAATCGATTCAAGCTGCCTTTCATGTCTTGGTCTCCACTATCATTGATAGCTGGCGGCAATTCTATAGGCTCGACCCATTGGTTCCGGCTAGACGCAGGCTGTTGATCGTAACGCTGGCGGCGCTCGCGCTGCCGCTCGCCGTGCAGGGCCAGGACGACGGCACGACGCCGTACGTGGTGTCGCCGCCCGAGGTGGTCGACCGGATGCTGCGGCTCGCCGAGCCGAAGCCGGGCGAATACCTCATCGACCTCGGCTCGGGCGACGGGCGCATCGTGATCGAGGCGGCGAAGCGATACCGCACGCGCGGGCTCGGCGTCGACCTCGATCCGCGGCTGGTGAAGCTCGCGAGCGAGAAGGCGCGCGCGGCGGGGGTCGAGTCGCTCGCGCGCTTCGAGGTGCAGGATTTCTTCGAGCTCGACATGCGCGGCGCGCACATCGTCACCGCGTATCTCCTTCCCGAGGTGAACCTGAAGCTCATGCCGCGCCTGCTCGAGCAGCTCAAGCCCGGCGCGCGCATTGTCACGCACGACTACAACATGGGCGAGTGGCAGGCCGACGAGACGATCGAGCTGCCGGTGGCCGAGAAGCTGGTCGGGCCGCTCGGGCGCTCGCGCGTCTATCTGTTCATGGTGCCCGCGCACGCCGAGGGCGTCTGGCGCAGCGAGCTGCCCGGGCACGGCGGCCGGTGGGACTTCCGCATTGCGCAGAAGCGCCAGATGCTCGAGGTGAAGGCGCACGCCGGCGCGCGCGAGCAAACGGTGCGCGGCACGCGGCTGCGCGGCGAAGAGATCCGCGTGGTGACCACCGGAATCGTCGGCGAGCGGCCGTGGAACCACGTGTTCCGCGGCCTGGTGAAGGACGACCGCATCGACGGCGAAGTGACGATCTCCAACGGCGACAACTCGAGGACGATGGCGTGGACAGCGACAAGAACGCGGTAAAGCCCCGGCAGCTCCTCTCGGTCACCGACGGCGTATTCCTCACCGTCGGCATGATCCTCGGCGCGCTCATCTTCAAGGCGCCCTCCACCGTGGCCGGCGCCACCTCCGGCGTCGGCCAGTTCCTGCTCGCCTGGCTGCTCGGCGGCGCGGTGTCGCTGTGCGGCGCGCTCGTCTATGCCGAGCTCGCGGCGCGCCATCCCGATACCGGCGGCGAGTACGCGTTCCTCACCCGAGGCTGGGGCCGCGGCGTCGGCTTCGTCTTCGCCTGGTCGCGCATGACGGTGATCCAGACCGGCGCGATCGCCGCGGTGGCGTTCGTGTTCGGCGACTACGCCTCCGAGATCGTGCGCTTCGAGAAGCAAAGCCCGGCGATCTGGGCGGCGATCGCGGTGATCACCCTCACGCTCCTCAACCTCGCCGGCACGCTGCAGAGCAAGACGCTGCAGAAGGTGATGGAGCTCATGCTGATCTCGGGGCTGATCCTGTTCTCCATCGCGGCCATATGGATCGGAAGCGCGGTCGGCAGCGGGATCGGCGGCGCGCCGGCCTCCGGGGGCGCCGGCTCGTTCGGGTTCGCGATGATCTTCGTGCTGCTCGCCTACGGCGGCTGGAACGAGGCGGCCTATCTCGCGGGCGAGGTGCGCGACGCGAGGCGCAACATGACCCGCATCCTCGTGGGCGGGGTGCTCGCGGTCACGGCGCTGTACCTGCTCGTCAATATCGGCTACCTGGCGGTGCTCGGCCATGCCGGCGTCAAGGAATCGAAGGCGGTGGCGGCGGACGTGATGCGCCTGATCGCGGGAGAGAGAGGCGCCGTGCTGATCGCCCTGCTGGTATGCGTTTCGGTGCTCACCACCATCAATGCGGCGATCTTCACCGGCGCGAGGACGAGCTATGCGCTGGGCAGGGACTTCGATTCGTTCCGGGCGCTGGGGATGTGGCGCGATGCGGGCAGCACGCCCGCCAATGCGATCATCCTGCAGGGCGCGATCACGCTGCTGCTCGTCGGAGTCGGCTCGACCACGCCGGACGGCTTCGCCGCGATGGTCGCCTATACGTCGCCGGTGTTCTGGACGTTCTTCCTGCTGACCGGCCTGACGATCTTCCGTTTCAGAAGCAACAAGGAGCAAGCGAAAGCGGGCGAGTTCAGGACCCCGCTCTATCCCGTCGTGCCGGCGGCCTTCTGCCTCTCGTGCGCGTACATGCTTTATTCGAGCATCAGCTACGTTCGGAACCCTGAATACGGCCCGAAGTTCGGCATCGCGGTGGCCGCCGGGCTGATCCTGATGGCCGCCGGCATCCCGCTTTATTTCCTGCAAAGGAAAAAACCCCGCCTCCCATGACGCTGACCGAGCTGCGCTACATCGTGGCGGTGGCACGCGAGCGGCACTTCGGGCGCGCCGCCGAGGCCTGCTTCGTCTCGCAGCCCACGCTCTCGGTGGCGGTGAAGAAGCTCGAGGAGGAGCTCGGCGTGGCGCTCTTCGAGCGCGGCGCGGGCGAAGTCAGCGTCACGCCGGCCGGGAAAAGGATCGTCGAGCAGGCGCAGCGCGTGCTGGAGGAGGCCTCGCGCGTCAAGGAGCTCGCCGCTTCCGGGCGCGACCCGCTAGCCGGCCCGCTGCGCCTGGGCGCGATCTACACCATCGGGCCGTACCTCCTGCCGAAGCTGATCCCGATCCTGCGCAAGAACGCGCCCGCGATGCAGCTCCTCATCCAGGAGAACTTCACCCACCGTCTCGCCGAAGCGCTCAGAAGCGGCGAGGTCGACGCGATCCTCATCGCGCTGCCGTTCGAGGAGCCCGGCATCGTGACGCGCGCCCTCTACGACGAGCCGTTCCTGGTCGCGGTGCCGAAGGGCCACCCGTGGGAGGGCCGCAAGCGCGTGACCTCGGAGGAGCTCCTGGGCGAGAGCCTGCTCCTCCTCGGCGAAGGGCACTGCTTTCGCGACCAGGTGCTCGAGATGTGCCACACGGTGCGCGCCAAAGAGCGCAGCAGCGTTTCGCGCACCGTGGAAGGCGGCTCCCTCGAGACCATCCGCCAGATGGTGGCGAGCGGCGTCGGCGTCACGGTGCTTCCCGCCACCTCGATCGGCGCCGGCGGCATCAACAGCGAGCTGATAACCATCCTGCCCTTCGCGCGGCCGGCGCCCGAGCGGCGCGTCGCGCTCGCGTGGCGGCGCAGCTTCCCGCGCCCCGAGGCCATCGAGGTGCTGCGCAAGTCGATCCTCGCCTGCAACCTGCCGCAGGTCGGCAAGCTTTAGCTCCGGCAAGGGACAAGCAAGTCAGGCATCCAAGGGACTGCGTACGCCTTGGGCACCCTTGTTCAGGACGTGCGTGTAGATCATCGTGGTCGAGACATCCGAGTGTCCGAGCAGCTCCTGCACGGTCCGTATGTCGTAGCCGCCTTCGAGCAGGTGCGTTGCGAACGAATGCCGCAGCGTGTGGCAGCTCACGTGCTTCTCGATCCCCGCCTGCCGTGCTGCATCCTTTACGCCGCGGGTGACGAAATCCTCATAGAGGTGATGGCGCCGGATCACGCCTGTTCGCGGATCTGTAGACAGCTTGTGCGAAGGAAAAACGAATTTCCATGCCCATTGATACTGAGCCCGCGGATATTTGCGGGTCAAGGCGTCGGGTAATTCCACGTCGCCGTAGCCCGCGGCGACGTCTGATTCATGAAGAGCCTTGGCGACAACAAGCTGCCTGCGCAAAGGCTCTACGGTCGCTGCCGGCAGCATGGTCACACGGTCCTTTGCGCCCTTGCCGTCGCGAACGATGATCTGCCGATATTCGAAGTCCACATCCTTCACGCGGAGCTTCAAGCATTCGGTAACCCTGAGGCCCGCGCCGTACAGGAGACTCGCCATCAGCCACTTCGTGCCTCGCATGGCGCTGAGAAGACGCTGGACCTCGCTTCGCGTAAGAACCGTCGGCAGCCGCGCCGGCCGTTTCGCCCGCTGCAACTCGTCCAGCCAAGGCAGGGGTTGTCGCAGGACATCCTTGTAAAGGAAGAGCAGTGCCGAGAGAGCCTGATTCTGGGTCGCCGCAGCCACCTCCCGCTCGCTGGCGAGGTAGTTCAGGAACGCCGTGACCTCCGATTGCGCCATGTCCCTTGGGTGGCGCTTTCCTGAGAAATAGATAAACCGCTTGATCCAGTGAACGTAAGCCTGCTCGGTGCGGTAGCTGTAGCCTTTGCTCCTAATGGCGTTACGTACTTGGTCTAGTAGTCGCGTCGGTTTTCCTGCAGTCTCTCCTAATACCTCCTCCATGACCCCCCCGATTTGCACGCTGATTGGCAGAGGCGTAACGTATGACGCAGGGGAGGGATGACATGCCTGTTACACCCTGCTGGGTTACAAACCGACTTTTGCGACCTACTACACGTTAGCCAGCAGCCATGATGGCCGACACCTCACACTATCCAGTTCTGTGGAGCGCCTTGCTGGTGCTCAACTGGCCGTTGTACGCGTTCATATGGCGGCAGCTATTTGTGGATAGATCGGATGTAAAGCGCTCTATCCTGGCAGCGCTAAAGCCCTCACTCTTCTGGAATTGGCATACCGAAGAGCCTCGATCTGCTGCCAAGGTATTTGGATTCATCATCGTTTGCGGTCTGATCGTCTCATTTGAGTACGCTGCACTAGTTGCGCTCATCTCTATGGCCGTCGCATGACTGTTTGGCGGACACTGCTGGCTAACAGCGCGTTGGTGACCGACGCTTGCGCTGCGGCGCTCCTTCGTCGCGCCTCCTACAGCGCGGCACAACGCGAACGTTAGAGGGCACGAACGATGTCGCCGCTTGTTTCGCCGCCCCTTGCCACCGTCCTCCTCGTCTCCCTTATCGGTAGCGCAATGGCGCAGACGGCACCCTTAGATTCCTCGTTGTGGCGTGCGCAATGCATTCCTCTGCCAGTCCAGCAATACCAAGCTTGCTATGGCCCCGGATGGGACAAAGGCAGCGTGCAGGATCGCGCGCGCTTCGATTTCTACCAAGTGTCCGTTGAAAGAATAGAGAGACCCAAGAGTTCGCGAGTGTTATTTGAGCGGCGTATGTTCCCAAACGAAGTTCACATGGAACTTTTGACTGATAAACCGAAAGAGGTCGTCCGGTTCGATTCCGCGACTCGCGAGGTTGTCTTCCACGTCTCAAAACAACCGATCGTCTATCGACTATATGAGTAACGTGCCCTCTAACAGCGCGTTGTTGACCGACGCCAAGCCTCCCCCGTTTTAGTTGACACCTC
>CAYOVM010000101.1:0-2569 GCA_964407355.1 uncultured Enterobacteriaceae bacterium
ACGACGCGTTCGCGATCTGGATGCATCTCTTCCGGTCGCGGACCCCGTCCTGACGGAGGAAAGCGTGAGTCACGTCGACGCGAGGGGGTTGAACGATACGTCGGCCCTGCTCCGGATGGACGATCGGGCCGCGAAACCCATGATCGGCGTCTACGATTTTTCGTACGGTCCTTACGCCCTGGGCGATGCGCTGACCTGGTTGATGAATCTCAACATCCTCGCCGCCGAAGCAGGTTGCGACGCGATAGACCAGTATCTGGTCATCGATCCAGTAAGGCCTGGCGGACGCCTGCAGCCATTCGTCAACCAGCACAACTATGTAACCATCATCGACAGCCTGTTTCCGGCGTTCCTGTGCTCCCCGAAGCTGCGCTCGCTGAAGCTGATTCGCTACGCGCCGAGCTTCGGCCTTTTCCTTTTGCGCGAGGTCATCCGCCGCCGGCCGATGTGGCCGTCCTTCCTCAGCCAACTCAACAGAAAACTCGATTTCATCTCCCATCGGCGCATCAACGCCTATCATCGCAAGCACGGGACGCTGCCCTGGTTAACGGCCCCGCGCGGCTACGGACCGTGGGCCGATGCCTTCCGGCGCACGCATGCCGAGGGCAGATTCGTCGTCGCCGTCAACGTTCGCCAGAGCGCGTTGAGCATGAACCCGGCGAATCTCTACCGCGATTCTCCGCTTCCGGAGTGGCACGCCTTCTTGCGCCGTACTGCCCCGGCGCATCCGGAGGTGCTGTTTCTCGTGCTGGGCGGCTACACGGAGTGGGATCGGGAATTTCTGCGAATGCCGAACGTGCTCATTCCCCGCGCCATGGGCTTCGGACTGGCGCACGAGCTGGCGCTGCTGCATCGGGCCGACCTTTTCATGGGCAGCTCCAGTGGATTCGCGGGGATGGCCACGTACTGCAACAAGCCGTATTTCATTACCAATACCCAGCACCTCTTTGCCAGATATGCCGAGGTGAAGATCGGTGATCGCCACTATCCTTTCGGCAACGAGAATCAAGTCCTCTGCTGGGAGAAAGAGGACCAGGACATGCTGCTCGATGCGTTCGGCGAGCTTTACGAGCGACTGAGGGGGCCGCGCGCCGCATGAGTGCGCTGGGCGAGGCAAAACTCCAGAGGCGGCTGATTCGCCTCGCGCAGCGGATTTTGCTCCGTCTGCGCTGGTTTCCGTTCACGCTGCTTCTCCTGCTGCTCAATGCCTTCGTAAACTTCATGCAGCTATGGCGCCGCCGGGTGATCGTTCCCGTAGGAGAGGTGCTCGGCGAGGCCCCGACGCTGCCGCGCGACGCAATGATGTGGCTGGATGGCGTTCCGGCAGCCCCTGCAGCGCACCATCTGGAGATATGTTTGCGGCTCTCGCCGCAAGCCGCAGACGCGAATCTGCAAGATGTGTTTTCCGCCGTGCTCGCCTTTCCGCGATTTCGATCCATCGGCCTGTACTGGGACTCGCCGAGCCTGACCGACGATTTGCCGCTATGGCGGGGGCGCGGTGAAACCGTCCACGCGACGCCGTCCGACCTTCGCGCGCCGGTTGCCGCACGGCTTTCGGGCTTCCTGCACGCTCGCCACACCGAGATGGCCCTCCCGGTGGCAGCGAGCCGCGACGCTGAAACCTTCATCAAGCGCCGAGCGGGAGGCGCCTGGGTGGTCTGCTTGAATCTGCCAGGGGAGCTCTGCCTGGACGTAGAGGCGCTTGTCGCGGCACGCCGCGATATTCACTTCCTTGGCTTCCCTTCGGGGTCGGATACGGCCAGGGCGCTCAACTTCGAGTCTCTTTTCGCGCATGGATTTACGCTCCACGAGCGCATGGCATTGATTCGCGCCGCAGACGGGTACATCGGCGGTATTGATGAACTGGGGTGCACCGCATTGATTTCCGGACGGCCTTCGCTCGTGATCGACAGGGGAGACGGCGACCATCCGGTGCGCATCGCGCGTAGCGATGGCGGCGGCTGGTTGCATTCAGCTTTCAATCCATCTGCGGGATTGGAAGAAGTGACTGAATTTCTCTCGCGCCACTTCTAACCAGGCTGGCGTGCCGTTTTCCCGTTGCGCTCTCGCACGAACCACAGCACCGAGCCCGGTAGGGTGACGACGACCGTGCAAAGCCCGAAGACGACCGACAGCGCGAGCGCTTCCGGGCGCGACAGACCGGCGAAGCCGAACAAAAGGATCGCCGCGCTTTCCCTGACGCCCCATCCTCCGACCGAGACCGGCAACATCGCGGCGAGAACGACCAATGGCGTGAGGATCATGCAATCGGCGAGCGATGGGCCCAGACCGAGGCTTAGGCCGATCATCCACATGACCAACGCCATGTTGACGTAGGAGGCAAATGCAAGGCCGAAGACAAGCGCTGCCCGCGGGATGTCGCCGAGAAGGCGGGATACGTCCAATGCGGCGTGCCGCAGCGCCCGAATGGGCAGGAATCCGCTCTCCTTCAGCAGCTCCTTGCCGAAAAAAATAAGCGCCGCGGTCGCCCCTCCGATACAAGCCAGCAGCAGCGTGGCAGTACCCACCACGGAAAGAGGCACCCCGCGGGCGGCGAGCCCGGGCTGGG
>CAYOVM010000101.1:2669-5163 GCA_964407355.1 uncultured Enterobacteriaceae bacterium
GTGGCAGTACCCACCACGGAAAGAGGCACCCCGCGGGCGGCGAGCCCGGGCTGGGAGAAGGCGACCAGCGCCAATAGCGCGACCACCATTACGATTCGCTCCAACGTTACCCCATACACCGCGATCCGCGGATTGGCGTAGCTGGTCCAGCACAGCCACATGCGCACCGCGTCGCCGCCGACGGATGGCAATATCTGTCCCGCAAATGCGCCGATCCATGAATATCTGAGCGCCATGCCGAAAGGCATCGGGGCGCCGAGCGAAGCATTGACCACGGACCAGCGCCAGGCAACGAGCGGTATTTGGAAGCCCAGCTGCAGAGCGGCTATTGCAAGGAGGAGCGGATCGCCATTGAGAACCGCCGCCGCGGCCTGGGCGGAATCGGCTTTGAGAAACAGGTACCCCAGCAATCCTGCGGACAGACCCGTCTGCCCGACAAGCAGCAGCCGTCTTCGCCGCGCGGATCCGGCGAAGCGTCTAATACTGTTACTGTTGCTTTTGGTTTCGGTCAGGCAGACTTGCCGTGCCGCTGCCGACGCGCATAAATCGCGAAAAGCGCCGACATGAGCGATAACCAGATTACGAATGTGATCAGAAGCGCCCGCTGATCTGCGGGCAGCCGTTGACCCTCCTGAGTTGCATCCGCCGTCCTTCCGCTGCGGTTATAAGCGTCTACCAGAACAGCGTCGATCAATGCGCTCGGCCCCGGACTGTCCGAGCCGTCTTTCGATAGCTCATCCAGGTAAGCCAGGACCTTCTTCTGCGTGTCGGCTCCCGCGACGAGGTTGACCTTGCGATTCAACCGATCGCTGAAATCCGCCGGCAGCAGCTTCGCCAGCGGCGGGGTCATGGTGACGACGACCTTGCCGGACGCCAGCTGCGACACATCCACCACGACCGGAAAGGTAAGGCGCGCCACGCCGAGCAACAGCCCGGCTTCATAGGTATAAAGATCGCCCTTGCGACGCTCGAATCTCACCACCCCATTGCGCAATTCGATGGCGCGACCGCGCTCCTTGATAATCATCTTGGTGCCGGGGCTCGGGCTAAGTCCGTTGTTCTCGAGCGCAAGCGCCGCGTAACCGGGGTAGTCCAGGAAAGCCGAATACCTCCGGAATTCGGGCAATACGGCGACATCGAATTTGATTGCGTCGGCGCAGAAGCCTGCGCAGGGCGCCCCCAAGGTCGTCAGTAGCCAGAGGACGTTAAGAAAGTTTTTCATCGGAAAAGTAGAACCTGGTTGCGAAGATACCAGCGTTTTCGCCCGAGGGGGCATTGCCGTATCATGCTGCTCTTCGTGCTCCCCTGTCGCTGCAGGAAGGCCAGAACAACATAGCATCATGCCCAATCCGATCTCGCTCCTGCGTCGCGTCGATCTGCGCTCCTGGATCATCTTCGTCGCGTGCTTCGGCATGTATTACTTTGTGTACGCACGGTATTACACGAGCGGCGAGATCGTGCATTGCTGCGATACGCACGGCATGTGGACCATTGAGTATCTCGCGATGTATTCAATCGCGCGATTGAGCGAGTTCGCGTGGTGGGATCCGACCGGTGTCGGCGGCTGGCCGATTTACTCCAATCTCCTCAACTGGACGTTCAACTATTTCAGCCCCTATTCGGTTCCCTATCTCGCCGGATTGTGGCTGATCGGCAGGTTTCATGACATTACCCCGCAAGGGATCAATGAGGCTCTGGTCTATGAGAAGGTCATTTACTATTACCTTCTTAACTATGTTGCAGTAATGCTCATCGCGCGCGAGGTGCTCAAGACCTATACGGCGCGTTTTCTTGTCGCGATCATATTTACCCTCGGAGTCATCCAATTCCAGGGCTTCCGGGACTCGCATCAGTACTTGGCTCTGCCCGGGCCGCTTTTCTACGTGTGGGGCCTCATTTACTTCGATCGCCGGCGCACGTTCCAGAGCTTCCTCGTGTTCGTTCTCACCGCCGGCCTTCTCGTGTCCAGCCTGAGCTATGCATTCACCCAGTCGGGGTTTTACTGGTCGGTCGCGTTCACGCTCTTCCTTGTTGCTTTTCACCCTTCGATTCTCGGCGTCATGCTCGAGCACCTGCGGCAGGCGTGGCGCAACCGAATCGGCCGTCTTTGCCTCGCGAGCGGATTTCTGATGCTGGCATTTGGCTTGGCGGCGCCGTTATCCTCGGTTGCATTGAATGTGGGCCACCTGATGCGGATAACCGGCACTGGTCGCCCGCTCGACTGGTCGCATGGAATCTTCGGCGATTGGGATCCGCCCTATTTCGGCGTGCCCGCCTACGAGCTGTGGACGAATGTGATGTATTTCGCGGCGCGCCCGGAAATTCACAACTTCATTCTCACTTTCGATCCCTGGAAGGTCTCGGGCATCGATCACCGCTATATCGGGCTAGCCGCGCTGCCGCTGTGCCTTGCCGGTCTCATCCTGGGTTACCGGCGCCGCTATTTCGGCGCGCTGTTTCTCGCGTTCTTCATATGCGTCGTCTTTGTTCCCTA
>CAYOVM010000101.1:5263-12038 GCA_964407355.1 uncultured Enterobacteriaceae bacterium
ATTTTCGCGGCGGTCGTCTTCGTGGCGGGCATCCGCCCGAGCCCCGCGGAGCTGCGCAGCACATTCACGTATACCGGCCTGTACCTTGGCGTGTTCACGTTGATCGTGCTGCTTCTTTTATTCGCGAAAGATCATCGCGGCGCGCGGGTTCTGACCGTGATGCTGCTGGTCCTTGCGGCGAGCGACCTGATCCTGTCAGGCTCGTTCTATTTCGCGAAGCGCCCGCTTCACAACAACATGATCTACCGGGACGAACCCGGCTCCTCGTGGTCCAAGCCGCGGCCCAAGGAGATCGGCCCGGTCACGAGCGAGAGCCAGGCATGGGCGGGGCAGGACTACCGCGGCATCCTCCACAATCTCGCGGGAGGGCCCTGGGTGGGACTGCGTGAATGGCTCATTCTGGCAACCCGGCCCGCCATGGGCTCGCTGCTCGAAAATTGGGATCAGAAAACCATGTTCATGCGCGCCTATCCGCACTTCCGCTTTTACACCGCCGGTCGCTTTATCCCATACGATGCGATAAAGACCATCGACGGGATCGAAACCCCGAAAGCGCCCGGTCAGTGGGTCTACGTGCACGACAAGGAGCTCGCGGAATCGGCCGCGGGGAGCGCCAAGCCTATTCCGGCTGCCTGGAAAATCGAGGAGTTTTCGCTCAATCGGGTACGAACCCGCGTCTCCATGCCGCAGGACGGCGTCATGATCTACTTCGACAACTACGACCCATGGTGGCGCGCGTACGTCGACGGCAATTCGGCGCCGATTTACCGCGCCAACTTCACTTTGAAGGCGTTGCCGCTCAAGGCGGGCGAACATGTAGTCGAGTGGAAGTTCAACCCCTATCCGGTGAAAATCGCCTGGACTTTGTTCTACGCCGCTTTCCTGGCCTACGGTTATTTCATGTGGCGCTGGTTCCGCCTCAATCCGCCGGCGGCCCCGTCGCGATGACCGGCCTAGTGGCCTCTTCGGATTCGATGGATAGCTCGCGCGCCGAAACCGAGGCTCCTATGTCGGAGCGGAAAAAGCGCATCCGGGAACTCGCCGACCGCCTAGCGCCTGAGCGTGATTCATGGATCAGGCGAAACAGCTACTACTACGAGCAGGACTACCGGTATATGCAGTTTCTCGTGCCGGAAGGCTTGCGAATACTGGACCTGGGGTGCGGCACCGGCCGTTTGCTCGCGAAGCTGAAGCCTTCGTACGGCGTAGGAGTCGACATGAGCCCGCGCATGATCGATGTCGCGAAGCAGGAGCACGCAAACCTCGAGTTCAGGGTCGGAGACGTGGAGGATGCCGGCCTCATCGACAGTCTAGGCGGGCCTTTCGACGTGATCATCCTTTCGGACACGATCGGTGCACTCGACGACTGTCAGGCTACGCTCGCGCACTTGCAGCGGCTTTGCACGCCCGACACGCGCATCATCGCTGCCTACTATTCGCGGCTGTGGAACCCGATTCTTCAAGTAGCCCGGGCTCTTGGGCTGCAGATGCCCGTGGTCGAGCAGAATTGGCTTGCTACCGAGGATATTGAAAACGTCCTCGAGCTCTCGGATTTCGAGGTGGTCAAGCGCGAATGGCGCCAGCTCCTGCCGCGACACGCATTCGGCTTGGGGACCCTGATCAACCGGTATGTGGCGATTCTTCCGGGGATCCGCCGCGCATGCCTCAGGAACTATGTGATCGCTCGTCCCCGGCCGCGCCGCTCAGAGGAAAAGCTCTCGGCGAGCGTCGTGATTCCCTGCCGCAACGAGCGCGGCAATATCGAGGCCGCCGTGCGCAGGCTGCCCGCTTTCGGCGAGAGCATCGAGATCATTTTCGTCGAGGGACACAGCCGCGACGGCTCGCTGGAGGAGATTCATCGCGTCATCAAGGCGTACCCGGAGCGCGACATCAAGGTGCTTGTCCAGGAAGGCATTGGAAAAGGCGACGCAGTACGCAAAGGTTTCGCCAGCGCGCGCGGTGAGGTTCTGATGATCCTCGACGCCGATCTAACGGTGCCGCCGGAGGCGCTGCCGAAATTCTATGACGTAATCGCCTCGGGCAAAGGGGAGTTCGTCAACGGCACGCGGCTCGTCTATCCGATGCAGGCCGAAGCCATGCGCTTTCTGAACCTATTGGCGAACCAGATGTTTTCCTGGCTCTTCAGCTGGCTGCTTAACCAGCGGTTCACGGACACCTTGTGCGGCACCAAGGTCCTGCGCCGGCGGCACTATCGGCAGATCGAGGCCAACCGCGCCTATTTCGGCGACTTCGATCCTTTCGGAGACTTCGATTTGATCTTCGGAGCGGCGAAGCTCAACCTCAAGGTGGTGGAGATTCCCGTGCGCTACGTCGCCCGGGAGTATGGGGAGACCCAGATCTCCCGCTTCCGGCACGGCTGGCTGCTTCTGCGCATGGTGCTCTTCGCCTTGCGAAGATTGAAAGCCTTCTAGAGGCACTCGAAGGCATGGACATGAGCGAATACGCGCCGGGGCACTACCGCGACCGCTGGAAGTCGAAGCCGGTCCTGCGCGCGATCTACACGGATTACTATCGCCGCATCGTCGCCGAATGCAAGCCGGGCCGCAGCCTGGAAATCGGCGGCGGCTCGGGGAATCTCAAGGAGTACATCAGCGACGTTGTGTCCACGGACATCGTTGCGGCGCCGTGGCTCGATGCTGCAGCAGACGCGCAGGCGCTTCCGTTTGCCGACGGGAGCTTCGCGAATCTCGTCCTGGTGGATGTACTGCATCATATCCAGTGGCCGAAGCTGTTTCTTGCGGAGGCGGTGCGCGTGCTTCAGCCTGGCGGGAGGTTGATTTTGCTTGAGCCTGCCATTACTCCGGTAAGCTGGATTGCCTACAAGTTTTTCCATCCCGAGCCGGTGCACATGGGGGCCGACCCTTTGGCCGAAGGTCAGGTCGATCCCCACCGCCATCCGTTCGACGCCAACGGAGCAATCCCCAGCCTGCTTTTCGGACGCTACGCCGGAAAATTCAAACACGCCTTTCCGCAGTTGAGCATCGTGAAAATCGAGAGGCTCAGCTATATTGCGTACCCGTTGTCGGGCGGCTTTCGCTCATGGTCCCTGATTCCGGCCGCGATGGTCGACAGGCTTCTCGCGGTCGAAAGGGTCCTCGCCCCGATCCTCGCCCCGCTGATGGCGTTCCGGCTGTTCGTAGCGGTCCAGAAGGCCGAGGGATAAAGGGAACTTAACTGTTCAACACAGCGCAAAAAATAGGCTTGGCCAAGGTCGCGAGCCGCTCGGTGCTCGCGTGCCGGAGGGCGTTCGGCAAGCCACCGGAGGCCGAGTTCCTGCGCCAGGGGATTCGCTGGCGGCTGGATCTGCGCGAAGGAATCGATTTTTCCATATTCCTGCTGGGCGCCTTCGAGCCGTCGACGGTGCGGGCGTATAGCGCCCTCGTGAAGGCCGGTCAGACCGTGCTCGACATCGGCGCAAACATCGGTGCGCACACCTTGCCCCTCGCGCGGCTGGTAGGCGCGGAGGGCAGGGTCATCGCGTTCGAACCGACCGCTTTCGCGTACCGCAAATGTGCCGCCAATATCGCGCTCAACCCGGAGCTGCGGCCGCGTATTTCGTTGCATCAGGCCATGCTGGTCGAGACGCAGGACCAGTCGCTGCCTTCGGCGATCTTCTCCAGCTGGCCCTTGGTGGAACGCGGCGAGCTGCACGAAAAGCACAGGGGACGGCGGATGGACACGCAGGGGGCGCGAACCGTCACGTTGGATCAGGCGGTGGACGAATTGCAGCTTGGCGAGATTCATTTCATCAAGCTCGACGTGGATGGCTACGAGTATCCCGTGCTGGCCGGGGGCCGAAACACCTTGCGGAAATTCCGTCCGACCATTGCGCTCGAGCTCGCGCCGTATATTCATGCCGAACACGGCCACTCATTGGAGGAACTGATCGCTTTACTGACCGAAACCGGCTACGGCTTGAGAAGCATCGACGGTTCGAAGCCGCTGGTTGCGGATCCGGTCGCCCTGAAAAGATCAATCCCGGCGGGGGGGAGCATCAACGTACTCGCCGTTTTTGCCCGTTAAGCCCGTGGCGCATCCGCACAGCGGCGAGGCCCATGTCATAGAGCCCGCGCGAGGACTGCGGCTGGTTGACCCGGTCGAGCTATGGCGCTGGCGCGAGTTGTTTGTCGCGCTGATGATCCGCGATATCGCGGTGCGCTACAAGCAGACGGTGGTCGGCGTCGCCTGGGTCGTGCTGCAGCCGCTCGTCACCGTCGCGATTTTCTCGTTCCTGCTCGGGCAACTGGCCAATGTGCCGACGGGCGGCCTGCCGTATCCCTTGTTCGCGTTCGCTGCCATGGTGCCTTGGCAGGTGTTCTCGCGCTCGCTGGTGGACGGCAGCATGAGCCTCGCCGCCAACCGGGCACTGGTGACGAAGGTGTATTTCCCGCGGGTTCTCGTGCCGGCAGCGGCAGTGTTCGGCAGCGCGGCAGACTTCGTGGCCATGCTCATCATTCTGATGGGAATGATGGCTTGGTACGGAGTCGCTCCGGGATGGCAGATCGCCTTCACGCCGCTGCTTCTCCTGCTTGCGCTTCTCACTTCTTTCTCCGTCGGGCTGTGGCTGTCCGCGTTGAATGTGCTCTATCGGGATGTCCAGGTTGTGCTGCCGTTCCTCGCGCAGATCTGGCTGTATCTCACGCCGGTCCTCTATCCGGCCTCCGTCATTCCGGAGAGATGGCGAACGCTGTACGCGCTCAATCCGATGGTGACGGTGACCGAAGCGTTCCGCTGGGCGGTGCTGGGCGGCGCAACCGCACCGGAGCCCCGGATCTTATTCATTTCGACCGCAACAACGCTGGTGTTGTTGCTTACCGGCCTCGTATTTTTCCGGCGCGTCGAGCGCCAGCTGGCGGACCGGATTTGACGCGATGACTGCGCCCGCCATCCTTGCCGAAGGGCTCGGGAAGAAATTCGTGCTCGGTAAGCGCGAGCCGTACCTGGCGTTGCGCGATACATTGACGAATGCCGCCGCAGCGCCGTTCCGCGCCCTGTCGCGGCTGGCGTCGGGGCGGCCGATGCGCGAATCCGCGAAGCGCGAAGAGTTCTGGGCGCTGTCGGATGTCAGCTTCACCATCGCCCCCGGCGAAGTGGTCGGTCTCATCGGGCGAAACGGCGCGGGGAAAAGCACGCTCCTTAGAATCCTGTCCCGCATCGTCGAACCCACTTCCGGTCGCGCGCTGCTGCGGGGGCGCGTCGGCGCGCTGCTTGAAGTCGGAACAGGCTTTCACCCCGAGCTGACCGGACGTGAAAACGTTTTTCTCAACGGCGCCATCCTCGGCATGCGGCGCGACGAGGTGCGTCGCAAATTCGACGAGATCGTCGCCTTTGCCGAAGTGGAACGGTTCATCGACACGCCGGTAAAGAGATATTCGAGCGGGATGTACATGCGTCTCGCGTTCTCGGTCGCGGCGCAGCTCGAGCCGGAAATCCTGCTCGTCGACGAAGTGCTGGCGGTGGGCGATTCCACCTTTCAGAAGAAGTGCATCGGAAAAATGGGCGAGGTCGGACAGCAGGGACGCACGGTCGTGTTCGTCTCGCACAGCATGACCGCCGTTACACGCCTTTGCCCTCGGGCGATCTTGCTCGAGCGCGGTCGCGTAATCGCGGATGGACCATCTGCCGAGGTCACCAGCGCCTATCTGCGCTCCGATCTTGGCACCATGGCGCATCGGACCTGGCCAGACGCAGGGACAGCGCCAGGCGATGCGGTCGCCCGGCTGCGCTCAGTGAGCGTGATCTCGGAGGATGGCGAATACCGAGCGACCGTCGACATCCGCAGACCCGTAGTGCTCGAAATGGCCTACGATGTCTTAAAGCCCGGGTATGCGCCGATCCCGAACCTTCACCTCTACAACGAGGAAGGTATCTGCGTCTTTGTGACAGGCGACGCCGATCCGGAATGGCATCGCAAGGCGAAGCCGGAGGGTCGTTACGTCAGCCGCGTGACGGTGCCCGGGAATTTCCTGAGCGAAGGAACCTTGGTTGTGGATGCCGCAATCAGCAGCGTAGATCGCACCGCCGTCCACGCCCACGAGCGGGAGGCAGTCGCGTTCCAAGTCATCGACAGCACTGAAGGGGATTCCGTGCGCGGGGAGTATGGCGGTGCGATCCCCGGGGTCGTCAGGCCGCGACTTAGCTGGCAAACGACCCGCATTCAGACGTAGTCGTCGAGCTGCCCGAGCACGGATATCGTCTCGGCCGCGCTCACGCGCCGCCTGCCGGCGAGCTCTCTCTGCAGAAAGTCATGGAACAGCACATATCGGCGCGGCCCGCCGTCTCGCGTCATGCGATCGACGGATATCCTGCCAAGGGACGGAATGGCATGCACCTTGAGGCTTTCGCGGCGTCTAAGAGCGCTGAAAATACGAAATATCTGAATCGCATTCTTCACGAGCGTCCGCGCATAGCGCGGCTGCAGTAAGACCTGTCGCAGTGAACGGAGCATCTTTCGACCGCTCCGGTATTCGGGAGGACTCTCGAACGTTTCCCGAATCCCGCTCAGGATGTCCCGCGGTTGTACTCCCGGGCGCATCGACTCCGCGAGAATGTAGTCCACAATCGGCGGCGATATCATCGGCGTCAGATATTTGAGATGCACGAGGTCCAGGATCTTCTTGATCTGCTCGGGCGAATATAGCGCCCGGCACCGTTCATCGGCGAGCAAATGCTCGAGCACTACCGCCCTGTAAGCGGCGTACTCGCGAAACAAAGAATCCGGCTCGTTCGAGAGAAAGTGATACGGATGCCATCC
>CAYOVM010000102.1:0-2479 GCA_964407355.1 uncultured Enterobacteriaceae bacterium
ATGCGGCCGACCAGCGATTCGCGCAGGTAGCGCTCGACGTGGTACTCCTTGGCGTAGCCGTAGCCGCCGTGGGTCATGACGGCGTGCTGGCAGGCGTCGAAGCAGGCTTCGCCGGCGAGGTATTTGGCGGCGTTGGCTTCGGCGCCGCAGGCTTGCTTCGCGTCGTAGAGCGAGGCGGCCTTGTAGACCATCAGGTTCGCGGCCTCGAGGGCCATCCAGCTCGCGGCGAGGGGATGCTGGATCGCCTGGTTCTTGCCGATCGGACGGTCGAAGACGACGCGCTCCTTCGCGTAGGCGGCGGCGCGCGCGACGGCGCAGCGGCCGAGGCCGACCAGCTCCGCCGCGATCAGGATGCGCTCCGGGTTCATCCCGTGCAGTATGTACTCGAAGCCCTTGCCTTCCTCGCCGATGCGATCCTCCTCCGGCACCGGCAGGCCGTCGAAGAACACCTGGTTCGAGTCCACGGCGTGGCGGCCCATCTTGTCGATCTCGCGCACTTCGATGTGCTTGCGGTCGAAGTCGGTATAGAAGAGCGTCAGGCCGGCTTCGGCCCGCGCGAGCAGCAGGACTTTTTGCGCGACCTGCGCGGTGGAGATCCAGACCTTCTGGCCGGAAACAAGGTAATGGCCTTTTCTTTTTTCGGCTTTGACTTTCAGGTTCTTCGTGTTCAGGCCGGCATCGGGTTCGGTGACGGCGAAACAGGCCTTGTGCCTGCCCTCGATCAGCGGAGGCAGCATGCGCTTCTTTTGCTCTTCGCTGCCGAAGACCACCACGGGGTTCAGGCCGAAGATGTTCATGTGGACCGCGGAGGCGCCCGAGAAGCCGGCGCCCGACTCCGCGATCGCCTGCATCATCACCGCCGCCTCGGAGATGCCCAGGCCCGCGCCGCCGAACTGCTCCGGCATCGCGATCCCGAGCCAGCCGTCGCGGGCGAGCGCCTGGTGGAAGTCCGTGGGAAAGGCGTCCCGCTCCGCCCGGTCGCGCTCGAGCCAGTAGTCGTCGCCGAAGCCGGAGCAAAGCTTCGCGATGGACTCGGCGATTTTCTTCTGCTCCTCGGTGAGCGAAAAATCCATCAGGCGAAAACCGTCTTGCTCTTGAAGAAGTCGGCCACCTCGGCGTCGTCGAAGCCGAGCTCGACGAGGATCTCGCGCGTGTGCTCGCCCTTTTTCGGCACGCCGGCGCGCAAGGCGCCGCCGCGGCGGCCGCCGGCGAACACCGGAAAGATCGCGAAGCCGTTGGCCACCGCCTGTCTTTCCAGCAATTGACGATTCTGAACGGCAGCCTCGGCCGGGGTCACGCACAGGTCGACCGGAATATCGTTCGCTTCCAGCAAGGAGATCCATTCTTCCGAAGTCCGGTTCAGCATCGTCTCCGAGAGTTTTCTGGAAAGAGCGTCCCCGTTCGCGCGGCGCTTCTGGTCGCTCGAATACTCCTCGCCGTCGAAACCGGGCACGGCCTTGCGGAAATTTTCCCAGAAGTGCTCCTCGAGGATGCCGAGGGTCAGCCGCTTGCCGTCCTTGCACTCGAAGATGTCGTTCACCGGGAAGATGTGCGCGCGCGGATCGACCTGCGGGTCGAGGCCGTGGCGCATCGCCGCCATGAAGAAGGCGGATTCGAAGAGGGAGAGATCGAGGCTCGCGCCCTTGCCGGTCCGGTCGCGCTGATGCAGCGCGGAGAGGATCGCGATCGCCGCGAACGAGCCGCCCGCCATGTCGGCGACCGGCAGCGAGGAGCGCGCGGGCGGCTTCAGCCACTGGCCGGGATAGGCGAGCCCGCCCGCGGCGGCGACGTAGTTGACGTCGTGCCCGGGGCGCTCGCGCCACGGCCCGGTCTGGCCGTAGCCGGAGATGGAGCAATAGATCAGGCGCGAATTTATTTTCGCCAGGGACTCGAGATCGATGCGCAGGCGCCTCGCGACGCCGGGCCGGAAGCCTTCGATGACGACGTCGGTGCTCCGCACGAGCTTTTCGACGATGCGCGCGGCGTCTTCCTTCTTGAGATCGAGGGAAAGGCTTCGCTTGTTCCGGTTCTCCGTCTTGAACTGCACGGGCACGTACGCACGGCCCGGATCGCCGTGGGGCGCCTCGACCTTGATCACCTCGGCGCCGAGGTCGGCGAGGATCGCCGAGGCGAAGGGGCCCGGCACGAACATCGAGAAGTCGACGACGCGCACGCCGAGAAGGGGCAGCCAGGGCTCCGACACGCGGCGATTGTAGGCGAAGCGGGCATAAAAAAAGGCAGGCGATTCGCCTGCCTTTCCTTCGGCTGCGCGGGTTACGCGCTAGCCGGAACGACCCCGGTGGCTGTCGTCATCGCCGCCGCGGCGGCCGCGCTCGCTGTCGCGGTCTTTCTTGTTCTTGTTCTTGTCCCAGCCCTTGTGCTTGCCGCTGTCGTGGCGCTCCTCGCCGCTCGCGCCGCTCGACGAGCTGCCGTACTGGCGGTTCTGCTCGTTCGCCTGGCTGCCGGAGCCCGAGCCCTG
>CAYOVM010000102.1:2579-9827 GCA_964407355.1 uncultured Enterobacteriaceae bacterium
GCCCTGCGTCTGGTTGGCCTGGCTGCCGGCGCCCTGCTGGTTCGTCTGGTTGTCGCTGCCCGAGACCTGCGAGCTCTGGTTGCCGCTGCCGATCTGCTGGCTGTTCTGCACGCCGCTCTGGTTAAGGTCCACGTCGGCGCCGGTCCCGGCGGGCCCTCTCACGCTCGCGCCCTGCGAGAAGGCGAGGGTACTGAACGACACGGCCATGACGCCGGATACCAACAATGGTGCGAATTTACGCATCGATTTATCTCCTTACGTGTTGGACCCGCTGGCTGCGGGCCGGTGCGGGGACTGTCGCAAGGCCCGTTCCCGGACGGCGGCAGGGTTGTTAACAGTTGTAACAGCCGCGCCGCGGATGGGCTAGACTGTACGGTCTAGTCTAATCACGGACGGCCTACATGCCTCCCGCCAACCGTCAGCGCGTGCTGCGCGCCGCTACCGCATCGTTCCTCGTCGACGGCTACCGCTCGAGCGTCGACAGCATCGCGCAGCGCGCGGGCGTCGCCAAGCAGACGGTGTATTCGCACTTCCCGAGCAAGGACGAGCTCTTCAGGGAAGTGGCGCGCGGCCTCGCGAACCGCGTGCTGGTGCAGCTCGAGACCGATTCGCAGGAGGTGCGCCCGGCGCTGCTGCGCTTCGCCTCGGCGTACCGCAGCAGGGTGCTGGGCGCCGAGGGCATCGCCATGTTCCGCGCGCTCGTCGCCGAAATCCCGCGCTTCAAGACCCTCGCGCGCGCGATCTTCGCCGGCGGGCCGGGTGAGACCGCGCGCGGCCTCGCCGAATTCCTCGACAACGCGATGAACGCCGGCCGTCTGCGCAAGGACGACCCGCAGTTCGCCGCCGAGCTGCTGCTCGGCATGCTGGTGGGCCACGAGCGCATCAAGCGCGTGTACGGCGTCGCCAAGTTCGCGAACGGCGCCGACGCGCGCCAGGCGGCCCGCATCGTCGATTGCTTCCTGCGCATCTATTCACCGGAAAGAAGTCAATGAAGAACGAGATCCAGCGCTTGTTATGTTTCGGCCTCGCCGCGCTTCTCGCCGGCTGCAGCAAAGGCGACGCCAAGCCCGAGAGCTCCGCCCCGCCGCCGCTCGCCGTCGCGGTGATCCAGGTCGCGCCGCGCGAGGTGCCGGTGGTGTTCGAATCGGTCGGCCGCACCGAGGGCTCGCGCGAGGTGCAGGTGCGCGCGCGGGTCGCCGGCATCCTCGAGCGGCAGCTCTACTCCGAAGGCGAGCCGGTCCAGGCGGGCAAGCCGCTCTTTCGCATCGAGCGCGCGCCGTTCGAGATCGACCTGCAGCAGCAGCGCGCCGCGCTCGCGCAGGAGAGCGCCCGTCTCGAGCTCGCCAAGCAGGAGTCCGAGCGGCTGAAGGGCCTTGCCGACCGGCGCGCCATCAGCCAGAAGGAAGCCGACCAGGCGGCCTCCGCGCTCCAGCAGAGCGCCGCCGCGGTGCAGATGGCGCAGGCGCGCGTGCGCCAGTCGGAGCTCAACCTCTCCTACACCTCCGTGGACGCGCCCATCGCCGGCATCACCGGCCGCGCGCAGCAATCGATCGGCAGCCTGGTCTCGCCCGCCGCGGACAGCAGCCTCCTGACGACTCTGGTGAAGACCGATCCCATCTGGGTGCGCTTCGCCCTCTCGGAGGCGGAGTTCGCCCGGCTGCGCGCGCGCGAATCCAAAGACCGGAAGCAGCCCCCGGAGGTGAAGCTGGAGCTCGCCGACGGCTCGCCCTACGGCGCCACCGGCCGCCTCAACTTCGCCGGCTCGACGGTGGACGCGACCCTCGGCACGGTGCAGATGCGCGCCGAGTTCCCGAACTCGAAGCTGCAGATCCTGCCGGGGCAGTTCGTGCGCGTGCAGATCGTCGCCGGCAACCAGCCGGCGATCGTCGTGCCGCAGAGCGCGGTGCTGCAAAACGAGACCGGGCGCTTCGTGTGGGTGCTCGACGCGCAGGGCAAGGCCGCCCAGCGCAACATCCGCGCCGGCAACTGGGTGGGCAAGGACTGGGTGGTGCTCGACGGCCTGAAGCCCGGCGAGAACGTGATCGTCGACAACCTGGTGCGCCTGCGTCCGGGGACCGCGGTGCAGCCGAAGACGGCCGGGTAGATGTCGAACTTCTTCATCCACCGGCCGGTGTTCGCCGGGGTCATCGCGATCGTCATCGTGCTCGCGGGCCTCGTCGCGGCGAAGCTGCTCGCGGTCGCGCAGTATCCCGAGATCGCCCCGCCCACCGTGCTCGTGACGACCTCGTATCCGGGCGCGAGCGCCGAGACGCTCACCAAGACCGTCGCCGCGCCGATCGAGGAGCAGCTCTCCGGCGTCGAGAAGCTGAGCTTCTTCAGCTCCACCGCGTCCTCGACCGGCGCGCTCAGCATCACGGTGACCTTCGAGCCCGGCACCAACGTCGACCAGGCGGTGTTCAACGTCAACAATCGCGTGCAGATCGCGCTTCCGCGCCTGCCCGACGAGGTGCGCAGGAACGGCGTCATCGTGCAGAAGCGCTCCTTCGACATCCTGCTCGTGGTGGCGCTGGTCTCGCCCAACAACTCGCGCGACACCCTGTTCCTGTCGAACTACGCCTCCATCAACCTGGTCGACGAGCTGAAGCGCCTGCCCGGCCTCGCCGACGTCACGGTGTTCGGCGCGCGCGACTACTCGATGCGCGTGTGGCTGAACACCGAGAAGATGGCGCGCCTGGGCGTCACGCCCTCGGATGTCGCCGCCGCCCTGCGCGCGCAGAACGCGCAGTACGCGGCCGGCAAGATCGGAACCGAGCCGGCGCCGCCCGGGCAGTCGATCGTATACACGGTGACGGCGACGGGGCGCCTCGTCGATCCGGAGGAATTCGGCGACATCGTGGTGCGTGCCTCGTTTCCCAATGCGGGTTCGGGCGGCGTGCTGAAGATCAAGGACATCGCGCGCGTGGAGCTGGGCGCGCTCAACTACGACACCTACAACACGCTCGACGGCAAGCCGACCATCGGCATGGCGACCTTCCTGCAGCCCGGCGCCAACGCGCTCGAGGTCGCGCAGCGCGTGCGCGACAGGATGCGGGAGCTCAAGCCCGCCTTCCCCGAGGGGGTGGACTACGCGATCCCCTTCGACACCACGCGCTTCGTCCAAGCCTCGATCAAGGAAGTGGTGAAGACCATCTTCGAGGCGGCGATCCTGGTGCTCGCGGTGGTGTTCCTCTTCCTGCAGACCTGGCGCGCGACGCTGATCCCGATGATCGCGGTGCCGGTGTCGCTCATCGGCGCCTTCGCCGGCCTGTGGGCGGTCGGGTTCACCATCAATACGCTGACGCTGTTCGCGCTGGTGCTCGCCATCGGCATCGTGGTGGACGACGCCATCGTGGTGCTGGAGAACGTCGAGCGCCTGATGCGCGAGAACAAGATGCCGCCCTTCGAGGCGGCGCTCGAGGCGATGCGCGAGGTCTCGGGCGCGGTGGTCGCGATCGTGCTCGTGCTCTGCGCGGTGTTCGTGCCGGTCGCCTTCCTGGGCGGCATCGCCGGCCAGCTCTACCGCCAGTTCGCCGTGACCCTCACCTTCGCCGTGGTGATCTCGGGCTTCATCGCGCTCACCCTGACCCCGGCGCTGTGCGCGCTCCTGATGAAGCCCGGGGAGCACGAATCGCGCCTTTTCGCGCCGTTCAACCGCGGCTTCGCCTGGGTCACCGCGCGCTTTCTCGGCCTGGTCAATCTCGCGCTCAAGCACCGCCTCGTCTCGTTCCTGTGCTTCGCCGGCGTGCTCGTGGTCACCGGCGTGCTGTTCGTGCGCATCCCGGGCAGCTTCGTGCCGCCCGAGGACCAGGGCTACATCTTCGCCAACATCCAGCTCCCCGACGGCGCGACGCTCGAGCGCACGCGCAACATGAGCGCCGAGCTGACCAAGATCATCGGCGCCAACAGCGGCGTGCAGAACACGCTCGCCATCGCCGGCTTCGACCTGATCGGCGGCGGCAACAAGAGCAACGCCGGGACGATGTTCGTGCCGCTCAAGGAGTGGGACGAGCGCGGCGCCAACACCGCGCCGGTCATCGCGCGCGACATCATGGCGAAGGGCGCCGCGCTGCGCGACGGCATGACGCTCGCGTTCAACCCGGCGGCGATCCGCGGCATCGGCACCGCCGGCGGCCTCGAGGTCTACGTGCAGGCGCGCGCGAGCGCGGACCCGGCGCGGCTCTACCAGGTGGTGCAGGCGTTCATGGCGGCGCTCGCCGCGCATCCGCAGCTCGCCGGCGTCAATTCCTTCTATCGCCCGACGGTGCCGCAGCTCAGGGTCGAGGTCGACCGCGAGAAGGCGATCGCGCTCGGCGTGCCGGTGCAGGACGTCTTCGACGCGCTGCAGAGCACGATGTCGGCGCTCTACGTGAACGACTTCAACAAGTTCGGCCGCACCTTCCGCGTCCAGGTCCAGGCCGACGCGGAGTTCCGCGCGCAGCCCGAGGACCTCGGCGCGGTCTACGTGCGCTCGACGACCAGCCGCGAGATGATTCCCCTGAAGGCGCTCATCCGCACGACCAATCTCGTCGGACCCGAGCAGCTCGAGCGCTTCAACGGCTTCCTCGCCGCGAAGGTGCTGGCGGGCGGCAAGCCGGGCATTTCCTCCGGCGAGGCCATCAAGGCCGTGGAAGCGGTCGCCGCCGCCAACCTGCCGGAGGGCTACACCATCGCCTGGACCGGCCAGGCGTTCCAGGAAAAGCGCACCGGGCAGGCCTCCGCCATCGCCTTCGGCCTCGCGATCGTCATGGTGTTCCTGATCCTCGCCGCCCTCTACGAGCGCTGGCTGCTGCCCTTCGCGGTGGTGATGGCCGTGCCCTTCGCGATCTGGGGCGCGCTCGGCTTCGTCGCGCTGCGCGGCCTCGAGAACGACATCTACTTCCAGATCGGCCTGGTGGTGCTGATCGGCCTCGCGGCGAAGAACGCCATCCTGATCGTGGAGTTCGCGCAGCAGGGCTACCTCGACGGCAAGTCGGCCCTCGACGCCGCGCTGCAGGCGGCGCGGCTGCGCTTCCGGCCGATCATCATGACCTCCCTGGCGTTCGTGCTCGGCGTGCTGCCGCTCATGTTCTCCTCGGGCGCCGGCGCGGGCGCGCGCCGCTCGATGGGCACCGGCGTGGTGGGCGGCATGCTCGCCGCGACCTTCATCGCGACGCTGTTCGTCCCGCTCTTCTTCGTCCTGGTCGCGCGGCGCAGGAAGCCGCGCGCGGAAGAAAGCAAGCCTGTCGTCGCCCATGAATAGGTTTTTCATTCTTGCTGTTTTGCTCCTGGCCGGATGCATGACCGTGGGGCCGGACTACAAGCGTCCCGAAATCGCGCTCCCGGAGAAATTCGAAGCCCCGCAAAACCAGGAAGCGCTCAAGCTCGCCCGCGACTGGTGGACCCTGTACGCCGATCCCACGCTCGACGAGATCGTCGCCGCCACGCGAGCGAACAACGCCGACGTGCGCCTCGCCGCGGCCCGCGTCCAGGAGGCCGAAGGCGTGCTGCGCGAAGCGAGCGCGACCCTCTTTCCGGACATCGGCGCGGGCTACTCGTACTCGCGCAACCGGGTGAGCCAGCAGACGGTGCCGCCGCCGCTCGGCGGTTTCCCCTTGGTGCGCCAGCAGAACCAGCTCCTGATCTCGACCAGCTACGAGATCGATTTCTGGGGCCGGCTCTCGCGCACCGCCGAGGCGGCGCGCGCCGGCCTGCTCGCCTCGCGCTACGCGCGGGACGTGGTCGAGCTCACGCTCGCGAGCGCCGCCGCGCAAAGCTACTTCGGCCTGCGCTCGCTCGACGCGCAGCTCGTGGTGCTCGCGCAGACCATCAAGGCGCGCAGCGACTCGCTCGAGCTCGCGCGCGCGCGGCTCCAGGCGGGGCTCGCCTCGGAGCTCGACGTGTTCCAGGCGCAAGGCGCGCTCTCCGACGCGCTCGTGCAGCGGCGCGAGACCGGGCGCCAGCGCGCGGTCCTCGAGCGCCAGATCGCACAGCTCACCGGCCGGCCCGACCTGAAGATCGCGCCGGGCGACCTCTTCAGCCTGCCGGTGCCGCCGACGCCGCCCGCCGGCCTTCCTTCCGAGCTCCTCGACCGGCGCCCGGACATCCGCAACGCGGAAGAAGGCCTGGCGGCGACCAATGCGCAGATCGGCATCGCGCGCGCGGCGCTCTTCCCGACCCTCAGCCTCACCGCCGGGCTCGGCACCCAGAGCGCGGCGTTCGCCGACCTGCTCTCGAGCGGCGCCGGGATCTGGTCGCTCGCCTACGGGCTCACCCTGCCGATCTTCGACGGCGGCCGGCGCCGCGCGCGCGTGGACCAGGCGCAGGCGCGGCGCGAGCAGGCGCTCGCGAGCTACCAGAAGGCGATCGAGACGGGATTCCGCGAAGTGTCGGAGGGACTCATCAACGTCGAGCAGAGCGGCGCCACCGAGGCCGACCTCAAGAACCGCCTCGAGGCCGCGCGCAACGCGCTCGAGCTCTCGAACCTGCGCTACCAGTCGGGCTACTCGCCGTACCTGGAAGTGCTGGACGCGCAGCGCACCCAGAACGACGCCGAGCTCGCCTTCGTGCGCAACCGCCAGGCGCGCCTGAGCTTCAGCGTGGATCTCATGAAATCGCTCGGCGGCGGCTGGACCGACCCGAAGCAGGGCCCGGCAGCTAGGTAAGCCCCGCCTTCGCGCGCTTCGCCGCCAGGCGCTCGCGCGTCTTCGCCGTTTCGACCACGAAGCGGGTGTGCGTGCCGCGTCCTGCTTCCTCGACCGGGTCCCTCACCGAGAATTCGAACTTGATCCTTCGCTTTTCTATTTCAAGGATTTTTATCGTTATGGAAATCTCGAGCCCCAACGGCGTCGCGGCGAGATGATCGATCAGCACCTGCGTCCCCACGGAATCCTCGCCGGGATCGAGGTGCTCGAGCAGGAAATCGCGGCAGGTGTACTCGACGTCGCTCACCATCTTCGGCGTGGCGTACACCATGCCCTCCTTGCCCATGAAGCCGATGCAGCGGCTTTCGTCGACCAGGAGGCTCTTCGAGAACGACAGTCCCTGTTTCAGGCTGCTTTTCATCGCGCGGATTGTAGCCGCTAGGGCTTGACCACGACCTTGCCGATCATGCCCGCGTCGAAATGGCCCGGAATGAGGCAGCCGTAATAGAACTCGCCCGCCTTCGTGAACTCCCAGCCGAACTGGCTCGACTTGCCGGGCGCGAGGTGGACCATTCCCGGCCCGCCGTGCCCGTGCTCGCCGCCGCCGTGGTGCCCGCCACCGTGGTGC
>CAYOVM010000102.1:9927-11978 GCA_964407355.1 uncultured Enterobacteriaceae bacterium
GCTTGAGATCGTCCATCGTGCCGAGCACCATCTCGTGCATCACGGCGCCGCGGTTCACGACGACGAAGCGCAGGATCTCGCCGCGCTTCGCTTCCACGAGCGCCGGAGTGAAGCGCATCTGGTCGCTCATCTCGATGCGCACGGTGCGCTCCGCGCGGCCGGGATCGGCGGCGCGGCCGAAGGGCTTTTCCTCCTGCGCGCCTGCGGGCGCCGCGGCGAGCAGCAGCGCCGTGACAATCACGGGATTTCGCATGGCCGTGATTCTAGCCGCGGTTTCCGGCGAAATGGCCGGCCGCTATTTCACCTTCGTGATCACGTGCTCCCTGCCGCGCTCGAAGAATTCGACCTCGACCTTCTTGCCCGGCGACAGGCTCTCCAGGATCTTCGCGTCCTGCACCTTGAAGGTCATCGTCATGGCGGGCCAGTTCAGGCTGGCGACGGGCCCGTGGGCCAGCGTCACCGTTCCCTTTCTTGCATCGACGGATTTCACGACGCCGGCTGCATTGTGCGACCTGGCAGCCGCCTCTTTCTGCGGACTTGCGGGTTGCGCCACGGCAAGGGCGGCGGCCAGCAGGATGGGCAGGACGATGAGACGCTTCATCTTCATATCAGCTCCTTTCGCGGCGGCGCCGCATCAACAGATAGGCTGCGGGGATGACGAACAGGGAAAGCAGGGGCGCGGTGATCATTCCCCCGACCATCGGCGCGGCGATGCGCTGCATGATCTCGCTGCCGGTGCCGTGCGACCACATGATCGGGATCAGGCCGGCGATGACGACGGCGACGGTCATGGCCTTCGGCCGCACCCGCTGCACGGCGCCTTCGTCGAGCGCCTCGAGCAGCGGCCGCGCTTCGATCCTTTCGACGGCCTGCCTGAGGTAGAGGAGCATCACGACGCCGAACTCCGCCGCCACCCCGCCGAGCGCGATGAAGCCCACTGCGGCGGCGACGGACATGTTGTAGCCGAGGAGATACATCAGCCAGAACCCGCCGATGAGCGCGAAGGGAAGCGTCGCGACGATGAGCAGCGCCTCGCCCGCGCGGCGGAACGTGAGGTAGAGCAGGACGAAGATGATGAGCAGCGTGGCCGGCACGACGACTCTCAACCTGGCGCTCGCGCGCTCCAGGTACTCGAACTGCCCCGACCAGGTGATCGAGTACGCGGGCGGCAGCCTGATCTCCCTGGCGACCGCCTGCTGCATGTCGCGGACCGCGGATTGCAGGTCGCGCCCGCGGATGTCGACGTACACCCAGCTCGAAAGCCGCGCGTTCTCGCTCTTCAGCATCGGCGGCCCGTCGGCGATGCGGATCGCCGCCAGGTCGCCGAGCCGGATCTGCGCGCCGCGGTCGGTGAGCACCGCGAGCGCCCGGATCTTCTCCACCGAGTCGCGCACTTCGCGCGGGTAGCGCACGTTGATCGGGAAGCGCTGCAGGCCCTCCACGGTCTCGCCGATGTTGTCGCCGCCGATCGCCGCGGCGACGACGCTCTGGACGTCGGCGATGTTCAACCCGTAGCGCGCCGCGCGGTCCCGGTCGATCCTCACGTCGACATATCGCCCGCCGCTCAGGCGCTCAGCGAGCGCCGAGCTCACGCCCGGCACCTGCCTGACGACGCGCTCCACCTCTGCGGCGATGCGGTCGACCTCCTCCAGGCTCGTGCCGCCGACCTTCACCCCGACCGGGCTCTTGATTCCGGTGGCGAGCATGTCGATGCGGTTGCGAATCGGGGGCACCCAGATATTCGCCAGGCCCGGCACCTTGACGATCGCGTCGAGCTCCTCGACCAGCTTCTCCGGCGTCATCCCCGGCCGCCACTGGTCGCGGGGCTTGAGCTGGATCGTGGTCTCGAACATCTCGAGCGGCGCCGGATCGGTGGCCGTCTCGGCACGGCCGGCCTTGCCGAAGACCCGCGCCACTTCCGGGACCGTCCGGATGAGGCGATCGGTCTGCTGCAGGAGCTGCGCCGCCTTGCCGGCGGACATTCCCGGCAGGGCGGAGGGCATGTAGAGCAGATCGCCCTCGTCGAGCGGCGGCATGAACTCGCCGCCGAT
>CAYOVM010000103.1:0-11721 GCA_964407355.1 uncultured Enterobacteriaceae bacterium
TCGTCCGCAATCCTCTGCGCCACAAAACGGTAGGCGGCCGCGCCGCTGCCGGCGCCGACCTGACCTTCGATGAGGAGCGTGTAATTTCCCGTCACCTCGAGCGTGGTGTCGAAGTCGCCGGAGGCGGCGACCATCTGCCGCGGCCCGAAAATCGTGCGGCCGAACGGATCTACCAGGCGCCAGTAGGTAAGCGTGTTGGCGGCGCTCTGGAAATCGAAGTAGAAGCGCTCGCCGGCATTGGCGGCGAAGCTGTAGAGATCGGTTTCGTTGGCCGGGCTCAGCGTGCCGGTCACCGGCAGGCTGGGGACAATCGCGGCGGCCTGGGCGAAGTCGAGCAGGCGGAAGCTGTAGCCCGCCGCCGCGCCGGTGACGGTGAGCGCATAGTCGCCGGCGACCAGGTCCAGGATCGAGCTGCCGTTGACCGAATCGCTGAGGCTGAAGCTGCGCGCGTTCACCACCGTGCCACGCGGCCCTCTTAGCGTCCAGCTCAGGCCCGCGGTCGCCGTCAGGGCGTCGAAGTACGCGCGCGCATCGGCGGCAAGCGTGAAGCGATACGTGTCCTGCTGCGCCGCCGTGGCGAGCACGCCGGCGGCCGTGCCTCCCACGGTATAGGCCGTGCCGCTGGGCAGTGGCGCCACACCGACGTTGCCGCGCGGGTCGACGTTGAAGCTGTAGCTTGCGATGTCGCTGCGGCCGATCCGGCCCTCGATGAGCAGGATGTACCGGCCGGCATTGGCGAGCGTCACCAGCCCGAGGTCGGTGCCCATCGCGGTGCGGTCGACGATCACCTGACCGTACGGGTCGATCAGCCGCCAGTACGTGTCTCCGCCGCTCGCGCTGAGCGAATCGATGAAGAACTGGTCGCCGGCGTTCGCCGTGAAGGCGTACAGGTCCGTTTCCTTGGCCGGGTTGAGCTGGCTGCTTACAGGCGTGCCCGGCGTGACGGAAGGCGCCTGCGCGAGATCGAGCAGGCGGAATGCATAGCGCGCGACGGTGTCGCCGGTGGCGCCGATGATCAGCGTGTAGCTGCCGGCCACCAGGTCGAGCATCGGCGAGCCCAGGCCGAAATCGAACGAATCGGAGGCCGCAAAGCTGCGCGAGCTGACGACCGTGCCGCGCGGCCCGACGAGGCTCCAGGTGAGCGACGGGTTGTTGGTGAGCGAGTCGAAGTAAAGCTGCTTCGCCTCGGCGAGCGTGAACGTATAGAAGTCGCGCTGGCCGGGGTGGTCGATGCGACCGTCTACGACGCTGTCGCCCGGAAGACTGCGCACGAGCGCCTGGTTCGCGTGGCCGCTCGCGTCGGTCAGCTGACTGCCCGGTTCCTGATTGGCCTTGAGGTACACCGCCAAGCCGGCCTCGGTGCCCAGGAGCTCGTTACTCCTCGACGCCGCGATCTGCGCCGCCGTGCGGGCGACGCTCCACAGCCGTACATCGTCGATCGCCCCTTCGAAGTAACCCAGGGTGGCGGTCGTCTCCGTATGGCGCCCGAGCAGCAGCGGGCTGGTGTTCGAGCGTCCGGCGGCGGTGCGAATCGCTCCGCCGCCGCTGTCCACGCCGTCGATATAGATGCGCAGCTGTCCCGTGGCGCGGTTGATGGACACCGCGATGTGCTGCCAGCGATTGAGCGAGACCAGCCCGGCCGCGGTCTGATAGGCTTGCTCGCCGCTCGCGTCCGAAGTCGACGCGAACACCGAGCCGTTGGCGTTCAGCCACACGGAGTACGTGCGCTGGCTCGAGACGCCGGTGCCCTTGTAGAAGATCGGCATCCACGTGTCGGTGAAGCGATCCGTCTTGATCCACGCCTCCAGCGTGAGGCTCTGCGTGAGGTCCACCGTGGAGCTGTTCGCTACCTCCACGAACTGCACGGAGTCGATCGAAAGGCCGTCGCCGAGCTGCCCCTGCGTCCAGTTCGGCTGCGTGCCTTGCGACTCGCCCAGCACCAGCGGCTTCACCTCGTCGGCGATCTTCTGCGCGTTGAAGCTGTAGCTGAGCTCGGGGAGGGCGCTGCTGATCCTGCCCTCGATCATCAGCGTGTACAGGCCGGTCGTCTCGAGCGTCCTCAGCCCGATGTCGGCGGAGAAGGCGGACCGGTCGAAAACCACTTTGCCGAACGGATCGATCAGGCGCCAGAAGGCTTCGCCGCTCGACACGCTGATGAGGTCGAAATAGAACCGGTCGCCGGCGTCGGCGTTGAAGCGGTAAAGATCGGTCTCCTTGCCCGGGGTAAGCTTTCCAGTGACGACGGCCCCCGGCGCGACGATCGGCGCCTGCCCGAGATCGAGCAGGCGGAATGCGTAGGGAACGGTGTTGTCGAGGCTCGCGTCGATGACCAGGGTGTAGCTGCCCGCGACCAGCTCGAGGATCGGCGTTCCCGGTGCGGGAACCGGATCGAGCACGTCCGCCACGCTCAAAGGCCGGTTGCTGATGACCGTGCCGCGCGGCCCGAGGAGGCTCCAGGTGACGGCCGGGTTGTTGGTGAGCGAGTCGAAATAAAGCTGCTTCGCGTCGGCGAGGGTAAACGTGTAGAAGTCGCGCTGCCCGGGATGGTCGATGCGCCCGGCCACCACGCTGTCGCTCGGGTACAGCGGACGCACGATCGCGTCGTTGTGATTGACGGTCGCATCCAGGAGCCGCTCGCCGCTGCCTTCGTTCGCCTTCAGATACGCGGCCAGGCCCGCCTCGTCGCCCGCCAGCTCGCTGTTTCTCGACGCCGCGATCTGCGCCGCGGTGCGCGCCACGCTCCACAGGCGCACCTCGTCGATCGCTCCTTCGAAATAGCCCAGCGTAGCGGTGGTCTCGTTGTGCCGCCCGATCAGCAGCGGGCTCGTGTTCGAGCGTCCCGCCGCCGTGCGGATCGCCACGCCGCCGCTGTCCACGCCATCGACGTAGATGCGCAGCTGCCCGGTCGCCCGATTGATCGTCGCCGCGAGGTGCTGCCAGCGGTTGAGCGCGACCAGCCCGGCCGCCGTCTGGAACGATTGCTGCCCGCTCGCGTCGGAGGTCGACGCGAACACCGAGCCGTTGGAATTCACCCACATCGAGTAGGTGCGCTGGTTCGAGTCTCCGGTGCCCTTGTAGAAGATGGGCATCCAGGTATCGGTGAACCGGTCGACCTTGATCCACGCCTCCATCGTCATGCTCTGCGTCAGATCCACCGTCGGGCTGTTCGCCACCTCCACCGACTGCAGGCCGCCGTCGAGCAGCATGGCGCCGCCCAGCTGGCCCGCGGTCCACGCCGGCGCCGTGCCCTGCGACGCGCCCAGCACCAGCGGCTTCACGTCGTCGACGATCTTCTGCGCGTTGAAGCTGTAGCTCGCGACGGTGCTGTTCGCGACGGCGCCCTCGATCACGAGCGCGTAGCTGCCGTCCATTTCGGCGGTGTACTCGCGCTCGGTGCTGATGGGATCCGGGCCGAACACCGTGCGCCCGGCCGGCGTGTAGAGCCGCCAGGTGACGTTGCTGCCGGTGAGCTTCTGGAAGTCGAAGTAGAAGCGCTCGCCGGTGGTGGCGCTGAACCGATAGACGTCCGTCTCGTTCGCGGGGTTGAGCTCGCCCGTGACGGCGCTGCCCGGCACGAGCTCGGTCGCGCGGAAAAGGTCGATCAGGCGGAAGCTGTAGTTGCCGGTGGTATCGCCCGGGGCATCGACCGTCAGCGTGTAGTCGCCGGCGATGAGATCGAGCATCGGATTGGCCGCGGTGCCGTCCGCGGCGGACAGGGCCTGGTTGCTGACCAGCGTGCCGGCCGGCCCGCTCAGGCTCCAGTTCAGGTTCGGGTTGTTCGTGAGCGAATCGAAGACGATCCGCGCGTTCTGGGGCAGGTTGAATCCGTACTGGTCGGTTTCGCCCGGAATGTCGATCGAGCCGCTGATGGTCTGCGCGGGATTCACGTCCCCCGAGAGCAGCACCCTCGGCTCGAGGGCCTCGAAGCGGATCGCTTTCGCGGCGGCGTGGCGCCGCGGCGGATGCGCGGGCCGGCGATGAGACACCCGGGAGAAAGCTTCCTTCAGCGCCCGTACAAGCGGCGTCAGAAGCGGATTTTTAAAGGCGTTCGACGCCCGCTCGACTTTATGCTTCGCCATGGCCCCCTCCTGTGCGGCGGTCGGCTACCGCCGCGCTCGATTCGTGGACTTCCTTCCTGGAAGTTACCGCGCTGTTATGTCTTTGCGATGAAGCGAAATGTCGCAATTGCAGCAGAGGCAATCACAATTGTGACCGCGCATTCTTTCCGAACCCCGTCGCTACTGTCCACGGCACTTTAGTGCCCCGGCCCGCGCCGGCGCCTTTGCCTCGGCGCCGCTCACAGAATTCTGGTGCCGTAGCCGGGCGCGACTTTCGTTTCGCTCTCGGCGAACCGATGCACGAGCTGCGTACGGTTTTCCACGCCGAGCTTGTCGAAAATGCCCGTCAGGTAATGCTTGACCGTGTTCTCGCTCAATCTGGAAAGGTCCGCGATCTCGCCGTTGGTCTTGCCGACTCTCGCCCAGCCCGCGATCTCCTTCTCCCGCGCGCTCAGCCCCGCGAGGCGAAGGGCGAACGGGTCCTCGACATTGAGCCGGCCGATCACGCGGCAAAGGACCTCGTGCATGATCGGCACCAGCCGCTCCAGCGCCTCGGCGTGGCCGCGACCGAGACGCCCGGGAATGCGGTGAAAGCTGTGATAGGTGCCTACACAGCGCTCGGTGTCGTAGACGGCGTGGGCGGCGGTGTTTCTCATGCCGTGCTCGCGGAAGCATTCGAACCACGGCGCCGGGACGTCGGGCCAGGGGCGGTCTTCCTCGAAAAGCTGCGGCTCGCGGGTCGCGAGCCAGCGGCGCAGGATCGGCGTGTCGATGCCGCCCGCCCGGTTGCGGATTCCGTGCCAGTAGCTCTCCGGATAGTCGATCGTCAGCACGTAATCGAGCGCGACGCCGCCGGCATGGAGGTGGCCGTAGCCGCAACCGAGCGTCCCGTGAGGGAAAACCGAGCGGATCCGCGTTCGCGTCCATTCCTTGAACGCGTCGATCGTGTGGATGCGGTCCGCTCCCAGCTCGATGGGGTCGATCGTTTCAAGCCTTGGCTGGACGCGAGCCATCGCTACTGGACCGCCGGCTCGGCTGCGATCGCGATCGGAAACTCGGCCCGGCATTTCACGCCGGCGGGCACCGAGAGATCGGCGTTGCGCATCTCGAGGAACACCGCGAAGGTCCCGCTCGCCGCGTCGATCAGCTTGTCGAGGGTCTTCACGCGGGCCGTGTAGGTGCCGCCGACCGGCGCCTCGAGCGCGACCTTGGCGCTCATGCCCTGGGTGACCTTGCGAAAGGCCGCCATGGGCAGGATCACGTGGACCCGCAGCGGGTCGAGCTGGGCGAGCTTCAGGATCGTTTTCTTCGCGCCGGTGGGCTCGACCACCTCGCCCGGATAGACCAGCTGGTCGACCACCACGCCGTCGAACGGGCTGCGCAGCGTGCGCAGGTTCAGCAGGCTGGTCTGCTGCTGCAGCTCGATGGCGGCGATCGCGCGGTTCTCTTTCGCCACCAGCAGCTCCGACTCGGCGAGCTTGAGATCCGCCTCGGCGTCGTCGCGGTCCTGCGCCGACATCAGCTTCTCGGTCGCCATCTGGGCGCGCCGCTGGAACTTGCGCTGGGAGAATTCGATCTTGTTCTCGGCGCTGCGGGTCGGGCCGATCGCCTGGGACTTGAAGCGCGCCAGCTCGGCGGCCGCCTGCTCGGCGTGCGACTCGATGGTCGCAAGGACCTGGCCGCGGCTCACGCGGTCGCCGCGGCGCACGTGCACGCGCTCGAGCAGGCCGACGACCGGGCTCGCGACATCGACCGCCTGCGTCGGCTCGACCAGGCAATCGAACGCCGCCGGCCGCGCCGGCAGCGATACCAGCAGGGCGCACAACCCCAATGTGAACCGACTTCTAAGCACTTTATTTTTCCGCCGCAGTTGCCGCCCCGGACTCCTCGATCCGGCGCCAGCGCAAATTACCATATTGTCCAGCCGCGCCAAACCATTTTTAAATCCGCTTTGCCGGCAGGCACTTGGAGTTCTGTAAGATCGCGACACTTCGACAAGGCCTCCGGAATGCGCGTCGCGGCTCTCCTGCCATCGGTTCTGCTCCTCGCGCTGCATGCGCCGCAGGGCCTCGCGCAGACATTCGGGGAGGCGGTGCGGCTCGCGCGCTCGAGCGAGCCGGTCTATCTCGGAATCCGCGCGAGCGCGGCCGCGGCGCAGGAGCGCTCGAGGCAGGCGCTCGCCGGGCTCTTGCCGCAGGTGAACGCGACGGCGAGCACGAACTCCAACCGCCGCGACTACGCCACGCGCGGCAGCGGCGTGCCCGACGCGATCGATCACTACAACAGCAACTCGGCGCAGCTCAGCCTCACCCAGCCTCTCTATCGCCCTTCGAACGTGATCGCGCTGCGGCAGGCCGAAACCGCCGAGTCGCAAGCCCACCATCAGATGGTTGCGGCGGAGCAGGACCTGCTCGCGAAGCTCGTCCAGGCCTGGTTCGACGCGATGTACGCGCGGGACAGCGTCCTTTTCACGCACCGGCAGGCCGCGGCCGCGCGCCAGCAATGGGAAATCCTGCGGCGCGGGGTCGACCTCGGAACCGCCTCCGCGCCCGCGGCGGAAGAGGCGCGCGCGAAGTACGAGCAGGCCCTCGCCGAGCGAACCTCGGCCGAGATGGACTACGAGGTCCGCGCGGCGGCGCTCGAGCAGATCATCGGTCCGGTCCGCGCCTTCACGCCGCCGTATCTTTCCAACGCATCGCGCACCCAGGACCTGAGCGGGGAATCGCTGGAGGGCTGGCTCGAGCACCTCGAGCGCAGCCCGCAGGTGCTCGCCGCCGCGCAGGCGCTGGCCGCGGCGAGCGAGGAGATCCGCAAGCAGCGCGCGCTGTACGAGCCGACCCTCGACCTCGTCGGCAGCTACGGCAAGAACGCGCAGCAGGTCGGCAATTTTCCCGGCCAGGCCGGCTACGACATACAGACCAGCACCCTCGGGCTGCAGCTCAGCATCCCGCTGTTCGCGGGCGGCGGCCACGTCGCCAAGGTGAGCGAAGCGGTCGCGCTGCGCGAGAAGGCGCGCCAGGACCTCGCCGCGGCGCAACGCTCGGGCCGCCTCGCGGCGAAACAGGCGTGGTACGGCTGGCTCGCCGCCAACGCGAAGCATGGGGCGTCGCTGCAGGCGGTGCGCTCTTCGCTGCTCGCGCTGCGGGCCGCGATCCAGGGAATCGAGTCGGGCGTGAAGACCGAGGTCGACCGCCTGCAGGCCGTGGTGCAGGTCGAAGGGGCCCGCCGGGACTTCAACAAGGCGCGCTACGACCTCATCGGCTCCTTCGTCAGGCTGAAAGCGGTGCTCGGGCAGTTCCTGGAGGACGACGTGGCGCGCCTCGAGCGAATGTTCGTCGAGCGCGAGGCCGACCTGAACGAAGCCGTCGCCCTGAAGTAGCCCGCTGAGCCCGGGGTTCTCCGCCAGGGACGCATTTCATGGCGTCACCTCCAGGCGCCGCGAAGCGCCTGCACCGCGGCGTGCAGCTTCTGCGGGCTCGCCTCCTCCGGCGCGACCGGCTCGCCGACCGACAGGCGGATCCTGGGGAAGAGCCTGTAGAGGTAGCGAAGGTTGTGGCGGTTGCGGGCGAAGAGGCTTCGCCACAGGCCGGAGAGCGCCATCGGGATCACCGGAACCGGGTTCTTCTCCAGAATCTTCATGACGCCGCCGCGGAACTCGGCGATGTCGCCGTCGGGGGTGAGGTTGCCCTCGGGGAAAATTCCGACCAGCTCGCCCGCGGCGAGCTCCTTCGCGATGGCCGCGTAGGCCGCTTCGAGCATCCGCGGATCCTCCTTCGCGCCGGCGATCGGAATCGCGCGCACGGTGCGGAAGAAAAAGCTGAGGAGCGGGATCTTGAAAATCTTGTAGTACATCACCCAGCGGATCGGCCGGCGGCAGGCGGCGGTGATGACGAGCGCATCGACGTAGGAGACGTGGTTGCACACCACGATCGCCGGGCCCTCCTCCGGGATGCGCTCGAGCCCGACCTTCTTCACCCGGTACACCGAGTGCACGAGCATCCACGCCATGAAGCGCATCAGGAACTCGGGGACGAGCATGAAGATGTAGAGCGCGACCGCCGCATTCATGAGCGCCGTGACGACGAAGAGCTGCGGAATGGTGATGCCGGCGCCGAAGAGCGCGATCGCAAGGCCCGCGGCGCCGACCATGAACACCGCGTTCAGGATGTTGTTCGCCGCGATGATCCGCGAGCGGTGCGACGCCTCGCTGCGCGTCTGGATGAGCGCGTAGAGCGGCACGATGTAGAGGCCGCCGAAAATCCCGATGCCCGCGAGATCGGCGAGCAGGCGCCAGTGCCGGCTGTCCTTCAGGAACTCGCCGATGTCCATCGGCGCGAGCGCGATTCCGACGCCGCTGAAGGGCAGATGGATCGAAGCCGACCAGCCAAGATCCAGGCCGAACAGCGTCAGCCCGATCGAGCCGAAAGGCACGAGGCCGATCTCCACCTTGTGGCCCGACAGGCGCTCGCAAAGGAGCGAGCCCACGCCGATGCCGATCGAGAACACGATGAGCAGCAGCGTCACGATGTGCTCGCTGCCCATCAGGACGTTCTTGCTGAGATTCGGGAACTGCGTCACCAGCATCGAGCCGTAGAACCAGAACCACGAGATGCCGAGGATCGACAGGAACACCGTGCGGTTGCGGCGCGCGAACTCGAGGTTGCGCCACGTCTCGGTGAGCGGGTTCCAGCTCACCCGCAGCCCCGGATCCGCCGCCGGCGCCTTCGGAATCGCGCGCGAGAGCGCGATCCCCAGCGCCGAGATCGCCATCGTGAGAATCCCCACGCCCGCCACGCCCCAGCCCGGCTGCGTCACCATCCAGCCGCCCACCATCATCCCCACCAGGATCGCCACCGACGTCCCCATCTCCACGAGCCCGTTCCCGCCGACCAGCTCATGCTCCTTCAGGTGTTGCGGCAGGATCGCGTACTTCACCGGCCCGAACAGCGTCGACTGCAGCCCGCCGAGGAACAGCGAGACCAGCAGCAGCGAGATGTTCTGCGTGACGAGCCCCACCGTCCCGAGCGCCATGCACGCGAGCTCGATCGCCACCGTCACGGTGATAAGCGTCGACTTCTCGTACTTGTCCGCGATCTGCCCCGCCGTCGCGGAGAACAGGAAGAACGGCAGCACGAAGAGCGCCTGCGCGAGATTCTGCAGCGTGTCCGACGACATCTTGGTGAAGCTCGCCGTCTGGTACGCGAGCAGGATCACGAGCGCCTGCTTGAACAGGTTGTCGTTCATCGCGCCGAGAAACTGCACGCCGAAGAACGGGCCGAAACGGCGCTCCCTGAGCAGCGTGAACTGGCTTTTTTCCTCCACTTCGGCCCCTCCCCGTCTTACCGGCGAGAGGTTACCGCTCCCGAGCCGCCTCGTGAAACGCCTTTTGCACCGGCGAGAGCAGATATTCCATCACCGTGCGCGTGCCGAGGTTGATCTCGGCGGCGACCTGCATGCCGGGAGCGACGCGGTATTTTTCGCCGTCGACGGCGAGCACCTGGCTGTCGAGCTCGACGAGGGTGCGGTAGGCGAGAGGGCCCATCGGGCGGTCGCGGCCGGTGAGGGCGTCGGAGCGGGTGTTCGCGGAAGGGGCTTCGGTGGCGTCGGCGCTCACCTGCCTGACCTTGCCTTCGATCATGCCGTACTTCTGGAACTGGAACGGCGCGAGCTTCAGCTTTACGCTCTGGCCGGGGCGCACGAAGCCGACGTCGTCGTTGCCGACCCAGACCTCGGCGATCATGCGCTCGCCCTGGGGGACGAGCGTCATGAGGATCGTGCCGGGCGCGGCCACGGTGCCGATCGTGTGCGTGGCGAGGTCCTTTACGACGCCTTCGCCGGGCGCCTTCAGCTCGAGCAGGCGGTGGCGATGCTCGATCTTGGCGAGCTCCTGGCGCGCCTTCTCGAATTGGTTGGCGGTGTCGATGCGCTCGGTCTGGAGCTGGCGCCGGTAGTCGGCGCGGATCTGCGCGATCTTGCTCTCGGATTGCTCGATGAGCGCGAGGTTGGACTTGATCGTGAACTCCTGCGTGCGCAGGTCCTGCTCCTTCTCGATGCGCTCGCGCTGCTTGTCGGTGTACATGATGCGACCCGCGAAGCCGTCCTTCGTCAGCTTCTCGAAGGCCTTCTCCTGCTCGACGTAGTGCGGCAGCACCTGCTCGAGCTTCGCCCGGGTGGCCTGCGCGCCGGCGAGATCGCTCCTGGCTTTCGCGAGGAGGCTTTTCTCCTGCGCGATGGCGTTCTCGTAGGCCTGGACGTTGGCCGTGTATTGCGCGGCGACCTGGTGGAACAGGCCGTCCGGATCGCCTTTCTCGCGCGGGAATTTCCTGCCCGAGAGCTGCGCGTCGATGCGCCGCAGCGCGAGGCGCTTGTTGTCGTACTCGGACTGGATCGAGCGGATGTCGGCCTCGGCGAGCACCGCGTCCATGCGGATGAGCGGCTGCCCCTCCTTCACGAGCTCGCCCTCTTTCACCAGGATCTCCTTCACGATGCCCTGCTCCGCGGGCTGCACGATCTTCAGGTAGCTCGCCGGCACCAGCTTGCCGTCGGCCACGGCGACGATGTCGAGCCGCCCGACCAGCGCCCAGGCGAGCGTCCCGCCGACGAGCGCGAGCACGGTCCACAGAACCTTGCGGCCGAGCGGCGAAGGCGGCCTCTCCTGCACCCGCTGCAGCGCGGGCAGGAAGTCCGCCGGATCGGCGTCGGCGATCGAAATCGGCGGGCGTTTTTTTACCGCGTTTCCCATGCCGCCATCATAGCGTCCGGGCGGACGCGCGGCCGTGCGTCATTTGCGGCCCGCGGCGACGGACGCTTCGCGCGAGACGGCAAGGACCTTCTGCGGCGGCGAACCGCGGTAAAGGGTGTATTCCCCGCGATAGCTCCCCGCCGGCCACGCGTCGCCGTGCCGGCGCAGGCCGATGTAAGAAAGGGATTGAGCCCGGTTGCGCACGAGGCTCGTGCGCCGCTCGGCGAGGAGGCGCCCGTCGGGCCCGATGAGGCGCAGCTCCTCGCTGTCGTCTTGCTGGACGCCATAGACCTGCACCCAGAAAACGGCCCCGCCGGAATTTGCGTTCAGCGTCTCGACCCCGGCGGGATCGACGCCGCCGTTCTCGAGCTGCGGCGGCGACGCGGCGAGGCCTGCGCCAAGGAGACCGGTCGGCACGTACGCGAGCGCGCCGAGCGCCCGCGGGCTCCATAAGGACGCCGGGCCTGCCGGCAAGGATGCTTGCGGGGCGGCGCCTGGATTGCGGCCGGGCACACAGCGCGCCGCGGGCCGCGCACCGAGGAAGGGATCGATGGTCTTGCCGCGATGGCGCACCTCGAAGTGCAGATGCGGAAACTCGGTGTTGCCCGAGAGCCCCGCCATGCCGAGGACCTGGCCGCCCTCGACGCGATCGCCCGCGCGCACCGCGACGCTGCCTTTGCGCAGATGCGCGTACTGCGTCTCCCAGCCCGCGCCGTGCTCGATCACGACGGAATTGCCCGCCTCGCGGCCGGCGACCGGCGCCGCCGAAGCATCGCGCACGCTTATGTCGGTCATGCCGTCACGCACCGCGCGCACGCGTCCGGCCGCCGCGGCGAGCACCGCCACGCCCTCCTTGAAGGCCGCCAGGTCGACGACCCGGATGTCGGTCCCCTTATGGCCGTCGTAGGCGAGATAGCCGCA
>CAYOVM010000104.1:0-11635 GCA_964407355.1 uncultured Enterobacteriaceae bacterium
CCGCACCTATGGCTACTCGGCTGGAACTTATATGCAATGTGTATTATGTTAAATATAGTGGCAACCAACGGCAGGACTTCGATTCGCTGCGCCGCACGTAGTTATTCCAGGGATACCCAGCTACCCTGCCGAGGACTTAAATAGCCCTTCAGCAAATACCCACGGGGAGATTCCATGCGGGAAAGCACTCAGCCGCGACTTCACGTCCTTCACGCCATGAACACCGCCGGTACGACCTGGTTACGGGAGTCCGATCTGGTGTTCATTCAGAAGAAGCCGTATGCGGTCATTACGACGGATCGGGAAGTGCTCATCGAGCTCAACCCGGTGATGCTGAAGCACGATCTGCCGGACGATTCGGTTTACCGGTACGAAGGCGAGATCAAGGATCCTCGAACCTCGTAATTCACTTCAGAGTCAATGGTCTGAAGTTCTATCCTAAGGCTTCACTTCACGTTCTGGAAGGCTTGTCGGCGGGCATCGCGGCCAGCATTTCGGCCGCGAAGAGCCGGCCGTTCAGGGGATGCCGGGCCAGGGCGCGGTTCTGGCCCATCTGCCGGGCAAAGGTCAGCCACGCCCGGCGGTTGGCGGCGGCTGCCTTCGGGACCTGGGTTCCGTATATCGCGGGGGCGCCGAAGCCGGCCAAGGCGTGATCCAGGGCAACCTTCTGAAGGGCCTCGGCCAGGGCTTCCAGGCCTTCACGGTCGTCGACCAGGATTTGGGCCCTGCCCTGGATGTCGCCTAGCAGGCGGTCCAGCGCGTCGGCCTTCTCGGCGTACTCGAGCGCCTGAAGGGGCGCGCCGCCGGCGTATGCAAGCCAGCGGTTGGCGTCCTTGATCCCCTGGCCGGAGAGCCAGGCGAGCGCGGCCTCGGGGTGGGGAACCGGGACCGGGACGGCCACGCACCGGCTGCGCAAGGTCGGAAGAAGCCGGGCCGGGCGATGCGCCACCAGGATGAACATGGCGCCCGCCGGGGGCTCCTCGAGCCCTTTCAGGAGCGCGTTGGCGGCGCTCGGGTTCATGTCTTCGGCCGGGTGGACCAGCGCCACGCGCCGGCGGGCGCGGTGGGAGCCGATGTTCAGGAAGTCCGCGAGCTGGCGAACCTGGTCGACCTTGATCTCGTGGCTCGGCTTGGCGCCGCGCGCTGGCGCGGGTGCGTCTTCTTCGGTCTCCACCGGGGCCTTCGCCAGGATTTCAGGCTCGAGCCGGCGAAAGTCCGGATGGTTGCCGCCGAGGAACCAGCGGCAGCCGTCGCAGGCGCCGCAGGGCCGGCGCGCGGCATCGGCGGCCTCGCAGAGGACGAGCTGCGCGACGCGCTCGGCGAGCGCGAGCTTGCCGACGCCGCGAGGGCCGTGCAGCAGGAGGGCGTGAGGGAGCGTCTCAAGCCTCTGCTTGAGCGATGCGAATACCGGCTCGTTCCAGGGATGCATGGCGCTTACTTGAAAAACAGATGCGGCTCGATCTGTTTGCGGATCGCCGCCGGATCCGCGGAAGCATCGATCACCCGGATACGCTGCGGCTCGGCCTTCGCGCGCGCCAGGTAAGCCGCGCGCACGCGCTCGAAGAAGGCGCGGTCCTCGCGTTCGAATCGATCGAGCGTCTTGCCAGAGCCTTCCAGCCGCTTGCGCGAGATTTCGTAGCTGCAGTCGAATAGCAGGGTGCGGTCCGGGCGCAGGCCGGGATGCACCGCCGCGCCGAGGCGCTCGATGAGATCCAGCGGAACGCCCTTCCCCGCGCCCTGATAAGCGGCGGTGGCGTCCTCGAAGCGATCGCAGACGACCCAGCTTCCCGCGGCGAGCGCCGGTCCGATGACGCGGCGCACGTGATCGGCGCGCGCGGCGAGCAGGAGCAGGGTCTCGGCGATCGGCTCCATGGGCTCCTCCAGCACCGCCTTGCGCAGGCGCTCGGCGAGGTCGGTGCCGCCCGGCTCGCGGGTGACGATGACATGGCGTCCCTGCCCGCCCGGAGGTTTGACGCCTGCCGCGGTTTTCCCTGCAAGTTCATCGGCGATGAACTGGAGGTGGCTCGACTTTCCCGCGCCGTCGACGCCTTCGAGCGTGACGAACCTGCCCGTGACCGCCCTGTCCCGCTCGCTCATCGCTTGAGCTGATATTTGTTCACGGCGCGATTGTGCTCGGCGAGGTTGCGCGAGAACTGGCTCGAGCCGTCGCCGCGCGACACGTAATAAAGAGCGTCGGTCTTCGCCGGATGCATCGCCGAGCGCAGCGACGCGCGTCCGGGCATCGCGATCGGCGTCGGCGGCAAGCCGGCGCGCGTATACGTGTTGTACGGGCCGTCCTCGAGGAGATGCACCTTTTTCAGGTTGCCGTCGAAGCTGGCGCCCAGTCCGTAGATGACGGTCGGATCGACCTGCAGGCGCATCCCGATGCGCAGGCGATTGACGAGGGCGCCGCCGATCTGGTCGCGCTCGGACTCGCGGCCGGTTTCCTTCTCGATGATCGACGCCATGATCAGCGCCTCGTACGCCGAGCGGTACGGCAGGCTGTCGGCCTTCGCTTCCCACTCGGCTTTCAGGTGCTGCTGCATGGCGCGATACGCGCGGCGCAGCACGGCAAGGTCGCTCGAGCCTCTGCCGAACAGATAGGTGTCGGGAAAGAACAGCCCTTCCGGATGCGTCTCCGGGGCCTGGATGCGCGCGAGAATCTGGGCGTCGTCCAGCTTGGCGGTGTCGTGGCGCAGATCGGGGCTTGCGTTCAGCGCGTCGCGGAACTGCGCGAAGGTCCAGCCCTCGATCAGCCGCACCTCGGCCTGCGTGACGTCGCCGCGCGTGAGCTTGTCCAGGAGCTCGAGCGGCGTGATCGCCTCGTCGATCTCGTAGCTGCCGGCCTTCAGGTTGCGCGCGCGCCCGAGCGCGCGGGCGAGAAGCTCGAACTCCCTGCGCTTTACGCGGATGCCGGAGCGCTCGACCAGGTCCACGGTGGCGCGAAAGCCGGTCCCGGGGGGAATGTCGATCTCGACCGGCAGGCGGGTCACCGCGAGCGGCGTCATGACATACCAGGCGCCATACCCGGCGGCGGCGAGCGCGCCGAAGAACGCGAGGAAAAACACCCGGGCGAAAAAGGATTTCAGAAGGTGCCGCGCTGTAAAATGCACATTCGATGATGCGCATCTTACGATGAATTTCGCGCGCCTTACCCGCTACGGCCTGCTGTCGGTGAGCGGCGCCGACGCGCGTGATTTCCTGCACGCGCAGCTCACGAACGACGTGCTCCACCTTCCGCCGGAGCGCGCGGCCCTGGCGGGCTGGTGCTCGCCGAAGGGCCGGCTGCTCGCCAGCTTCCTCGTCGTTCCCGACGCGGAGGGCTTCGTGCTGCAGCTCGCGCGCGACCTCGTGCCCGCGGTCGCAAAGCGGCTCTCGATGTTCGTCCTTCGCTCCAAGGTGAAGATCGCCGACGAAACCGGCAGCCGGCTCCAGTTCGGCCTCTGGGGAAACGCGCCCGGGTACGAGATGCCCCAGCAGCCGATGGGGGTTTCGCGCAAAGACGGGCTTCTCCTCGTGAACGTCGGCGAAGGACGCTTTCTCGCGCTGGCGCGCGATTCGGCGATCCTCGGCGCGAACGCCATCGCCGTGGCCGAATCGCGCTGGGCGCTCGACGAGATCCGCGCCGGACGGCCGCTCATCACCGCGGCGACGCAGGACCAGTTCGTGCCGCAGATGGTGAACTTCGAGAAGCTGGGAGGCATCGATTTCCAGAAGGGCTGCTACCCGGGCCAGGAAATCGTGGCGCGCGCGCAGTACCGCGGCGAGGTAAAGCGCCGCATGGTGCGCCTGCCCGCGCCCGAGGGCGCCGAGCTGCGGCCGGGACAGGAGTTCAACGGCGGCGTGGTGGTGGACAGCGCCGGCGGCGAGCTGCTCGCGGTGATGCCGGTTTGAATTACTACGTCTATTACAAGGTCGCCCCCGAGCGCGTCGCCGGACTGCGCGCCTCGGTGGAGCGCCTGTTCGACAAGATCGAGGCCGAGCTCGGCGTGCGCGGCCGCTGGATGCGCCGGCGCGACGATCCGGCGACATACATGGAGGTCTACGAAGGCGTGAGGGACGAGCAGGCGTTCGAGGCGCTGCTCGCGCGCGAGGCGCAGGCGTTCGGGCCGGAGCGGCGCGTCGAGCGTTTCATCCAGGCCTGACTTCGACGGATGTGCCTGATCCTTCTCGCCTGGCGGGCGCACGCCGCGTATCCGCTGGCGGTCGCCGCGAACCGGGACGAGTTCTACGCACGCCCCGCCTCCGCCGCGGGCTTCTGGAGCGATCGGCCCGGCATCCTTGCCGGCCGCGATCTGACGGCGGGCGGTACATGGATGGGCGTCGAGCGCACCGGAAGGTTCGCGGCGGTCACCAACTACCGCGGCGCCCACGAGCCCTCCGCCGCCCGTTCGCGCGGCGCCCTGGTGACGGGATTTCTGCAGAGCTCCCACGCGCCGGCGGCGTACATGGACGCCGTCTTCGCCGAATCGAATTCATACAGCGGCTTCAACCTCCTCGTCGCCGACGCACGCGAGCTGTGGTGGATGTCGAACCGCGGCGGCAAGCCGCGGCGGCTGGAGCCTGGGCTCTACGGCCTGGGAAACGACCTTCTCGATGCGCCGGGGCTCGAGCCGGCGAAGAAGCGCTTCGCCGAGGCGATCGAGCCTCTGCCGGCGCTCGAGCCGCTCTTCGGAGCGCTCGCGCCGGCGCGCATCGCGGGCGAGCAATACGGCACGCGCTGCTCGACCGTGCTGCTCCTCGGGGCGGATCGCCGGGTCCGCTATGCCGAGCGCGCTTTCGCGCCCGGGAGCGTCGAGCAGGACACGGTGCAATACGAATTCGCCGCGACGGGCTAGATCGGCCGGCGCATCCTGCGGTGCGCGATTCCGGCCTCCTCGTAGATCTCGCCCACGGCTTCGAAGCCATGGCGGCGATAGAAGTCCAATGCATGAACCTGAGCGGAAAGCAGGACTTCCTTGTGCCCGCGCTCCTTTGCTTTTTCGATGAGCTTGCTCAGGATCATCGTTCCGACGCCTCGACGCCTCATTTGCCCGAGCACCGCCATTCTTCCGATGTGCGCATCCGGCAGCAGGCGCCCGGTGCCGATCGCGCTGCCCGTGCCATCGTAGGCGAGCGCGTGGACGCAGGCCGGGTCGAGATCGTCGAGCTCGATCGAGCGCGGCACGCCCTGCTCCTCGACGAAGACGCGGAAGCGGATCTCGCTCGCTTCGAGGCGCGCGCGCTCCCAGGGCATGAGCTCGATCCGGATCATGGAACGAAAAGTATAATCGCGGCATGAAAAGCCTCTGGAACGACGCCGAAGCGGCGCAATTCAGCGCGCAGTTTCCGGGCCCGCTCGCCCTGCGCGTCTACACTTCGCGCCTCCTCGGCCGCGACAAGTCGCTGGTGCTGCACGGCGGCGGCAATACTTCGGTCAAGCTGCGCGAGAAGAACCTGTTCGGCGAGGAGGAGGAAGTCCTCTACGTCAAGGGCAGCGGCTGGGATCTCGAGAGCATCGAGCCGCCCGGCTTCGCGCCGGTGAAGCTCGACTACATGCGCCGGCTCGCGGGCCTCGAGCGCCTGTCCGACCCGCAGATGGTCAATGAGCTCGCGACCCATACTCTGCGCGCCGGCGCGCCCGCGCCCTCGGTGGAGACCTTGCTGCACGCCCTGCTGCCCCACAAGTACGTCGACCACACCCACGCCGACGCGGTGCTCTCGGTGTCGAACTCGCCGGACGGCGAGAAGCGCATCCGCGACATCTACGGCGAGCGCGTGGTGGTGATCCCGTACATCATGCCGGGCTTCGACCTGGCGGCGTACTGCGCCCGCGCGTTCCCGAAGGAAGCGACGAAGCGCACCGTCGGGATGGTGCTCCTCTCCCACGGCGTGTTCTCGTTCGCCGCCGATGCCCGCGAGTCCTACGAGCTGATGATCGACCTGGTGTCGATGGCGGAGAAATACCTCGAGGCGAGAAAAGCCTGGAGCATCGGCCTGCCGCCCGCGACCGCCGGCGCGTTCAAGCGCGAGGAGGCGGCGCAGCTGCGCCACGAGGCGTCCCGCGCGGCCGGCTTCCCGCTGCTTTGCCTGTGTAACGACTCGCCCCGCTTCCTGGGCTTCGCGCGCCACCCGGAGGTGGCGAGCATCTCGCAGAAAGGCCCCGCCACGCCGGACCACGTGATCCGCACCAAGCCGGTGCCGATGCTCGGCAGGGACGTGAAGGCGTTCGGCTCCCTCTACAGGAATTACTTCGAGCGCAACTCGAAGAAGGCGAAGGAGGCGAAGACCATGCTGGACGTGGCGCCGCGCGCCGCGCTCGACCCGCAGCTCGGCCTCGCCGCCTTCGGCCGCACGGCGAAGGACACCCGGATCGTCGAGGATCTCTACGAGCACACCGTCGAGGTGATCCTGCGCGCCGAGGCGCTCGGCGGCTGGCGCGCGCTCGACGAGAACCATACCTTCGACGTCGAGTACTGGGACCTCGAGCAGGCGAAGCTGCGCAAGTCCGGCGCGGCGCCCGCCTTCACCGGCGAGGTCGCCCTCGTCACCGGCGCCGCCTCGGGCATCGGCAAGGCCTGCGCCGAGGCGTTCCTGAAGCGCGGCGCCGCGGTGATCGGCCTGGACCGCAATCCGGCGATCGAGACGCTCTGGAAGCGCGCGGATTTCCTCGGGGTTGCGTGCGATCTCACGAACGCGGGCGCGATCGACGCCGCCCTCGATGCCGCCGTAAAGCGCTTCGGCGGCGTGGATATGCTGGTGCTGAACGCGGGAATTTTCCCGTCCTCCCAGCCGATCCAGGACATCTCGCCGGACATGTGGCGGACCTCGATGTCGGTCAACGTCGAGGCGAACCTGCTCGTCATGCAGCGCTGCCATCCGCTGCTCAAGCTCGCGCCGCGCGGCGGCCGCATCGTCGTCATCGGCTCGAAGAACGTGCCCGCGCCCGGACCCGGGGCCGCGGCTTATTCCGCCTCGAAGGCGGCGCTCAACCAGCTCGCGCGAGTCGCGGCGCTCGAGTGGGGCAAGGATGGCATCCGCATAAACTCGCTGCATCCGAACGCCGTCTACGACACCGCGCTCTGGACCGACGAGGTGCTCGCTTCGCGCGCCAAGGCCTACAACCTCACCGTGGAGCAATACAAGAAAAACAATCTCCTGAAGACCGAGGTGTCCTCGAAGGACGTCGCCGAGCTGGCGGCGGAAATGTGCGGGCCGCTGTTCGCGAAGACGACCGCCGCCCAGGTGCCCGTCGACGGCGGCAACGAGAGAGTCGTTTAGTGACGGTCGAACCGATCCGCTGGAACGGAGATTCGCTCGAGCTTCTCGATCAACGCCTTCTTCCCGAAGAACAGGTCTACTTGAAGTGCGGGAATGCCGCGGAGGTCGCGAAGGCCATTCGCGACATGGTCGTTCGCGGTGCGCCGGCCATCGGCTGCGCTGCCGCGTTCGGCGTGGTTCTCTCCAAGGGGTCCAAGGAAAGCTATGAGGTGCTCGCGAAGAGCAGGCCTACCGCCGTAAACCTGTTCTGGGCGCTGGATCGGATGAGGACAGCCAAAAACCTGCGAGCCGAGGCCGAGGCGATCTTCGCCGAGGATCTGGCCGGCAACAAAGCGATGGGCAAGCTCGGCGCGCAGCTCATCCCGGACAAAGCGCGCGTCATGACTCATTGCAACGCCGGGGCGCTGGCCACCTCGGGCTATGGAACCGCGCTGGGCGTTCTTCGCGCGGCGCATGAAGCCGGCAAGGGCATCTCGGTGCTCGCCAACGAGACGCGCCCCTACATGCAGGGCGCGAGGCTGACGGCCTGGGAAATGGTCCAGGAAAAGATCCCCTGCACGCTGATCACCGACAACATGGCGGGGCACCTGATCAGCCGCGGCGAGGTCGACCTCGTGATCGTCGGCGCGGATCGCATCGCGGCGAACGGCGATGTCGCCAACAAGATCGGCACCTACACCCTCGCGGTGCTCGCGCGCCGGCACAACATCCCTTTCTACGTCGCCGCCCCGATCTCCACCTTCGATCCCAACATCCCCGACGGCTCGCACATCACGATCGAGGAGCGGCCCGAGGGCGAAGTCACCGGCTACCGCGGGACGCGCTGGGCGCCGCAGGGCGTGAAGGTGCGCAATCCCGCTTTCGACGTCACGCCGGCCGAGCTGATCTCGGGCCTGATCACGGAGCGCGCGGTGGTGCTCCGGCCAGATGCCGCGAAATTGAAAAAGCTGTTGAGCTAAGAGATCGCCTGGAGCTTCATCTGCTCCAGCGCCGCGCGGCCGAGCAGGCCGTAGGGATTCGCGAGCGTCTCGGCGATCTCGAAGTGGTTGTAGCCTTCGCCGACGAGGAGCTGCACCGGCTTTCCCGCCGCCTTGAGCGCCGCGGCGAACTCGCGCGACTGGCGCTGGAACTCCGGGGTCTCGAGGGTTCCGTGGGCGACGATCACCGGCGCCGCCAGCTTGTCGAGGTGGCGCTGGGAGCTCAGGGCCTGCTCCATCTCGTCGGTGAACTTCACATAGCTGCTGCGCGCGGACAGGCGCACCGGCTTCAGGTCGAACATCCCGCTGCAGAGCAGCGCGCCCTTGATCACGCCGGCGGGAAGATCGAAGTCTTTGCGCCAGTCGGTGCACAGCGCGACCCCCGCGAGATGCGCGCCCGACGAATGCCCGGAGAGATGGATGCGCTCAGGGTCGCCGCCGAAGCTTTGCGCGTTGCGATAGACCCAGGCGAGCGCCCGGCGCACCTGCTCCGCCATCGGCAGGAGGCTCCCGCCCGCCTCGAGCACGTTGATGAAGTCCGGCACCACGAAGTGCGCGCCGGATCTCACGAAAAGCTCCGCGGCATACGCATGGTCGTTCGCAAGCCCTCCGCGCCACGCGCCGCCGTGGATGTGGACGTGCACCGGCGCCTTCTCGCGCCGGGTCCGGTAGATATCGAGCGCCTCGACCGGCGTGGCGCCATAGGCCTTGCGCTCGGGCGGGCCCAGGCGCTGGCGAGCAGCTTCGCTGTTGATCGCGTACCGGCGCACGACCTGCCGCAGGTTCGGCGCATAGACGCTCTGGTCGTACGCCGCGTCCAGCTCCTCCTGGTCCAGGTCGAGCCAGACGCGCGGCCCCTTGGGGCGCGCCGGTTGCTGCGCCAGCGCCGCCGCGCTTGCCGCGAGCGTCGCGCCGAGAAAAAGCCGCCGGGGAGTGCTCATGCGGGGAGTGCTCCTTCGTTACCGATCCGATCGAGCTCGATCCGATCAGAGGGGGAATATTGTCGCGCAGAATTCATCGTCGCCGGTTAGCATGGGGCATGTCCGCGCCGGTTGTTTTGCTGTCCATTCCAGGCTTCAGCGAGCCGTTCAGCTCCCTCAGCCATCTCGGCGGCGCGCTGATTTTCGCCTGGCTCGGCGCCTCGCTGGTGCGCGAGGGACGGGGCAGCGCCGGCCGGATCGCTTCCCTCGCCGTCTTCGCCTTTTCTTGCGTGCTGCTTCTCTCCTTGAGCGCGGTGTACCACCTGCTCGAGCCCGGCGGAACCCCCAGGTACGTGCTGCACCGGCTCGACCACGCGGCGATCTTCCTCCTCATCGCCGGCAGCTTCACCCCCGTGCACGCCATCCTGTTCCGCGGATTCTGGCGCTGGGGAATGCTGGCGATCGTCTGGACGATGGCGGTCACGGCCCTCACGCTGAAGACCGTCTACTTCGATTCGATGCCGGAGTGGCTCGGACTGCTCCTCTACCTCGGCCTGGGATGGTTCGGGCTGCTTTCCGCGATCGGCCTCGCCCGCCGCTTCGGCTTGCGCTTCATGCGGCCCCTGGTGTGGGGTGCGCTCGCCTACACCTGCGGAGCGCTCGTCGATTTCCTGGATTGGCCGGACCCCTTCCCCCAAGTCCTCGGCGCGCACGAGCTGTTCCATCTCGCCGTGCTCGCCGGCATCTCTTTCCACTGGAAGTTCATCCTCGGCATAGCCGGCGGCATTCCCGTCGTGGAAAAAGGGAGCGTGGCCGTGCGCGCCGAGCTTGCTCTTACTCCGTGATCTCGACGGGCGTGTAAGGCGGAACGAGCTCGAAGAGCTCGACGATGTCGCGGTTTCGCATGCGCACGCAGCCGATCGAGCCGGGCTTGCCCATCTCGGCGGTGTCGGGCGCGCCGTGCAGGTAGATGTAGCGGCGCATGGTGTCGACCTCGCCGAGGCGGTTCCTGCCCGGCTCGCAGCCCGACAGCCACAGGATGCGCGTCAGCATCCAGTCGCGGCCGGGATATTTCGCGCCCAGCTCCGGCGACCAGATCTCGCCGGTGGGCCGGCGCCGCACGAACACGGCGTTCGCCGGCTGGCCGGCGCCGATCTTGGCGCGGATGATGTGCCTGCCGCGCGGCGTGCAGAAGCTGCCGTTCTTCTCGCCCACGCCCTTCTTCGCGGTCGAAACGGTATATGTTTTCAGAACCTTCTTATCGTCAAGAAGGTTCAACTGTTGCTTGCTGATATCGATGACGATTCTGAGTCTCATGGGCTGAAGCCGTAAGCCTTGACCTTATACAAGGCCGGCCCTACTCCTTTGCCCCACGCTGTCGCAGAAACTCGGCTATTTCCGTTTGGTGCTGCCAAAGCGCCATTCCGAGCGCCGTGCGCCCAGACTGATCTCGAATTCCCAGTTCGGCACCAGCCTTCAGCAAAGCATCGGCAATCTCTCGCTTTGTAGTCCTCATTAGCGCAGTTCTACCGTATTTATCGACATCGTTAACTCGAGCTCCGTGGGAGAGGAACAATCGAACAGCCCGCTCGTCTCCTCCTCCGTACCAAGCGGCATACATCAGCGCCGTGTTACCGCTCGCATCCCTGGCATTCACGTCCGCCCCACGCGCCACAAGGCGGCTTAGCAGATCAAAATCTCTTGCTCCAGGCCCGGTTATGGCTCTCGTTAGAACGGACCCTCCATCAAGGTCTCGAACCGATGCATCGGCGCCGGCATCTAGAAGAATCTTTCTTGCGCTATCGGTTCTGGCTACCAGCAATGGGGTCAGACGATCTTTTCCAATCTCATTGGGGTCAGCTCCCTTACTCAACAGGTAAAGGACGACTCGTTCATTGGATTGGAAGGAAGCCCACAATAAGGCCCCTCGGCCTAGATCGTCTTTTGCCTTCGGATCAGCACCGCTCCTTTCAAGCCGAGTCAGCACGCTAGGAGTTGTATATCGGGCAGCATAGAGGTATGCCGTCTCGCCGTTGTACCCCCTGCTATTCGGATCAGCGCCGGCCTGCAACATAAGCGCCACGAGATCTTCACTTGCACCCTCGCATGCAGCCATAAGCGGAGTCTTTCCAAGCCGGTTCTTAGCGTTCGGGTTGGCCCCGCGCTCAAGCAATACGCGGACAATCTCCTTGCGGCCTCTGAACGCCGCACGCATTAGCGCTGTGTCGCCGTCGGCAATCTCACTGTCAAGAGGTATTCGACCTTCAATCAGCCGGCGTGCGCTCGCGACGTCATTGTGTTCAATCGCCCTCCACATATCCATATTTGGTTGCGCAACGACAGAACTTGCGGCGACAACCAGCGGCAGGAGACAACCAATCGATATGTACGGCCCGACAGTCATCGGCGGGATGCGAAGAAGCTGCTCAGGAGCGCTCCGCACTCTTGCGCAAGAACTCCGCCCTGAAGGGCGACGTT
>CAYOVM010000105.1:0-11569 GCA_964407355.1 uncultured Enterobacteriaceae bacterium
TGTTGGAATCGCTACAGAGTCTACAAGCCCTCGGAGCGCAGGATCGACTCCATCCGCCCCTGGTCGAAGCCGTCCATGCGCTGGCGCCCCACCAGGATGACCGGCACGCCTCTCGCGCCCAGCCGGTCGTACTCGGCTCGCGCCTCGGCAGTGTCCACGTCGCGCTCCGCATAGCGCACGCCCCGTTTCGCGAAGAACGCCTTCGCCTGCCTGCAGTACTTGCACCAGACCGCGCTGTAGAGGGTGACTTGCGCCGTGCCGTCGCCGCGCGGCGCCTTTGCGGCGGGCGCGGGCGCGCTGGAAACTTTGGCGGGGCCGGCGTAGCTCGAGATGCGGTTCCGTACCTCGGTCGCCGCGCGCTCGGCCGGCGGCTTGTCGCCGTAGTGCGTGCGGCCCTTGTCGTCGGTCCAGCGGTAAACCTGCGCGAGCGCGAGCAAAGGAACCAGCAACAGGGCCGCGATCGTCGTTTGCGCGAAAATCGCTTTTACTTTCAAGCAGTGCCGCCTACCGTGAGGCCATCTATCCTCAGCGTCGGCTGCCCGACGCCGACCGGCACGCTCTGGCCTTCCTTGCCGCAGGTGCCGATGCCGGAGTCGAGCGCGAGATCGTTGCCGATCATCGCCACGCGCGTCAGCACGTCGGGGCCGTTGCCGATGAGGGTGGCGCCCTTCACCGGATAGGTCACCTTGCCGTCCTCGATCATGAACGCCTCGGCCGCCGAGAACACGAACTTGCCGCTCGTGATGTCCACCTGGCCGCCGCCGAAGTTGGTGGCGTAGAGGCCCTTCGGGACGCTCTTGATGATCTCGGCCGGGTCGTGCGAGCCGGCCAGCATGTAGGTGTTGGTCATGCGCGGCATCGTCATGTGCGCGAACGACTCGCGCCGCGCGTTGCCGGTGAGCGGCATTTTCATCAGGCGCGCGTTCAGGCTGTCCTGCATGTAGCCGCGCAGCACGCCGTCCTCGATGAGCACGTTGCGCCGGGTCGGGTTGCCTTCGTCGTCGACGGTGAGCGAGCCGCGCCGGCCCGGGATCGTGCCGTCGTCGATCACCGTCACGCCGGGCGAGGCCACGCGCTCGCCGAGGCGCCCGGAGAACGCCGAGCTGCCCTTGCGGTTGAAGTCGCCTTCGAGCCCGTGGCCCACGGCTTCGTGCAGCAGCACGCCGGGCCAGCCCGGACCGAGCACGACGGTCATGCTGCCCGCCGGGGCCGGGCGCGACTCGAGGTTGGTGAGCGCCTGCGAAACCGCCTGGCGCGCATAGCTGTCGAGCACCGCGTCGGTGAAATGCGAGTAATCGCCGCGACCGCCGCCGCCCGAAGAGCCGCTTTCGCGCCGCCCGTCCTGCTCGCCGATCACCTGCACCGAGAGGCGCACCAGCGGACGCACGTCGGCCGCGACGCCGCCGTCGGCGCGCGCGATGAGCACCACCTCGTATTCGCCCCCGAGGCTCGCCATCACCTGCGTGATGCGCGGGTCGAGCGCCCGGCACTTGCGCTCGAGCTTCTCGAGCAGCGCGACTTTCGCCGCCGAGTCGAGCGTGGCGATCGGGTCGACCGCGGCGTAGAGGGGCACCGGCGCCTTCGACAGGTTCGACTTGATGCGCTTCGACTGGCCCGCGCCCGCGATCGCGCGCGTGGCCTTGGCGGCGTCTTCGAGCGCGTTGAAGCTGATCTCGTCGGAGTAGGCGAACGCGGTCTTCTCGCCCGACACCGCGCGCACGCCGACGCCCTGCTCGATGTTGAAGCTGCCGGACTTGACGATGCCCTCCTCGAGGCTCCAGCCCTCGAAGCGCGAGTACTGGAAGTACAGGTCGGCATAGTCGACCTTGCGCGCCATCAGCGTCCCGAAAACCCTCTGCAGCTTCGCGGTTTCGAGCTCGAACGGAGCGAGAAGGGTTTTTTCGGCGGTTTCTAGGATCAAGAAAATCTCCGGTTGGAAAGGGCGGGCAACTTCGCCCTTACTTCCTTAATGAGGTCCAAATCGATTTCCGCAAGCACCATTCCCTCGCCCTCGGCGCGGACCCCGAGCACTTCGCCCCAGGGACCGATCACCATTGTGTGCCCATAGGTGGCCCTGCCGCCAGCGTGGATTCCTCCCTGCGCCGGCGCGACGACGTAAGCCTGGTTCTCGATCGCCCGCGCGCGGAGCAAGGTCTCCCAGTGCGCCGCGCCCGTCGGCACGGTGAACGCGGAAGGCACGAACATGAGGTCGAATTCGCCCAGCCGGCGATAGAGCTCCGGAAAGCGCACATCGTAGCAAACCGAGAGCGCCAGGCGGCCGAAGGGGCTGTCGAGCGCCTGCGCGCGCTCGCCCGGCTCGACGGTGCGCGCCTCGTCGTAGCGCTCCTCCCCGCTTTCGAACCGGAAGACATGCACCTTGTCGTAGCGCGCGACGCGGCGGCCGGCGTCGTCGTAGACGAGGCACGCGCTGCGGATCCTCGCGGCATCGGCGGTCTCGATGGGCGCGGTGCCGCCGACCAGCCAGAGGCCGTGCTTCCTCGCCGCCGAAGAGAGGAATTCCTGGATCGCGCCGGCGCCGTCCTTCTCCCGCGCCTTCACCTTGTCGCCTTCGTGGCGGCCGATGATGTAGAAGTTCTCCGGAAGCGCTACGAGGCGCGCCCCGGCCGCCGCCGCCGCGGCGATCAGCGCGTCCGCCGCCGCGAGGTTCCCGGCCACTTCGGGCCCCGACACCATCTGCACCGCGGCGATCTTGAATTTGCGCAAGCCTTCCATCGGCGCTACTGGCCCTGGATCTCGCTCACCGGGCGGGCCTCGGCCCGCGTCTTCACGACCTTGGGATCCACCCAGGATCCGCTGACGTCGTAGTTGAACGCGAAGATGTGGCCGAGCGGGTCCTTGAGGATGCGCTGCGCGATCACCGCCGGGAAGATGAGCAGCGGGTTGATGACCGCGAGCACCGCGGAGGCCGTGTCGCCGAGGCTCGGGATCACGCGCACCCTCAGGTTCTGGGTCTCCCGCGCGAGATCGACCTCGCCGCTCATCTCGACGTCGGCCGCCGAGCCGTCCATCTTGAAGTCCTTGATGGTCATCAGGCCGCGCTCGATGCGCGCCGCGGCGGCGATGCGATCGAACTGGAAGCCCTTGGAGAAGACGTCGCGGAAATCGAGCTGCAGGCGCCGCGGCAGCGCCTGCAGGCTCATGAGCGAGATGAGCTTGCCGATGCCCGGATCGATCTCCAGGAACTGCCCGTCCTCGGCCTGCAGCTGCACCTCGCCCGAGAGCGTCTGGTAGTCGATCAGCGGCGGATCGCCGTTCCAGTTCACGTCGCCCTGCATTCTCGCCTTACCCCCGAGCACGAGCGCGGGGTAGCCCAGGCGCGCGAGGAAGCCGCCGGCATCGGTCGCGTTGAGCTCGAACTGCAGCGACGTCGTCGAAGGCGCCGCCATGCGCCAGAGGCCCTTCGCGGTGAGGGTCGCTTCCGGGTTCGCCATCGCGAGCCTTTCCACGCGCCAGTCGTCGCCTTCGCGCTCGGCCTTGATCTCGATGCGCCCGAACTGCTTGTCGCGATACGCGAAGCGCTCGGTGACGAGATCGAGCGACGGCAGCTGCTTGCCGCGGCCCGGCTCTTCCGCCTTGACGCCGGGGGAGTCGCCCGGCACGCGCAGCTGCGTGAGGCGCGCGGTCAGGCGGCCGGCGGCTTCGTTCCGGTAAGAGACGTCGCCGCTCACTTCCTCCGACTGCACGCTCGCCGACCAGCCGGCGGCGTCGGCCCCCGCGCGCAGCGAGACATCGTGCACGCGCTTGCCGTAGGCATCGAGAACGCCGATCCTGAGGTCGAGGGACAGGGTGTCGGGGGTCGCGCCGCCTTCCCCGTTCCCGGCTTTCTGTGCCTTGTCGTCGAGAAACGGCCGCCAGCGATCGAAATCGAAGGCGGCGAGCGTGCCGTAGATGAGCGTCCCCGGCCGCTCGGGCAGGCGCGCCGGCTCGCTCGGGTCCGGCGTGAGCCATACCGTCGCGCGCTGCACCGCCATCACGCCGCCCTGGCGCCGGCGCAAGAGCTCCGCCGCCGCGACGTTCTCGAGCCGCAGCGAGATCCGATCGCGCGCACTGCCGTCGCTCGGCGCGAGCTCGAGATGCAGCGGGAGCGCCTCGGCCGCGCTCTTGGCGAACGGGGGCGGCAGCGCGCTCGCGATCCCGCGCAGCGACGAGTCGACGCTCACGTGCAGGCGGCCCTGGCGCAACGCGATCTTCGCGGTGTAGCCGGCGGAGCCGGCGAGATGGCGCCGCCACGGATGGTCGAACAGCGCGCGCAGCCCGACGACCGTCGCATTGCCGGCGGCCAGGATCTCGATGCTCTTGTCGGGCCGTGTGCCGCCGTTGATCTTCACCGGCCCTCCGAACATGCGGCCGGTCACCTCTTGCACGCCGAGCGTCGACTCGGTGAACGACAGCTTGCCGCTCGCGCGCTCGAGGGGCGGCAGGTGCGGCTGCAGGATCAGGTCGTTCGCCGTGAATTCGTACTCTCCCGCGACCTTGATGCCCTTCGGCTCGGCGAGCGGCAGATCGAGCTTCAGATGCAGCTTGCCGCGCCCCGCGGCGATCACGCCCTCGGTCGCGCCGCCGATCATGCCCTGCACCGGCGTCGACTCGATGTACTTGATGAACTCGCTGGTCGGGCCGTCGGCCTGGCCCGCGACCAGCAGGTGCACCGGGGGCGAGAGCATGCCCGGGATGCTCACGCGCACGTCGGCAAGGCGCGCGCCGAGGACCGTTCCGCTGCGGGCGACGATGTCCATCCGGTCGCGCTCGAAGAGCAGCTCCGCGTCGATGTCGCTGATGCGCGGCCAGCCGCTCATGTACTCGAGCTCGCCTTTCTCGATCCGCGCGCTGACCTGGAACTGGCCCTTGGCGGGATCGCGGAACGGAAAATCGCGCAGGTCGCCTTTCAGCACGAGCCGCGCGTCGTTCGACTGGCCGCCGCGAATCGCGCCGGCGAGGTAGTCGCGCAGGCCCGCGCCCATGATCTCGGGCAGCGGCAGGTAGCGCTCGAAGTGCGCGCTCGAAACCCGCGAGAAGCTCGCCGACAGGTCGATCGCGCCGGGGCCTTCGCCGCTGTAGGCGTACGCGCCCGAAGCGCTGCCCGCGAAGTCCTCGTTGGCGAGCGAGAGCATCGGCAGGCGCAGGCTGAGCGCGCGCTCGCCGGTGCGCTCCCAGTCGATCTGGCCGTCGAGCGTGTCCAGGCGCAGGCGGCTCTCGGCGAGCACCCGCGGGAGGTCCACCGCGGCCTTGCGCGAGGCGAGGCGCACGCTGCCTTTGGCCTCGCTCGCCTCGAGGCTTCCCGTCAGGCCCTCGAAGCCGGGCACGCCGGCACGCGCGTTCATCGCGAGCTCGGCGAAGCGCGTGCGCGCGCTGAATTTCGCCGCCTCGGGAAGCTTGCCGGTCCACTCGAAGCTCGCCTCGAGCAGCCGGCCGCGCGGCGCGAGCTCGGCGAGGACCCGGCGCAGCTCCGGGGACAGCGGCAGCGCCTCGGCGAGCTGCACGATCGGCTCGAGCTGCAGGAGCTTCGCGCTCAGCGCGCCGTGCTCGGGCAGCGTGCCCTCGGGCTTCCACTCGAGGCGAAAATCCGCCGGCTCCATCGCCGGCCCGCGCTCGGCGGTCAGCGCGAGCTTGCGGCCCGTGACCTCGTAGCCCCCGTCGCGGCTCGTCGCCTGGATGCGGCCGCTGACCGAGGCGAGCTCGAGCGGCGGCAGATCCTTGCCGAGCCGCGCCGCGACGCCGGAGAGCTGCAGGTCCGCCGTCGCCTCCGCGAGCTCGCCCTTGGCGAGCGTGCCCCACACTCGCAGGGCGCCCTGTCCCCTTTGCACGTCCAGCGGATAGTCCACCCAGGCGCGCCAGGCCGCGAGATCGGTGTAGCCCAGCTCGAGGTAGAGCCGGCCGTTCCACGCCGCCAGATCGTCCGCCGAGCGGCCGGAAAGCTCGGCGCGCGCGTCGAGCCCGGAACCGAGCGCCTCCGGCGGCCGCGCCGAGAGCCCGACCAGATGCTGCCGTCCGGCGTTGCGCAGCCGCAGCTCGACGCCCGAGAGCGACAGCGGCGGCGCGCCGCGCTTTTCGTCGATCCACTCGATCTCGGCGTTGCGCACCAGGATCTCCTCCTGGGCGAGAATCCAGTCGGCGGCGCCGTGCTCGCCCCTTGCTTCGCCGGACACCTTGATGCCCGCCACGTAGAGCACGCCCTCGGCATCGCGGCGCACCGCCAGGCGCGGGCGGTCGATGGCGAGGGAATGCAGGCGCAGGCCGCCCGCGAGCAGCGAGCGCCATGCGATCACGTTGTCCACCGCGGGCAGCACGAGCGCCTCGCGCCCCTGGGCGTCCTGGATGCGCACATCGAACAGGCTTACCTGCGGCCGCAGCCCGAGCCAGCCGGCCTCGATCGCGCCGATCTTCACCGGGGCGCCGAGCGCGCGCGAGGCCGCGGCGACGATGTCGCCGCGATAGGTCTCGATGCCCGGCAGCACCCAGAAGCGCAGGGCGAGCACCAGCGCGGCGAACGCGAAAAACGCCGCCCAGGCGAGAATCTCGATCGCTCGCCACAGCTGCCTCATGTTGGGTTCAACGTTCCGAGCCGGCTACGGGAATACATGGCATTCTAATCCTGCAAAGCTCGCCCTCCCACCGACAAGCTCTTCCCATCGACAAGCTCTCCCATTCACGCTACGCCGCGCGCCTGCTTGCCGCGCGCCCGGAGCTCGCCGCGGAAATCGCCGACCCGGCGCCCTTCGGCCGCGACGAGATGGCGCGCGCGCTCGCCGGCGCCGCCGGCGACGACGAGCCGGCGCTCAAGGCGCGGCTGCGCCGCCTGCGCCAGCGCGTATTCCTGCGCGTCATGGCGCGCGACCTCGCGGGCGGCGCCGCCGGCGATCTTTCGGCGCGTCTTTCGGAGGTCTGCGGCGCGATGAGCGACCTCGCCGAGCTCGAGATCGGCGCCGCGCTGGAATGGACCGGCGAGAAGGACCTCGCCGTCGTCGGCATGGGCAAGCTGGGCGGGCGCGAGCTCAATGTGTCCTCGGACGTCGACTTGGTCTTCATTCATCCCGGCGAGCTCGCGGACGATCCGCGCTACCAGCGCGCCGGGCGCGCGCTGATCCGCCTCCTTTCGGAGAACACCGAGGACGGCTTCGCATTCCGCGTCGACATGCGCCTGCGGCCCTACGGCGATTCGGGACCGCTCGCCTGCAACCTCGACTTCCTCGAGAACTACCTCGTCGCGCAGGGCCGCGAATGGGAGCGCTACGCGTGGATCAAGGGGCGCGCTCTGACGGGCAGCCCGCGGCTCCAGGCGCGCATCCGCGACATCGTGCGGCCGTTCGTGTTCCGCAAGTACCTCGACTACGGCACCCTCGCCGCGATGCGCCGCCTGCACGCCGAGGTGCGGCGCGACGTCGAGCGGCGCGATCTCGCCGAGCACGTGAAGCTCGGCCCCGGCGGCATCCGCGAGATCGAGTTCATCGTCCAGGCCCTGCAGCTCGTGCGCGGCGGCCGCGATCCGGAGCTGACGGTCGCCCCGACCCTCGACGCGCTCGCGGTGTTCTCGAAAAAAGGCATCCTGCCGCCGCCCGCGGCGCGCGAGCTCGCCGACGCTTACGTGTTCCTGCGCGCGGTCGAGCACCGGCTCCAGTACCTCGACGATGCTCAGCGCCACGACCTTCCGTCCGACGAGGAAGACCGCGCCCGCGTCGCCGACATGTCGGGATTTCGCTCGTGGCGCGAGTTCTACGAGAAGCTCTCGGAGGTACGCGCCACGGTCTCGCGCCATTTCCACGGCGTGCTGGGCGAGCCCGAGCGGGAGCCGGGCGTCCAGGCATGGCCGGAGCATCCGCGGCTCGCCGCGCTGCGCGCGAGCCAGCGCTATGCGGCGCTGCCCGCGGAATCGAAGGTCCGGCTGGATGCGCTGATCCCGCGGCTCGCCGCCGTGTCGCGCTCCGCGAGCGCGGCGATCGGCGCCGACCCGGACGCGACTTTCGTGCGCGGCATCGATCTGGTCGAGGCGATCGCGGGCCGCGCCGCGTATCTCGCGCTCCTCGCCGAGAACCCGCAGGCGCTCGAGCGCGTGGCGCGCATCGTCGGCGCCTCGAGCTGGGCGGCGCAGTTCCTGACCCTGCATCCGCTGCTGCTCGACGAGCTGCTGGACGATCGCGTCCTCTACGCGCCGCCGGACCTGGAAGCCTTCTCGAGAACGCTGCGCCTGCAGCTCGAGGCCGCCGGGGACGACACCGAGCGGCGCATGAACCTGATGCGCGAGACGCACCAGGCGCAGGTGTTCCGGCTGCTCGCGCAGGACCTCGGCGGGCTGCTCACCGTGGAGCGCCTCGCCGATCATCTTTCCGCGCTGGCGGACCTCGTCCTCGAGACCGTCATCGAGCAGGCGTGGCGCGACCTGCCGCGCAAGCACCGCGCCGGGCGGCCGCTTTTCTCGATCGTCGCCTACGGCAAGCTCGGCGGCAAGGAGCTCGGCTACGCGTCGGACCTCGACATCGTCTTTCTCTACGACGATCCGCACGAGCAGGCGCCCGAAGTGTATTCGCGCCTCGCGCAGCGCATCGTGAGCTGGCTCACGCTGCGCACGCCCGCGGGGGTGCTGTTCGACACCGACCTCGAGCTGCGTCCGAGCGGCGGCTCGGGCCTGCTGGTCTCGTCGGTCGAGGCCTTCGAGCGCTACCAGGAGAAGGACGCCTGGGTCTGGGAGCACCAGGCGCTCACGCGCGCGCGTTTCTGCGCGGGCGATGCGGGGGCCGGGGAGAAATTCGAGGCGATCCGCGAACGGATCCTGCGCCAGGCGCGCGACCCGTCGAAGCTGAAGGCCGAGGTCCTTTCGATGCGCGAGAAGATGCTCGCCGCGCACCCGAACCGCTCGGGCCTGTTTGACCTGAAGCACGACCGCGGCGGCATGATCGATGTCGAGTTCGCCGTGCAGCACCTCGTGCTCGCGCATTCGCACCGAGCCGCGTCGCTGACGAAGAACCTCGGCAACATCGCGCTTCTGCGCATCGCGGCCGAGCTCGGCCTGATCGACCCGGGCGTGGCGGAGAAGGTGCGCGATGCCTACCGCGAATACCGGCGCCTGCAGCACGCCTTGCGGCTCAACGGCGCGCAGTACGCGCGCGTTCCTGAAGCGCAGGTCGCCGCGCACGTGGCGGCAGTGCGCGAGCTGTGGAAAGAACTCTTCGGGGAAAGCCCCTCGCGGGGCCCGGGCTAGCGCGCGGTGTGGAAGGTGATGTCGCCGTAATAGGCGCGCCCGGGCGCGCCGCTGCCGTCGACGTCGGTGAAGATGCCGACCCCGACGATGTCGCCCGGCTCCTCGCCGAACGCGCGGCGATAGTCCTCGCGCACGTCGCGGCGCATCTCCACCCAGCGGTCGAGGTTGCTGTCGCTCGAGTCCATCGCGATCAGGCGCACGCGCTCGGTATACGGGCTGGGCACGACCGTGCCCGCGGGCACGCCCTTCAGCCATACGTAAATCAGCGAGGAATACGGCAGCGCCTGCCCGGTGACCGCCTTCGCCATGCGAAGCTGCACGCGCTGGTCGAAGTCGAGCTTCTCGGCGTCGCCGTGGAACGCGAGCATCAGGCGGGCGCGAGGCGTCGGCTTCTTTCCGGACGGCGCCTCGGCGTCGGAGGCGAGCCGCGGCACCCGCCACCTCCATTCCACGACCGGATGGCGCTCCGGGCTGATGCGGATCAGGCGCTGCAGGGCGGAGTAGCCGTTCGTGGCGTCCGCCTCCACGCACACGTGGCCCTCCATGTCGACCGCCCGGTAGGCGGTGAGCGGATTGGAAGGTTGCAGGACGTAAGGCTCCCAGTGCTGCGCGAGCGAACCGCCCGGGCTCAGCCGCGAGAAGGGCCCGACTTCGACCCGCTCGCCGGCCTCGGGGTTCATGCGCTTGACGATCGCGGTCGAGGCGAGCAGCTCGTCGTCGGGCGCGGCGTTTTCCGGCGCGCCGGCGCAGCCCGCGATGAGCAGGACGGCTGCGGCAAGGAATCCGAATTCGAGGCGGGAAAGCATTCCCGCCAAACTAGCATAGCCGCGGTTACGGGGCCGTGTTCAGATTCACATTTTCGACCTGAAAGCTTTCAGGTCGGGCGAATCCGTGTCGAGGCGGTCGGTCCTGAGCTTCATGCGCGCCGTCGCGGCGAGCTGCTCGTAGTGCTTGAGGTAGCGCTGGAGCTGCTCCTCGTCCATCTGCTCCAGGTCGAGGATCGCGTTATGCGCGCCCTGGGTGGCGCGGATGAGCTCGTCGAGCTTGATCTGGATCGCGGCCGTGTCGCGGTTCTGCGTGTTCTGGATCACGAACACCATCAGGAACGTGACGATGGTGGTGCTGGTGTTTATGACGAGCTGCCAGGTATCGCTGTAGCCGAACAACGGCCCGGTGGCAGCCCACAATACGACGGCGAGCACCGCGACGAAGAAGGTCGCGGGCCGGCCGAGCGCCGCCGCTAGGCAGCGGGCGATGTTCGCGAACCGCAGCGGCTTGATCGCGTTCGCGTCGATGTCGCGGATCGCGCCGCCGGAGCTGTTCAGGAGAGAGGACATGTCGACCTCCGGTTGCCGTAGTCGTCCCTGTTACAGCAAGTTGAGTGCCCGCGCAGTCCTAGTTGGCTTCCTAGATGGCTTCCCGCTTGACCTTGATCTCCGACGCTTTCGGCAGCGCCGCGGGCGAGATCTCCGCGGCGAAGCCGCTGAGCGCGTCGACGAGCGTGTCTCGCACCAGGCTGTACAGGACGCGCTGGCCCTGGCGGCGGCTCGCCGCGAGGCCGGCGTTCTCCAGCACGGACAGATGGCGCGAGACCGCGGGCGCGCTCATCCCGGCGCGCGCGGCGAGCTCGCTGGTGGTGAGCGCCTCCGCCGAGAGCCAGGCGAGGATGCGCCGCCGGGGAGACGAGGCAAGCGCGTCGAACACGCGGTCGAGGTCCATGGGGCGCATGCTAGCAGAGTGTTAACAGTTTGGTTAATACTCTAAATAATTTCTGCCGCTACAATGCGCTCTGACTTTCAGGGGAGTGCTGCATATGGCGCAGGGAAAAAAAGGACCGCGCGGGCCGCTGTCGATGGCCGAGCGCGACGGCTGGATCTGGTATGACGGCAAGCTCGTGCCGTGGCGCTCGGCGACCACGCACGTGCTCACCCACTCGCTGCATTACGGCCTCGCGGTGTTCGAGGGCGTGCGCGCGTACAAGACGGCGATCGGCACCGCGATCTACCGGCTGAAGGAGCATACCGACCGCCTGTTCAACTCGGCGCACATCTACATGATGAAGATCCCGTTCACGCGCGAGCGGCTCATGGAAGCGCAGCTCGAGGTGGTGCGCGCGAACAAGCACGAGGCCTGCTACATCCGGCCGATCGCCTTCTACGGCTCGGAGAAAATGGGCGTGTCGCCGATCGGCGCGAAAGTGCACGTGGCGATCGCCGCGTGGCCCTGGGGCGCCTACCTCGGCCCCGACGCGCTCGCGAAGGGCATCCGCGTCAAGACCTCCTCCTACGCCCGCCACCACATCAACGTCACCATGGCGCGCGCCAAGATGTCCGGCACCTATCCGAACTCGGTGCT
>CAYOVM010000106.1:0-11542 GCA_964407355.1 uncultured Enterobacteriaceae bacterium
CCCCCGGCATGCCCGAGCAGGTCGAGCTGAAGCAGGTCCCGTTCTTCCCGCAGGTGGAATACCAGTGCGGTCCCGCGGCGCTCGCCACGGCGCTCGGCGCCGCCGGCGCCAAGGTCACGGCCGAGCAGCTCGTGCCGGAAGTCTATCTGCCGGCGCGCAAAGGCAGCCTGCAGGTCGAGATGCTCGCCGCGGCGCGGCGCCACGGCATGGTGTCCTATCTTCTCGCGCCGCGCTTCCTCGACGTGCTGCGCGAAGTGGCCGCCGGCAATCCAGTGATCGTTCTCGAGGATTATTCGCCGTTCGGCACCTGGCACTACGCGGTGGCGGTCGGCTACGACTACGAAAAAGGCGACATGATCCTGCGCTCGGGCGACAAGGAGCGCGAGCTGCAGGAATTCGCGACCTTCGAGCTGCTCTGGAAGCGCAGCGACTATTGGGCGATGGTGGTCATGCCGCCCGACCGCATCCCGGCGACCGCCGACGAAGGACGCTGGCTGAGCGCGGTCGCCGCGCTCGAGCGCGCCGGCGGCGCGGCGCGCGCGCGCACCGCTTACGAGACGTTCCTCAAGCGCTGGCCGCAGAACACCGGCGCGGCCATCGGCCTCGCGAACGCGCACCATGCGCTGGGCGAGCTGCCGCAGGCCGAGCGCGTGCTGCGCGAGGCGGCGCAGCGCGATCCCGATTCGGTGGTCGTCCTGAACAACCTCGCGCAAACCCTCTCGGACCAGAATCGCGACGCCGAGGCCCTGCCGTTCATCGAGCGCGCGGTCGCGCTCGGCGGACCGCACGCGGGCGCCGCGGACCAGACGCGCCAGGCGATCCTCGGCCGCCTCGCCGCGCAGCGCAAGAACTAGGCGCGCAGCGCAGACGCGCGCGCGCCGGATCAGACCGCGAGCTTTTTCGGGTCCTGCGCTTCGAGCATCGGCGGCACCGGGCAATCCAGGGTCGCGGCGACCATGCGTACGATCTCCGCCTCCGCCAGGCGGAATACGCCGTCCGCCGCCGCGGCTTCGAGGCAGGCCTTGAGCAGCGTCGGCTTCACGAACGGCGCGAGCTGGCGCAGCCGCTCGAGCGCATCGCGCAGGCGCGTCGTCTCGAGCGCCTGCGGGCCGAGCCAGGGGCGCGCATCCATGCCGAGCACGGCCGCGCCTTTGGCGTAGGCGTCCTGGGCGTCCTTTCCGGCGGCGAAGGCGACCAGCGACAGAACGAGGTGTGCATCGTCGGCGACTTCGGCGAGAGTGCGGAAGCGCGTGGGGATGGGCTGGCCCGCGCCTTCGCGCAGCCGCTGGCGCAGCAACGTGTGCAGGATGAATTCGGTGAGGGTCAGCCGGCGGTCGCCTTCCACCACCGCGGCGAGATCGGCCAGGAACCGGTCGCGCTCCTTTTGCGTGCGGCCCTTGATCGCCGGAACGGCGAGCTCCGCGAGGGTAAGCATGTAATTGCGGCCGAGCCCGCCGAGCTGCGCGTGCAGCGCGGAAGTGCGGCTCATGATCGCCGCGCCGCGCCGCGCTTCCAGCACGCCGAGCGCCCCGCTCCGCGGCGACGTTTCGGGACCGAGCGCCAGCGCGAACATCGCGCATTCGGCGCCGTCCGCGCTGCGCAGCGCTTCCCTGAGCCCCTCCGGGAGCGCGCCGAGGAGCTGCACCGCGTAGTCCACATGCTGCGCGGTCGGCCGGCCCACCGAGGCTCCCAGAGAAGCCGCGGCGGCGGCGGCATCGATCGGCGCGTACTTCACCACCCCGCCCGCGCCGTCGAGCACCGCCACCTCGCGCCGCTCGCCGTGCCGGGCCTCGCGGTACGCGTCGCTCTGGAAGCGCGGGTGGGCATGGCGGATGCGCTCTTCGATCGGCGGATGCGTCGGGAAGCCCCACCACCTGCCGGCCACCGGCGCGAAGAACATGTGCGAGAGCTCGCCCGCGTGGGCCGCGAGCACGCTGGTGCGAAGCCGCAGCGCCAGGATCGAGTCGAGCGCACCCGCGATGCCGTCGGGATTACGCGTGAACTGGACGCTCGCCGAGTCGGCGAGCAGCTCGCGCTCGCGGCTGATGGCCGCCTTGATGGCGTCGGCGGCGAATACGCCCGGGAAGCCGATGAACGCCGCGAGCGCGCCGGCCACCGCGGCGAGCGCGCCGGCGCCTTGCTCCTCGCGGCTCATGCCGCGATTCGCCCACGCGGCGCTATAGACGAGCTGCTCGCCGCACTCGCCGAGCCAGCTCAGGCCGGCGAGGATGCTGGCCATGCGCATGTTGAGCGCCATGTCGCCGTTCAGGATGTGGCTGTATTCGTGGCCCATCACCCCCTGCAGCTCGTCGCGCGAGAGCTTCTGCACCGCCCCGCGCGTCACCACGATGGCGGCCTCGTTCGGCGAATAGCCGGCCACCAGCGCGTTGACCGCGTCTTCCGCTTCGAGCAGGTAAACCGGCGGCACCGAGATGCCCGATGCGATCGACATTTCGTCGACCACGTTCAGCAGCCGGCGCTCGGGCGGCGTGCATCTCGACGGGTCCACGTAGCGCGCGCCGAGAAGATGCGCGATCGCCGGGCCGCCTTCGCGGAGCTGCCACGCGCGGTGCGCGGACACCGCGAGGATGAGACCGCCGACGCCGGCGGCGATCGCCAGCATCACCTGCGGCGGCACGCGCACGAGCGCGCTGAAGTAGGTGGCGAACAGCCCGTGCCATTGCAGCGGCGCCGCGCCGGAAAGCGGCAGCCCGGCATACAGGGCGCCCAGCGCATAGAGGAGCGCGCCGAAAAGGCAGTAGCTCGCCACCACCGCGCCGGCGGCGACGACGAACCACAGCACCAGCCATCGCGTATTGCGGCGCGCCGCTTCCTGCTGCGCGAAGAAGTCGAAGCGGCCCGGAACGTTACGTTTGCTCAGAACGTTACGTTAACGAAGAATGTTACGTTAACTTAGAATTTTACTTTAGGCGGGCGCCGCTCCTCCGCCGTCTCGGTCGCCTGGAGCAGCTCGGCGGCGCTGAACCGGAGGGGGCCGGCGAACACGTTCTCGGGGAACGATTCGCGCTTGATGTTGTATTCCATCACCGAGTCGTTGTACGCCTGGCGCGAGAAGGCGACCTTGTTCTCGGTGCTCGTGAGCTCCTCCTGCAGGAGCAGCACGTTCTGGTTCGCCTTCAGCTCCGGATACGACTCGATGAGCGCGAGCAGGCGGCCGAGCACCCCGGAGAGAGCGCCCTCGGCCTCGCCGAGCTGGCGCATCACGCCGGGGCCGCCCGGATCGGCGCTCGCCGCCTGCGCCGCCGTGACGGCGGCGCCGCGCGCCCGGGTCACGGCCTCGAGCGTCTCGCGCTCGTGCGCCATGTAGCCCTTGACCGTTTCCACCAGGTTCGGGATGAGGTCGTAGCGGCGCTTGAGCTGCACGTCGATCTGCGCGAAGGCGTTCTTGTAGCGGTTGCGAAGGACCACCAGGCCGTTGTAGATCGCGATCGCCCATAAGGCGATCGCCACGATTATCCCAAGTGCGATCCAGCCGCCCATGTCTCCCCCGAGAAAATTGGATGGTGTGCCGCTTACTATAGCGCATGCCGCACGGCGGGCAGGACTCCGCTAGCGCACGCCGGCGCGGCGCGCCTGCGCTCGCCCGAGCGCCACGGCGAGCACGAGGCAGGCGGCGGCGAGGCCGATCGCGACGAGCGAGATCGAGCGGATTTCCAGGCCGACCGAGCGCAGTGCCGTGAACAACCAACCGCCGGCGGCGTCGGCGCCGCGCACCGCGACGATGTCGATGACGTTCTTCGCCTTGTACTTCTCGTCGCGCGCCACCACCGTGAACAGGACCTCGCGCGCGGGATTCGAGATCGCGAAATTCGCCGTGCGCTGCAGCGCCTGGAAGGCGATCACCACCGCCAGCACCGGCGCCGCGGCGAGCGCCGCGAACCCCGCGGCGAACACGAAGGGCAGCAGGGCGAGCGCCGCGCCCACGCCGAAGCGCTCGATCAGCTTGCCGGTGGCGAAGAATTGCACCGCGATCGTCAGCACGCCGACCGCGAGATCGACCGCCGCGAAAATGCGCGTGCGGACCGCCGGATCGTCGGAAGCGGCGGCGACGATGCTCGCCTGCTCGAAGTAGAGGAAGGTCGCCGCCACCGACAGCAGCGACACCCACAGCAGGATGCCGGCGAGGTACGGCGAGCGCAGCAGGAGCAGGATGCCGTCCAGCGAGCCGCCTCCTACGGGATTCCTGGACATCCTGTTTTTTTCTTCATTCATGCTTTTTTCTTCATTTAAGGAAGCGGCCGATTCCAACCGCACGGCGCAAAGCACCGCGCCCTCGAGGAGCAACGCCGCCACGAGCAGCAGGTTCGCCGGGCCGAGCGCCTGCGCGAGGCCGATGGTGAGCGCCGGGCCGGCGAGCGCGCCGGCGCTGCCGCCGGCGGCGATGAAGCCGAAGAGGCGCCTCGCCTGCTCGGAGCTGTAGAGATCCGCCATGAACGACCAGAACACCGACACGGCGAACAGGTTGAACACGCTGATCCAGACGAAGAACACGCGCGCCACGATCTGCCGCTCCACGTCGAGCGACAGCAGCAGCCAGAAAATCGCCAGATTCGCGACGAAGAAGTGGTAGACCAGCGGTATGAAGCGGCGCCGGGGAAGCCGCGCCACCACGGCGCCGTACAACGGGACCGCCGCGAGCATGATCAGGAACGTCGCGGTGAAGAGCCACTGCAGGTTGCGCACGCCGCCCGCGACGCCCATCTCGTCGCGCAGCGGCCGCAATATGTAATAGCCCGCGAGCAGGCAGAAAAAATAGGCGAACGACCAGAGCAGCGCGCGCACCTCGTTCGGGCGCACCACCACGGCCCGGGCGAGCCAGCGCTCCATGGTCACGGCTTCATTCTCACCAGCCGCCCCTGGTGAGCCACCCCTGTCGGCGCGTCAAGGCGCGAGCGACAGCGCTTTGCGAAGCTCGGCGGCGGTGAGCACCTGGCCGGAAAGCGGCGAGCCGAGGTCGAAGGCCTTCGAAGCGGCGAGCGAGTCGACCGGCACCGGATCGAAGCCCGCGTCGGAGACGAGCTGCACGCCGAGCTTGAGCGCGGCGGGATCATCGGAGGCGACGGGCATCGCCATGCGCGGCGCCGGCCGGTTGGCTTCGCGCTGCATCAGGCCATAGCCCCAGGCGTTGAACGAGCGCACGAGGCGCGCGCCCGGGAGCAGCGCCGCCGTCGAGACCGCGGCGCCCTTCTCCTTCGCCTTGACGGCCATCTCGCCGTCGCGCGCGGGGACCGGATTATTCGGGTCGACGACCACCTTGCCCTTGAGCGCCGAGCCGACCTCGCTCTGGACGGCCGGCAGCGCCGCGTACGGCACGGCGATCAGGACGGCGTCGCCGAAAGCCGCCGCTTCCTTCACGCTGCCCACGCGCGCCCGTGGACCCGCGCTCGCCATCGCACGCTTCGCCTGCTCGGGATCGCGGTCGGAGAACATCACTTCGTGCCCGGCTTTCGCCCAGAGCCCGCCGAGCGTCGTGCCGATGCGACCGGAGCCGATGACGCCGATCTTCATGGACTTCTGCGCCTGGCCGAGCGCGAAATCCGTCGGCAAGGCGGCGGCGAGCGCTGCGAGGATACAAAGGACAGAGAGGACAGCGCGTCGCTTCATAATCGAGCCTCCTTCGTCGAGCCCCCTTCGGTTCAGGCTACCACAGGCTAGAATGAAATCATGGACACGGGAAGACGCGCGGCGCTGAAAGCGGCCGCGGCCATCGCCGCGAGCCTCGCACTCGAACCTGTCATGGCAAAGAACGAGACGCTCTCGAAAAAAATCCCCGCCGGCGGCGAGGCGCTGCCGGTGATCGGCGTCGGCACCTGGCAGACCTTCGACGTCGGCGACGATGCCGCGGCGCGCGCGCGGCTGGGCGAGGTGCTGAAGCTCCTGAGCGGAAATCTGGTCGATTCGTCGCCGATGTACGGCTCGAGCGAGACGGTGGCGGGCGATCTCATCGCCGAGCTCAAGCTGCGCGAGCGGCTCTTCGTCGCGACCAAGGTCTGGACCCGCGGCCGCGCCGAAGGCCTGCGGCAGATGGCGCAGTCGTTCCAGCGCCTGCGGGTGCAGCGCATGGATCTCATGCAGATCCACAACCTGGTCGATGTCGCCACGCACACGAAGACGCTGCTCGAGATGAAGGAGCAGGGAAAGATCCGGTATGCGGGCGTCACGCACTACACCTCTTCGGCCTATCCGGAGGTGGAGCGCGCGCTGAAGACGAACCAGTACCAGTTCGTGCAGATCAACTATTCGCTGGCCGAGCGCGAGGCGGAGCAGCGCATCCTGCCCCTGGCGCGCGAATTGAACGTCGCGGTGATCATCAACCGGCCTTTCGCCGAGGGCTCGCTCTTTCGCAAGGTCAAGGGAAAGCCCCTGCCGCCGTGGGCGGCGGAGATCGGCGTGCGAAGCTGGGCGCAGTACTTCCTGAAATGGATCGTCGCCCATCCCGCGGTCACCTGCGCCATTCCCGGCACCGGCAGCCCCGAGCACATGCGCGACAACCTCGCGGCCGGTACGGGCGCGCTGCCGAGCGAGGCGATGCGCAAGAAGATGCTCGGCTATTTCGATTCGCTTTAGAATTTCCCCGGGGAGCCTACGATGAAAAAACAATTCGCCATTCTCGCCGTCGCGCTCGCCCTGTCCGGAAGCGCCGGCGCCGCCGATAAAGTCAAGATCGGCTTCGTCAGCACGCTGTCGGGGCCGAGCGCGGCGCTCGGGGTGGACATCCGCGACGCCTTCCAGCTCGCGGTCAAGCTGAACGGCGGCAGGCTCGGCGGGCTGCCCGCCGAGGTGCTCGTGGGCGACGACCAGTTCAAGCCCGAGCTCGGGCGCCAGCTCGCCGAGAAGTACGTCAAGCTCGACAAGGTCGACTTCCTCACCGGCTTCGTGTTCTCCAACATCATGCTCGCCTCGGTGCCGGTCGCCTTCGAGAACAAGACCATCTACGTCAGCCCGAACGCCGCCCCCTCGCCGCTCGCCGGCAAGCAGTGCAACCCCTATTTCTTCGTCGCCTCCTGGCCGAACGACGCGTATCACGAGGCCGCCGGCCAGCACGCGACGGACAAAGGCTACAAGAGCGCCTACCTGATCGCGCCGAACTACCAGGCGGGCAAGGATTCCCTCGCCGGCTTCAAGCGCTTCTACAAGGGCACCATCGCCAACGAGGTCTACACGCAGCTCGGGCAGCTCGACTATTCCGCCGAGCTCGCGCAGGTCCGCGCGGCGAAGCCCGGCGCCCTCTACATCTTCCTGCCCGGCGGCATGGGCGTCAATTTCATCAAGCAGTTCGTGGCCGCGGGCCTGTCGAAGGACATCCAGCTCATCACGCCGGGGTTCAGCTCGGACCAGGACGTGATCCGGCCGGTGGGCGAGGCGCTGCTCGGCACCTTCGACGCGGCCCACTGGGCGCTCGATCTGGACAATGCCGCGAACCGGAAATTCGTCGCCGCCTTCGAGCAGGAGTACAAGCGGCTGCCCACGCTCTATGCCTCGCAGGGCTACGACGCGGCGATGCTGATCGACGCCGCGGTGCGCGACGTGAAAGGCAAGGTGGAGGACGTCGAGGCCGTGCGCAAGGCGCTGCGCGCGGCGAAATTCGAGTCGGTGCGCGGACCGTTCAGGTTCAACCGCAACCAGTATCCGATCCAGAACTATTACCTGCGGGTCGTCGCCCGGGACGGCCAGGGGCGCCTGGTCAACAAGACGCTCGGCACGATCTTCAAGGACCACGGGGACGCGTACGTCCAAGACTGCCCGATGAAATAGCAGGTGTCCTGGGTTCTGAAGTTGTGCCCTTTACTTTAATTGCGGAGCAATCGCTTAACGGCCTGCAGTTCGGGCTGATGCTGTTCCTGCTCGCCGCCGGGCTCACGCTGGTGTTCGGCATCATGGACATGATCAACCTCGCCCACGGCTCGCTCTACATGGTGGGCGCGTTCATGGCCTCGACGCTCGTGCAGGCGAGCGGATCGTTCTGGCTCGGCGTGCTGCTCGCGCTGCCGGCGACCGCGCTCCTCGGCATGCTCCTGGAGGTCTCGATCCTGAGGACGCTCTATTCGCGCGATCACCTCTCGCAGGTGCTCGCCACCTTCGCGCTGATCCTGATCATCAACGAAACGGTGCGGATCGTCTGGGGATCCGACGCCCCCCTGGCGATGCCGGCGGCGTTGTCCGGACCGGTGCAGCTATTCCCCGGGCTGACCTATCCCGCCTACAGGCTCCTGATCATCGCGCTCGGGCTGGCGGTGGCCGTGTTTCTGTACTTCCTGATAGCGAAAACCAGGATAGGCATGCTGGTGCGCGCCGGGGCGTCCAACCGCGAGATGGCGCTCGCGATGGGCGTGAACATCAGGACGCTCTTCACCGCCGTCTTCGGCGTCGGCACGGCGCTGTGCGCGCTCGCGGGCGCCCTGCTCGCGCCGCTGCTCGCGGTGCAGGTGGGGATGGGCGAGAACATCCTGATCCTCGCCTTCGTGGTGATCGTGATCGGCGGCATCGGCTCGGTGCGCGGAGCGCTCGTCGGCGCGCTGCTCGTGGGAGTCGCGGACACCATCGGGCGCGCCTTCCTGCCGATCGCGTTCAGCGCCTTCCTGCCGCCGCAGTTCGCGAGCGCCGCCGGCCCGGCGATCGCCTCGGTGGCGATCTACCTGCTGATGGCGGTGGTGCTGTATTTCAGGCCGCAGGGCCTGTTTCCGGCGCGCGGATGAAGCGCAGCCTCCTCGTTCTCGCCGTGCTGGCGGCGTTTCCGCTCGCCATGCAGTCCATGGGCAACCTCTTCTACGTCGGTCTTGCGAGCCGCGTGCTCATCTATGCGATCGCCGCCACCAGCCTGAACCTCGTGCTCGGCTACGGCGGCATGATCTCGTTCGGCCATGCGGCGTTCCTCGGCACCGGCGCGTATGTGGCGAGCATCTTCCTCGCCGAAGGCATAGCGAGCGCGTGGCTCGGCTGGCCCGCCGCCGTCGCCGTCGCGGCCGCCGCCGCGTGGCTGATCGGCGCCCTCTCGCTGCGCACGCGCGGCGTGTACTTCATCATGATCACGCTCGCCTTCGCGCAGATGATGTTCTACCTCGTCAACTCGATGAAGGCGTACGGCGGCGACGAGGGGCTGAGCCTGCCGCGGCGGGCCTCGCTCGGCGCGGGGCTCGATTCGGGAAACGAGGTGGTTTTCTACTACGTCGTCCTGCTTTTCTTCGCGGCGACGATTTTCCTGCTGCATCGCCTCGCCCGGGCGCGCTTCGGCCGGGTCATGCTGGCGATCCGCGAGAACGCGGTCCGCGCCGAAGCGATCGGCTTTCCCGTCTACCGCTATCAGCTCGCCTGCTTCGTGATCGCCGGCGCCGCCGGCGGGCTCGCCGGGGCGCTGCTCGCGAGCCACGGCAAGTACGTCAACCCGAACGTGCTGCACTGGACCCAGTCCGGCACGCTGATGATCATGGTGATCCTGGGCGGCGTCGGCCGCCTGTGGGGCGGCGCGCTCGGCGCGTTCGTGCTCCTCGGCCTCGAGCACCTCATCGCCGACTATCCGCTCGCCTGGCTCTCGGCGCTCGCGCCCAACTATCAGCAGCATTCGGGGCTTGCCGTGGGCCTCGTCCTGCTCGCCGTCGTGCTGTTCGTCCCGCAAGGAATCGCGGGACTCCTGTCGATGAAGAAAGATGCTTCGACTTAGCGAGCTGAGCAAGCGCTTCGGCGGCGTCGTCGCGACCGACGGCGTCTCGCTCGAGATCGCGCCGGGCGAAGTGCACGCGCTGATCGGGCCGAACGGCGCCGGCAAGACCACCCTCATCGCGCAGATCTGCGGCAGCGTGCAGCCGGATACGGGCAGGGTATTTTTCGAAGACCGCGACGTCACCGGGCTGGCGCAACACGCGCGCGTTCGCGCCGGGCTGGTGCGCAGCTTCCAGGTCACCAGCCTCTTCGGGCGCTTCACGGTCCTCGACAACCTCGCGCTCGCGGTGCAGGCGAGAAGCGGCTCGAGCTTCCGCTTCTGGCGTCCCGTCAGCAGGGAAACCGCCCTTTTCGACGAAGCACGCTCGATCGCTCAGGAGATCGGCCTTTCGGAAAGAGTATCGACCCCGGCGGCCAATCTCGCGCACGGCGAGCAGCGCGCGCTCGAAGTCGGGGTCGCCCTCGCGACCAACCCCAAGCTCGTGCTGCTCGACGAGCCCATGGCGGGCATGGGACCCGAGGAATCGGAACGCATGCTGGCCCTCATCCAGCGAATCAGGACACGCGTCACGGTGCTGCTGGTCGAGCACGACATGGACGCGGTGTTCCGCCTCGCCGACCGCATCACGGTGCTGGTCCGCGGCCGCGTCATCGCCAGCGGCGCGCCCGACGCGATCCGGCGGGATCCGGAAGTGAAAAAAGCCTACCTCGGCGACGAGGTGTCCGCCTGATGCTCGCCATCGAAAAGCTGGAAACCGCGTACGGCCCGAGCCAGGTCCTGTTCGGAATGGACCTCCATATAGGCGCCGGCGAAGTCGTGGCACTGCTCGGCCGCAACGGGATGGGCAAGACCACCACCGTGCGCTCGATCATGGGCCTCGCCCGCGCGCGAGGCGGCGCGATCACGTTTCGCGGCAAACGCATCGAGCGCGACGCGCCCGACCGTATCGCGCGCGCCGGTATAGCGCTCGTTCCAGAAGGGCGGCAGATCTTCCCCAACCTCACCGTTCACGAGCACCTCGCCGCCTTCGCGGGCAATCGTTCCGGCAGCCCGGATCCGTGGACGCCCGAGAAAGTTTTTTCGCTATTTCCCAACTTGAAAAGCAGAGAAACGAATCTCGGCAACCAGCTCTCCGGCGGCGAGCAGCAGATGCTCGCCATCGGCCGCGCCCTCGTAACGAATCCCTACCTGCTGATCCTCGACGAAGCCACCGAAGGCCTCGCCCCGCTCGTGCGCGAGGAAATCTGGCACTGCCTCGCCCGCCTCCGCGCCGCCGGCCAGACCATCCTCGTCATCGACAAATACATCGAGCGCCTGATCGAGCTCGCCGACCGCCACGTCATCATCGAACGCGGCCGCGCCGCCTGGCAGGGCACCTCGGCGGAGCTCGCCGCCGACCGTGGGCTGTGGCACCGATATCTCGGCGTTTAAAGAATTTCGGATACCACGTCAGTCATCCAGGTGCGATTGCGTGGAGCGCATTGAACGGCCAGACGCGCCAAAGTCATCGGGTGGGTCAGGTATTTCCCGATACTGCCGCGACGGTTTCTCCGGTCGGCGATGAATCGCAAGGATGAGAATCGCGCCCAGGACCGGTACCAACCAAATCGCGAGAAACTGAGCCGTTCTTTGCGACCGCCGCGCAAATTCGTCGCGCACGACTTTCCACGTTGCAAATCCGTTGACCCCCACAAGCACCAGAACAGTGATGCCTGCGAGGACCATCTCCGTGGCCTTCACGGCGACATCACTTCAGCTTTTTCAAAGCCCCGTCGTAGTACGAAAGATCGTAGTAGCGCTCGGCGGCGGGGGGCTTGCCGCCCCAGTCGCCTTCGATCTCGGCGCGAAGGGCGAGGACGTTTT
>CAYOVM010000107.1:0-4710 GCA_964407355.1 uncultured Enterobacteriaceae bacterium
TTGCCGATCAGCTCGAGAAGGGTCAAATGGCGAACGCCTACGGCAGCAGGGCGCGCAGGGTGTCGAGGTAGATCTCGGGCAGCTGCTCGAGCTCGCGGAGCGTGATGTGCTCGTTCAGCTTGTGGATGCTCATGTTCACCGGGCCGATCTCGATGATCTCGGGGCAGATGTCGATGATGAAACGGGCGTCGGAGGTCCCGCCGGTCGTCTCGAGCTCGGCGTTGCGGCCGCTGCGCCGCTTCGACGCATCCTGCACGATCCGCGCGAGCTTCGCCGGCTTGCTCAGGAAGGGCTTCGCGCCCAGCGTCCAGTCGATCGAGTATTCCAGCCCGTGCTTCTGCAGGATCGTTTCCGTCCTCTGCTTCAGAGACGAATCGCTGCTTTCGGTCGAGAAGCGGAAATTGAAATCCATCTCGGCCGTGCCGGGCACGACGTTCCCCGCCCCGGTCCCGGCATGCAGGTTGGAGACCTGGAACGAGGTGGGCGGGAAGGCTTCGTTTCCCTTGTCCCACGTCGTTTTTACCAGCTCGGCGAGCGCCGGAGCGAGCTGATGAATGGGATTGCGCACGAGGTGCGGGTAGGCGACATGGCCCTGGATGCCGCGCACGACGAGCCTGCCCGAAAGCGAGCCGCGCCGCCCGATCTTCAGCGTATCGCCCAGCACGTCGACCGAGCTCGGCTCGCCCACGATGCAGTAGTCGATGAGCTCGTTGCGCGCCTTTAGCTTCTCGACCACCTTGACCGTGCCGTCCACTGCCGGGCCTTCCTCGTCGGAGGTCAGAAGGAGCGCGATCGAGCCCGAATGGCCGGGCCGCTCCGCGACGAAAGCTTCGACCGCGACAACGAACGCCGCGATGGACGACTTCATGTCGGCGGCGCCGCGGCCGTAGAGCTTGCCGTCACGGATCGTCGGCACGAAAGGGTCCGAATGCCACTCGGTGAGCGGCCCGGTCGGCACCACGTCGGTATGGCCGGCGAAGCAAAGGACCGGGCGCGCGCCGCCGCGGCGCGCCCAGAGGTTCGTCACCGCGCCGAACTTCATCCGCTCGCAAATGAAGCCGCGCTCGAACAGCCGTGCCGCGATGAGCTCCTGGCAACCCCCGTCTTCCGGGGTGATGGACTTGCGCGCGATCAGCTCTTTAGCGAGCTGCAGAGCCGCGCCCTGCTCAGGCATTCATGTCGATCTTGAAGTTGTTGAACGAGCTGTCCACGCTCCCGGAGAGCAGGCCCTCCTTCTTCTCCGGAGCGGCGGCGCCCGGCTTGTCCGCGGCCGCGGGCGGCGCCTTGCCGCCGCCGGAGTTGGTCAACTCGCCGGCGGTGGCCTGGTTGATGAGCCACAGCATGTTGGTCGCGGAGTCGGCGTTCGCCATCGCCTCTTCCTGAGTGATCTTGCCGTCCATGAAGAGCTTGAAGAGCGCCTGCTCGAAGGTCTGCGAGCCCGGAGACATGCTCTGCTCGAGGGCGTCCTTGATCTCGCCGATCATGCCTTTCTCGATCAGCTCGGCGATGTGGCGCGTGTTGAGCAGCACCTCGACCGCGGCCATGCGCAGGCCCGTTTTGGTGCGCACCAGGCGCTGCGAGATCACGGCGGCGAGCGCCGCGGAGAGGTCGAGCAGCAGGCTCGGCCGGTTCTCCAGCGGGTAGAAATTGATGATCCGGTTCATCGCGTGGTAGCTGTTGTTCGCGTGCAGCGTGGCGAGGCACAGGTGGCCCGACTGGGCGTAAGCGAGCGCCATGCCCATCGTCTGCTTGTCGCGGATCTCGCCGATCAGGATGCAATCGGGCGCCTGGCGCAGCGCGTTCTTCAGCGCGACCTCGAACGCCTTGGTGTCGGTGCCGACCTCGCGCTGGTTGACGATGGATTTCTTGTTGGTGAAGATGAACTCGACCGGGTCCTCGAGGGTCAGGATGTGGCCCGACTTGCGCTCGTTGCGAAAGTCGAGCATCGCGGAGAGCGAGGTGGATTTCCCGGAGCCCGTGGCGCCGACCATGAGGATCAGGCCGCGCTTCTGCATGATGACTTCCTTCAGCACCTCCGGGATTCCGAGCGAGTCGATCGGCGGGATGCTGCCGGGAATGAAGCGCACCACCACCGCCGGCGAGCCCTTCTGGCGAAAGGCGCTGATCCGGAAGCTGCCCACGCCGTCCAGCGTGTAGGCGGTGTTCAGCTCCATCTCGTCCTCGTACTCCTTGATCTGGCGCTCGTTGAGCACCTCGTAGAGGAGCTGCTGGACCGTGGCGGGGGTCATCATCGTCTGATTGACGGGCACCGCCTGGCCGTTGATCTTGATGTTGATCGGCGCGCCCACCGAAATGAAGATGTCCGACGCCTTCTTGTCGGCCATGATCTGGAACAGCCGCTTCATTGCAGACATGTTTATCCCCCTGAAACTCTATCCCGCTGAGACAGGGCCATTCTACGTTAATCGCCTCGCAGCAGATCGTTCAGGCTGGTCTTGGCGCGCGTTTTGGCATCTACTTTTTTTACAATCACGGCGCAGTAGAGGCTGTATTTGCCGTCCGGGGAGGGAATACTTCCTGAAACCACCACCGATCCGGCCGGGACCCGGCCGTACAGGATCTCGCCGGTGGCGCGGTCCAGGATGCGCGTGCTCTGGCCCAGATAGACGCCCATCGAGAGCACGCTGTTCTCCTCGATGATCACGCCTTCGACGACCTCGGAGCGGGCGCCGATGAAGCAGTTGTCCTCGATGATCACCGGATTGGCCTGCACCGGCTCGAGCACCCCGCCGATTCCGACGCCGCCCGAGAGGTGGACGTTCTTGCCGATCTGCGCGCAGGAGCCCACCGTCGCCCAGGTATCGACCATCGTGCCCTCGTCTACGTAGGCGCCGATGTTCACGAAGGAGGGCATGAGGATCACGTTCGGCGCGATGTAGGAGCCGCGCCGCGCCGCCGCCGGGGGAACGACTCGAAAGCCGCTTTTTGAAAATTCCTTTTCGCCGAAAGAACCGAACTTCGACGCAACCTTGTCGTAGTAGCGCGCACCTCCGCCTTCGATGACGCGGTTGTCCTCCAGTCGGAACGAGAGGAGCACTGCCTTCTTGAGCCACTGGTGGGTGATCCACTCGCCGCCGGATTTCTCCGCGACGCGCAGCTTCCCGGAATCGAGGCCGGCGATGGCATGCTCGACCGCCTCGCGCAGCGCGCGTGGCGCGTTGGCGGGCGTAAGGGAGGCGCGGCTCTCCCACGCCTGGTCGATGACCTTCTGGTGGTTTTCCATATCGTTAGAGCTTCTCCGCTAGCTGCATCATGCGTCCGGCCGCCTCCACGCACTCGGCGAGCGGCGGAACCAGCGCGATGCGGACATGATTCCTGCCCGGATTCCCGCTCCCGGCCTCGCGCGCGAGGAAGCTGCCGGGCAGCACGAGGACATTGTATTCGGCGTGCAGGCGGCGGGCGAACTCGCGATCGTCGATCGGCGTGCGCATCCACAGATAGAAAGCGCCGTCGGGCATGTCGGCGTGCAGCGGGCTGCGGACCAGGGGCAGCACGGCCTTGAACTTCTCGGCGTACAGGCGGCGGTTCTCCTCGACGTGCTTCTCGTCTCCCCAGGCCGCGAGCGAGGCTTTCTGCACGGAGATGCTCATCGCCGAGCCATGATAAGTGCGGTACAGGAGGAAGCTCTTCAGCAGCTCCGCGTCGCCCGCCACGAAGCCCGAGCGCATGCCCGGGACGTTCGAGCGCTTGGACAGGCTGGAGAACACCACCAGCCGCTCGTAGCTTTTCCGGTTCAGCTTGTAAGCCGCTTCCAGCGCGCCCAGCGAGGGCTCCTTGTAGAACAGCTCTCCGTAGCATTCGTCCGAAGCGATGACGAAGCCGTGCCGGTCGGAGAGCTCGAAGAGCTTCTTCCATTCCTCGAAAGGCATCACGCGGCCGGTCGGGTTGCCGGGCGAGCACGCGTAGACGAGCTGCACGCCCGTCCAGTCCTTCACATCGAGGATGTTCTGCGCGTAAACCGGCGTCGCGCCCGCGAGCAGCGCCGCGCCTTCATAGATCTGATAGAACGGGTTGGGGCAGACGACCTTGGGCTTTGCCTTGCCTTCCGGGGAAATGACGGTCTGGGCGAACGCGAAGAGGGCCTCGCGCGAGCCGTTCACCGGCAGGACCTGCGTTTCGGGATCCAACGGCGCGATGCCGTAGCGCCGCGCGAGCCAGTCGCAGATCGCCTTCCTCAGCTCCGGGATGCCGATCGAGCGCGGATAGGCGGCGAGCCCGTCCAGCGCTCCGACCAGCGCCTCCTTGATGAAGGCCGGCGTGGGGTGCTTCGGCTCGCCGATGGAAAGATCGATCGGCCGCCGCTTCGGATCGGGCGCCGCGCCGGCGAACAGGGCGCGCATCCGCTCGAACGGGTAGGGCTGCAGCGCGGCGAGCCTGGGGTTCACGGCGCCGGCTTCACTGTTTTTCCTTCCAGCCCTTCTTGCGATGCTCGGCCACCACCGAGGTGTAGATCCCGCCGCGCACGTTGAACTTCGCCTCGAGGCGCATGTAGCGCGGCCGGGTGGCTTTCGCGAGGTCGCCGAGGATGCGGTTGGTCACCGCTTCGTGGAACGCGCCCTCGTCGCGGTAGGACCAGACGTACAGCTTGAGCGACTTCAGCTCCACGCAGGCGCGGTCGGGGATGTAATCGAGCACCAGCGTGGCGAAATCCGGCTGCCCGGTCATCGGACAGACGCAGCTGAACTCCGG
>CAYOVM010000107.1:4810-11520 GCA_964407355.1 uncultured Enterobacteriaceae bacterium
GCGGGCGATGGTATCATTTTTTTCGTGCGACTCACTCAAATAAAGCTGGCCGGCTTCAAGTCCTTCGTCGATCCAACCTCGATCCATGTGCCCGGCCAGCTGGTCGGCGTGGTCGGCCCGAACGGCTGCGGAAAATCGAACGTGATCGACGCGGTGCGCTGGGTGCTCGGCGAATCGCGGGCCTCGGCGCTGCGCGGCGATTCGATGCAGGACGTGATCTTCAACGGCTCGGGGAACCGCCAGCCGCTCGCGCGCGCCTCGGTCGAGCTGGTGTTCGACAATTCGCTCGGCCGCGCCGGCGGGCAGTGGTCGCAGTACGCCGAGATCTCGGTCAAGCGCGTCCTGCAGCGCGACGGCGAGTCCTCGTACTACATCAACGGCACCCATGTGCGCCGGCGCGACATCACCGACATCTTCCTCGGCACCGGCCTCGGCCCGCGCGCCTACGCGATCATCGAGCAGGGCATGATCTCGCGCGTGATCGAGGCGAAGCCCGAGGAGCTGCGGGTGTTCCTCGAGGAGGCCGCGGGGATCTCGAAGTACAAGGAGCGCCGCCGCGAGACCGAGAGCCGGCTCACCGACACGCGCGACAACCTCGCGCGCATCACCGACATCCGCCTGGAGCTCGCCACGCAGCTCGAGAAGCTCGAGGCGCAGGCGACGGTGGCGTCGCGCTACAAGGAATACCACGCCGACCTGCAGATGAAGCAGCACCTTCTCTGGTATGTCCGTCGCCGCGACGCCGTGGCCGAGCGCGAGCGTCACGCGGCCGAGCTGGAGAAGCTCGCCAACGCGCTCGAGGCGGAGAACGCGCAGCTGCGCAACATCGAGTCGCGCATCGAGACCGCCCGCGCGACGCACTACAGCGCCGGCGACGCGCTGAACGCCGCGCAGGCCTCGCTCTACGCCGCCAACTCCGAGGTCGCGCGGCTCGAGTCCGAGCTGCGCCATGCGGAGGAGACCCGGCAGCGCCTCGAGAGCCAGCATACCGAGCGGCAGACCCAGCTCGGCTCCTGGCGCGAGCAGCGCGCGCAGCTCACGCAGGCGCTGCACATGTGGGCCGCGCGCTCCGGGACCGCGAAGCAGGTGGTGGCGAGCACGAAAGAAAAGCTGGCGGGCGAGAACGCCCGCCTGCCCGAGACCGAGCAGGCGTTCCGCGCCGCGCAGGAGCGCATGAACGAAGCGCGCGGCGAGCTGATGCAGGCGGAGAGCCGCCTGCAGCTCGAGCAGGCGAACCTCGCGCACCTCGAGCGCACCGCGCAGGCGCTGGAGCAGCGCCGCGAGCGCCTCGAGGGCGAGCTGCAGACGCTGGCGGCGCCCGATTCGGCCGTCGCCGGCGCCCTGGCCGAGAAGCTCTCCGGTCTCGAAGCCGCCGTCCTCTCGGCGCAGGCCTCGGTCGAGGCCCTGCAGTCCGAATGCGCCGCGCTCGAGCAGCAGAGCTCGGCCGCGGGCGATGCGCTGAGCGAAGCCCAGCGCGAGCATGCCGCGGCGCAGGCGCAGCTCGGGACGCTTCGCCAGATCCAGGCCGACGCGGAAAACAGCGCGCCGCTGCACGAGTGGGTGGAGCGCCACGGCCTGGGCTCGGTGTCGCGCCTGTGGCAGAAGCTGCGCATCGACCAGGGCTGGGAAACCGCCGTCGAGTCGGTGCTGCGCGAGCGGCTCCACGCGCTCGAGATCACCGACGACGCCCGTTTCGCCGCGGTGCTGGCGGACCGCCCGCCGGTTCGCGCCAGCGTTTTCGAGCACGGCGCGCGCGGCGCGACTCCCGAGGCCGCCGGCCTGCCGCTCACCGCCAAGATCCATGCTTCCGATCCCGCCGTCTCGGGCGCGCTCGCCGACTGGCTTTCGGGCGTGCTCGCCGTGGAGGGAACGCCGGATCGCAGGCTGCGCGAGACGCTTTCCCCTGGAACCGTGCTCGTCAATCGCGAAGGCCACCAGTTCACGCGCCACACCGTGAACTTCCACGCCCCGGATCCGGCGGACGCGGGGCTGCTCGCCCGCCAGGTGGAGATCGAGGAGCTCGAGCGCCGCTGCGCCTCGCTTTCGAAAAACCTGGAGGACGCGAAAAGCGCCCTGGAGAAGCTCGAAGCCGAGGTCGTGGAGCGCAACGCCGCGCTGGAAACCGCGCGCGGCGACGTCACCGAGCGGCAAAAGGCGCGGCACGACGCGCAGATCGAGCAGCTGAAGGCGAGGCAGGCCGAGGAGCGCTACCGCGAGCGGAGCTCCCAGGTGCAGGCCGAGATGGCGGAGATCGAGGCCGAGGCCGCCGCGGGCCGCGACGCGTTCGCCTCCGGAAAGGCGAACGAGGAGCGCATCGGCGTACAGATCGCGGAGGTCCGCGAAGGCCTCGAGGCGGCGCGCGCCGCGCACATCGCGGCGGAAACCACGCTCGCCGAGCAGCGCCGCGCCGTGCAGAAGGCCGAGCGCGAGGCGCAGGACGCGCTCTTCGGCGAGCGCGAGTGCGGCTCGAAGATCGCCGAGATCGACAATTCGGTGAAAGTCATCGACCAGCAGATCGCGCGCGCCGAGGCCGAGATCACCAAGCTCACGGAAGAGCTCGCCGCCGATCCGATTCCCGCGGTTCGCGAGGCGCTCGAATCCGCGGTCCAGGTAAGGATCACCGCGGAGAAGGCTCTTGCGCAGGCGCGCGATACGGTCGAGGTCGCGGCCGGCGCGCTGCGCGAGCTCGAGGAAGGCAGGCTCCAGGTCGACTCCCGCATCGCGCCGCTTCGCGAGCGCCAGGGCGAGCTGCGCCTGAAGGAGCAGGCGGCGCAGCTCAATTCGGAGCAGTTCGCGACGCAGCTGCGCGAAGCGAACGCCGACGAGGCGCTGCTCGCCGCCGAATCGGAGCGCGCGCCCCGCCCGTCCGCGCTGCAGGGCGAGATCACCCGCCTCACGCAGGCGATCAACGAGCTCGGCGCCGTGAACCTCGCCGCGCTCGAAGAGCTCGCCAGCAGCCGCGAGCGCAAGGCTTTCCTCGATTCGCAGGCGACCGACCTCGAGGAAGCGATGAGCACGCTCGAGGACGCGATCCGGCGCATCGACAAGGAGACGCGCGAGCTGCTGCGCGAGACCTTCGAGAGCGTCAACCGGCACTTCGGGTCGCTGTTCCCGACGCTCTTCGGCGGCGGCGAGGCGAAGCTCGTCATGACGGGCGAGGAGATCCTCGACGCGGGCGTGCAGGTCATGGCGCATCCGCCGGGCAAGCGCAACGCGAGCATCCATCTCCTCTCCGGCGGCGAGAAGGCGCTCACCGCGATCTCGCTGGTGTTCTCGATGTTCCAGCTGAACCCGGCGCCGTTCTGCCTGCTCGACGAGGTCGACGCGCCCCTCGACGACACCAACACCCAGCGCTTCTGCGACCTCGTGCGGCGCATGTCGGCGCAGACGCAGTTCCTGTTCATCAGCCACAACAAGATCTCGATGGAGATGGCCGAGCAGCTGATCGGCGTCACGATGCCGGAGTCGGGCGTGTCGCGCGTCGTGGCGGTGGACATCCAGGAAGCGCTGCGCATCCGCGAGGAGCTCGCGGCCTGACCGCGCGCGCCGCGCGGCCGGCACGGCGGCCATGACGGACCTGCAGCTCGGGCTGCTAGTGCTCGGCGCCGCGGCGGTCGTCGGCGTGGTGGCGTACAACCGCATCCAGGAGCGCTCGGTGCGGCGCGAGGCCGAGCGCACTTTCCGTTCGGCCCACGCGGATGTATTGCTGGACGAGGAGCGCGCGGAGCCTGTCCTGCGGGGCGTTTCGATCGAGGAAAACGAAGCGCAAAAGGAAGAAGCCGCGCCTTCACCCGAGGCGATGCCGGACGAGCGCGTGGACTACGTCATCGTGCTGCGGACCGCGGTCGGCATTTCGCGCGCGGCGGTGCTCGAGGCCTGGCGTCCGGTCGAGAAGCGCTTCGGCCGGCGGGTGCTTCTCGCCGGGTCCGAGGGGAGCGGGTGGCGCAGGCTCGTGGCCGGCGACTTCGGCGGCTGCACGGTCCTGCGCGCGGCGTTCCAGCTCGTCAGCCGCAGCGGCGTCGTCGGCGAGCCCGAGCTGCTCGAGTTCCGCTCCGCCGTCGAGACGCTCGCCACGCGCATCGGCGCGTCCGCCTCCGCGCCCGAGATGCGCCCGGCGCTCGAGGCGGCGCGCGCGCTCGACAAGCGCTGCGCGGAAGCCGACGTCCAGGTCGCGCTGCACGTGGTCGGCGAGTTCGGGGAAGGCGCGGCCGAAGCCGCGGTCGGGGCCGCGGTTTCCGATCGGAGCGAGCCGCCGTACCAGCTCGCGCGCCGCGGCGACGGGCTGACGCTCATCCTCGACGTGCCCCGCTCGCCGGACATCGCGCGCAGCTACGAGGCCATGACGCGAATGGCGACGCACCTCGCCTCGGCCCTCGGGGGCCGGATCGTCGACGACCGGGGCAACGCCCTCGACGAGAGGGCGCTCGCCGCGATCGGCGCGGAGCTCGAGCCGATCCGCCGCCAGCTCTCCGAGAGCGGCGTCGAACCCGGGAGCCCGCTCGCGCTGCGACTGTTTTCATGAGCCTTCCCAAGGAAGCTCTTCGGCGCGCCGAAGAGCTTCGCCGCCTGCTCGAGCGCCACAACCGGCTTTACTACGTCGAGGACAACCCCGAAATTTCCGACGCGGAGTACGACAAGCTGTTCCGCGAGCTGGTCGAGCTCGAGACGCGGCACCCCGAGCTGGCGGGCCCGGATTCGCCGACCCAGCGCGTCGGCGGCGCGCCGCTGCCGGAATTCGCCGAAGTGCGCCACCGCACGCCGATGCTCTCGATCGGCAACGCATTCAGCGAGGAAGAGGTGCGCGCGTTCGATAAGCGCGTGCGCGAGCTGCTCGGCGCCGAGATCGTCGAATACGCCGCCGAGCCGAAGTTCGACGGCCTCGCGATCAGCCTGACGTATCGCGACGGACTGCTCGTGCAGGGCGCGACGCGCGGCGACGGCGCCACCGGCGAGGACGTGACGCCCAACCTGCGTACCGTCAGATCGATTCCATTGAGGATTCCGCTGGAACGAGATACCCGTGAGCTGGAGGTGCGCGGCGAGGTGCTGATGTTCCGGCGCGATTTCGAGGCGTTGAACCGGCGCCAGCGCGAGGCGGGCGAGAAGGAATACGTCAACCCGCGCAACGCGGCGGCCGGCGCGGTAAGGCAGCTCGATTCCCGGATCACCGCGACGCGGCACCTGAGGTTCTTCGCCTACGGCATCAGCCATTCCTCGCGCGTCGGCTGGAAAACGCAGTCCGAGGCGATGAGCCGGCTGGCCGAGCTCGGCGTGCCGGTGTGTCCCGATCGCGACGTGGTGCAGGGCGTCGAGGGATTGCTCGCATACTACGAGCGCATCGGCAAGCTGCGCGAGCGCCTGCCGTACGCGATCGACGGCGTGGTGTACAAGGTGAACCGGCTCGACTGGCAGCGCCGGCTCGGCTTCGTGTCGCGCGCGCCGCGCTTCGCGCTCGCCCACAAGTATCCCGCGGAGGAGCAGACCACGGAGCTGGTCGGCATCGACGTCCAGGTGGGCCGCACCGGCATCCTCACGCCGGTGGCGCGGCTGAAGCCGGTCTTCGTCGGCGGCGTCACGGTGACCAACGCGACGCTCCACAACGAGGACGAGCTCAGGCGCAAGGACGTGTGGATCGGCGACAGCGTGATCGTGCGCCGCGCGGGCGATGTGATCCCCGAGGTGGTCCGGGTCGCAGCACCGGGGCCGAGGGACCGGGCGAAGCACTGGTTCGAATTTCCGCGAGCCTGCCCGGTCTGCGGCTCCCCCGTGGTCCGCATGGAGGGCGAATCGGCGACCCGCTGCACCGGAGGGCTCTACTGCAAGGCGCAGCGCAAGCAGACGCTGCTGCATTTCGCCGGCCGCCGCGCCATGGACATCGAGGGGCTGGGGGACAAGCTGGTGGACCAGCTCGTGGAGCGCGACCTGGTGAAGAACCCGGCGGATCTCTACCGGCTCGATGCCGCCGCGCTCTCGGGCCTGGAGCGCATGGGAGAGAAGTCGGCGCGGAACCTGGTGGCCAAGATCCAGAAATCGAGGGACGCGGACCTCGCCCGCTTCGTGTTCGCCCTGGGCATTCCGGGCGTGGGCGAGGAGGTGGCGAAGATCCTCGCGCGCCATTTCGGGTCGCTGGAGGCCTTCATGCAGGCCGATTGGCCCAAGGCGGCGGCAGACAAGGAGGCGATCCGCAAGCAGAATGCCCAACGAAAGAAGCGCGGCGAGCCGCCGCTGGAGGTCCCTCTGGAGGGAATCGGTCCCGAGCTGATGGAAAGCATCGAGAAATTCATCTGCGAGCCCCATAATCGGGAAGTGATCGGGCGCCTGACCGACCCGCAGCATGGTGTTCGCCTCCAGAAGGAAGGTATTTTTCAAAAAACGAAAGACGCGAAGACTTTCGTCCTGACCGGAACGCTCGCCGGCATGAGCCGCGACCAGGCCAAGGCCGCGATCGAATCGAAAGGGCACAAGGTGGCGGGCTCGGTGTCGAAGAAGACCGATTACGTGGTGGCGGGCGAGGAGGCGGGCAGCAAGCTCGACAAGGCTCGCGAGCTCGGCGTCGCCGTGCTGGATGAAAAGCAGTTCGCCGACCTGCTGAAAACGCTCTGAAGAAGAATCGAACCCATGCACGCCAAGCTCAGAAAAGCCGTGTTCCCCGTCGCCGGCCTCGGCAGCCGGTTCCTGCCGGTGACCAAGGCGAGCCCGAAGGAGATGCT
>CAYOVM010000108.1:0-11499 GCA_964407355.1 uncultured Enterobacteriaceae bacterium
GCGCCGAAAAGCGCCGAGTAGAAGCGGATGCTTTGCTGCAGGTCATGCACGGCGACGTGCACGTGGAAGCGTTTCATGGTCCCTTCCTTTCATGGCGACGGGTTTGACGGATGGAGCGCAGGACTGGCCACCGCAGCAGTTCTCGGTGAGGTAGCCGACGAGCGCGTTCATGTTCTGGAAATCGGCCGAGTAGATGACGAAGCGGCCCTCCTGCCGGCTCCTCGCCAAGCCGGCTCTCGCAAGATGAGCGAGGTGGAAGGACAATGTCGCCGGCGGCAGGTCGAGCTCCTCCCCGATGCGGCCGGCGGGAAGACCGTCCGGCCCCGCCTCCACCAAAAGCCGATACACCTTCAGCCTCGTTTCCTGCGCCAAGGCCGAAAGCGCTTCTATGGCATCTTTTGTTTCCATATTTCTAGAATCATCGAATTAAAGCCGGCTGTCAAGTCCGGACGAAAATGAAGGCCCCCGGCGTGCGCCGGGGGGCTTCTTCCGCCTTCCTATAACTTATCCGACCAATCGCTTGGCCAGAGCAACCTCGATGCTGTCGCCTCCCTGGTTCAGGACATCGAGCCCTGAATCAGGCATGTCCCCGCTCGTTGACTGGGACACGGCGATCTTCTTCGCCATCAGCTCCAGACATTGCATCTGCGCGCTTCCGGCGTAGCCGAGGAAAAACACGTTGACCGGCTGCTTCTGGCCGATTCGCCAGCTGCGGCGAGAGGCCTGCTGAAGCGTGTAGACGTTGTATCCGGACTGCATGAATACGATCGTCGGAAACTCCAGCATGTCGAGACCGGTCTTCACCAGCTCGGGGTTGGTGATGATGACATCCACGCCCCGATCCACCTGCTCGAACAGCCAATCCTCGCGTCTTGAGGCATCGACGGTTGCACGCAACACCGCCGTCTTGAAACCGTTCTGATCGAGCAACGACTTCAATCGGGCAGTGGTATCGCGGGTTCCGGTGTACACAGAATAGACCAGCACCCGACGGCCCTTCTTGCGCTCCTCGCGGAGGATCTGCAGCAGCTTCTTCTCCTTGGGCATGACGTCCGCGTCCCGGAACACTGCCGGCTGATAAGCCAGCTGCGCCCGTGAATGCGGATGCCGGACAAGCTCGTCGCGAAACGCGCAGTCCGGCCAGGCGAGCAAGACGTTGAGCACCACGCCGAGCAGGCTCTTGTCGCCCTTCACGAGGGCTATGCGAAGCTCCTGCTTCAGCGTATCGCACAGCTTTCGATACGCTTCGGCCTGAGACTGCGTCATCCCGACTTCCTCGAAATGCTCGGTGTACGGCGGCAGCACATCGCCGCCGATCTCCTTCAGCTTCAGGAATACCGTGCACGGCAGCACATAGCGCATGATTCCCTTCGGACCGAATCCCGGACCCTTGGCCGCGCGGTGCGTGATGGTGCGTCCGCGGGCGGTACGATGCGAGGCGCTTTCGGACTCCTTGTAGATGTCCTTGATCACCCCGTGCTCCCGCATGAAAGCCATGGCGGCCGCGCCAAGGCTTCGGCGAGCGTTATAGCGGTAGCCGTCCTCGATCATCATGCGCGGGTTCAGCCGCCACAGGAGATAGAAGAGGTCGTCCGCATAGCCGCCCATCAACGTGCCCGTGAGCAGCAACACCTTCCGGCACTTCCTCGCGAGCACAGCCATCGCCTGGCCTTGTGCCGAACCTTCGTTCTTGTACTCGTGACCCTCGTCGACAACCAGAACACCGAAGAATCCCTGAGGCAGATAGCGCTTGATGAACTCGGTCGGCTGGTAGCCGCCCTGCCCGAACGAGAATTCCATGTTGGCCATGGCTCGCTCAAGCCGTTGCGCCTGCCGGTCGGGGAAGAACAATTCCCCGTCCGGGTTCATCAGGTTGATGAACTCGTAGAGGTTGTCCTCGAGCATCCCGGCGAGCATGTCCTCGCCGAACGCCGAGACGAGCCGCTCCGCCGTCTTGCTGCCCACGGTCGGAATACGGCGCATGGCATCGAGCACCACCTCCCGCCGCGATCGGCTTCCCGACTGAGGATGCACAAGGGTCCACAACGGCGACTCGCATTCCTTGCAGGACTGACGATCGGCGGCTAGCTGGATACGGGCCAGCTCGACCGTGAGCGGAACATTGCCGTCCGTACCGCTTGCGGGTCCGGTGACCACAGTGCCGCAATCGGGACAGGTGGCGTACTGCAACTTCTGCCTGCCAAGCTCGTTCGCAACGATGACTTCGCGCGAGGTGAACGTCGGCTGCCAGTTGAATCCCATGCGCATGCGTACGCGGCCCATGACGAAGAACTCGGGCCCTGCCGGAGGCTTCCCCATCTGCCGCAACTGAAGGAGCTTGCGGAGCGTGTCCGGGCCGTTCAGGACCCAGACGGTGGCCCCGGGGACCGTCTCCCGGATTTCCCGGCGCCACTTGTAGACCAGGTGCGGCGGCGAGATCACGAGCGTTCGCGGAAAGCCCGCCTCATGCATGACCGCCGCCGCGGCGATCGCCATCATGGTCTTGCCGGTGCCCATCTCGGCGTTGATCACGCCGGCGGGCTGATCCTCGTCGATCAGCAGGCGGCTTACGGCCTGCACTACCGCACGCTGGGCCGGGAATGGCTTCCGAAGAAGCCGGTCCATGGCCGTCTCGCGGGTGCGATCAATGTCGCCATTGAAGAGCGGCGGGTTTTGCTCCCGCACGGCATCGAGCAGCCCGTCGCCAAAGTCGGCGATGAACTGCGCAAGCTGAATCACCTCGCCCGTTTCCGCTTCGCCGGCCGCGGGTTTCGGGTCGGTAGCAACACTTTGAAGCATTGGTTCTCTCCTTGATGAAAATCGCGGAGAGCACCTTCCCCTGCGGGAAAGTGACTCCCCGCGGGGGTTTACGAAAAGTGGCCGTTACGCGGCCTGCTTGAGCCTGGAGAGCGCGAGATCCCCGCGCTTGACCAGGGCGGATACGGTGCCGACGAACGAATCCGGCACCGTTACTTTCTGCGCCGAGACCCGGCCGATCGGCGGGAACGCCGAATCGCTCATCGCCTTGACGCAGTCATCGAAACACTCCTTCATGAGCGTCGGCTGCCACTCATCGAGAAGCGGCACCGGGGAGAGCAGCTTGAAAACCTCCCACACTCTGCTCAGCACCTGATCGGGCTTTGTCTCTGCGCCCTGCTGCGGATCGAGCACCCAGGCCGTGCGCGTGGCACGGTCCGGCCGGACGATCACGGGGTCGTAGATCCACGTGTGAGCCAGGTTCCCGAACACGTTCTCGCGCGGCAGCCGGCCCGATGTCTTCTGCAGGCGATCCGCGCTTCCCACCCGGACCGGCTGGCCGGCATCGGAGGCGCCGGCGTTCGGTTCGAGCAGCTGGAACGCCTCGAGCCCGCCCTCGCTGACCTTGAGATAGAAGGCGGCAAACAGTTGCTGGATGGCCGTGTCGCGGCCAAAGCACGAAAGAAACAACACGCGGCCTTCGTCGTCGCGCACGCAGGCATCGACGAAAACGTCGGCGACCTCTTTGATTCTGAACATAAGCATCTCCCTGAATGAACGTTGAATGAAAGTCACTCGAATCCAAGCGGCTACAAGAGCCCGCGCTCCGCGAACGACATGACGACGTTGGACCCGATCACGAAATGGTCGAGCACCTTGACGTCCACCAGCGTCAGCGACTCCCTCAAGGAACGGGTCAGCAGCTCGTCCGATTGACTGGGCTGTGCTATTCCCGAAGGATGGTTGTGCGCAAAGATCACCGCGGCGGCGTTGAAGTAGAGGCTTCGCTTGACCACTTCGCGCGGATAAACGCTCGTCTGCGTCAGCGTGCCCCGGAACATCTCCTCCGCCTCGATGAGCCGATGCTGGGCGTCAAGAAACAGGACCATGAAAACTTCGTGGCCCCGCCCCATGAGCGCGATGCGCAGGTAGTCGCGCACCGCCTGCGGCGAGGTCAAGGCATTGCCGTTCCTGATTCCTTCAGCCAAAGAACGCTTGATAAGTTCCCGCGCGGCGAGCAGCCGCTGGTTCGCGGGCTTTTCGACACGGTAGGGCTCGATCGACTCGCTCAGGAGCGTCGCGATGCTGCCGCGAGCGTCCTTGAGCAGTTGGACCGCACGTCGAGGCCCGACCATGAGACCGAGCAAATCGACATTGGATAAAGCGTGAATCTCCATCGGTGTTCTCCTAAGAAAAAAGGGGAACACCGGCCCCCCTGGGAACGATGTTCCCCAGGGGGTTGAAAAGAATTGGTCTAACGAATGGTCACGATCTCGCCGAACATGGGACCGGGCGTGAAGTCGATGCCGCGGATCACCGGGACAAACTTGTCCGTCAGGATCCGCGTCTCGACGAGGCCTCCGTCCGCGCGTTCGGTGTGCTCGACCGTGGTTTCCTTCTCCTTGAACGTGTCGCCCTTGATAAGGAGCGTCCGGCCGTTGTTGGAACGAACGGCCCCGCAGATTTGCCCGGCGGCCAAGGCCAGGGCGAGATGCCACTTCGAGAGATCGCGCAGCGGTCTACGGTGAGCCTGCGTCCATTGCCCGAACGTCGCCGGAAACTGCGGCCAGAGCGTGCTGGCGCCGAAGCGACGAAGCTCGTCCGCAAGTTGCTCGGCGTCGATCCGGACCGCAATGAGCGAGAATCCCGCCTCGTCCGTCATCGAAGGGACGAGATAAGGCTCCTCCACCCACGCTTCGGGCAACTCCGGCGGCAGCTCCCCTTTGCCCACGGCTTCCAGTTGCCCGGAGATCGTGGGATTGGGAGTGTCCGCCCGGCGCTTCACGCCAAAGAGGACGCACTGCTTGAACTTCTGTTCGGGCGCCCTGAAGACGCGCACCCGCTCGAAGTTGCGAGCAATCGCTGCCGCGAAATCCTCATCGAGCACGTAATGCGGAACGATCAGAACCAGCACGCCTCCGAACTGCAGGGTGCTAAGCGTCCTGCGATAGAAGATCTTCTCCAGCCGTTCGCGCTTGACTCGATCCCCGGTACCCGCCTTGTCGGAAACGACGTCTCCGTAGGGCGGGTTGAGAAACAGCAGGCCTACGCTGCGCGGCGTCACGATTACATCGTGCACGTCACTGTGCACTACGCGATCGAGGAGTTGCTTTGCGTGATACGCGCGCTCCCGGTCGTACTCGATGCCTAGCGCGCTGACTTGCGCACCGCATTCGGTCAAGTGATGCTTGACTTCCGCGAGCGCGACGCCTTCGCCGCAGCATGGATCGAGAATCCGGATTGCCTGCCCTCGTATATCCAGGGCAGAAACGATCCGGACGAGCGTCAGCTCGTCGGTCGGGAAATAGCCGTTCTTGATGAAATTGCGCGCAAGGCGCTGAAAGATCAATGCCATCAGGGGTCTCCATAGTTAAAGCGCGAAGACCCGCCCCGGCTGGGGAGCAAGCCCCACGCGCGGGTTGATGAACGGAACTACGAATGCCTCCGGGCCTTGTGGCCGCCGGCTTGCGGGAGGCTTAGCCGGTTTGCATGACTAGAGCGACTCGGTCGCTGCCATTACGGTGCTCTATACAGTGTCAGCGCTTCGGCCCGAAGCGCCGCGAGATCTCGAGGTAACCCTCGCGCGTCAGCGTTACAGTACCGTCGCCAAGCTCGACGAGCTTTTGGCGCTCGAGCTCGACAAGGTCCTGCTCAAAGGCTTCGACTTCTCCACGCAGAGCGGCCAGCGCTGCCTCGTGAGCTTCGTCGAGATCCTCCCACTTGATGGAGCCGCCGGATTCCTCGCCCCCACCATAGGCCTCAGCCAGAAGTCGGCAGGCTCGCAATGCCGCAGTTTCCTGACACAAATTCAGGACGTCTGCGCCGGCAATCGCCTCGCGCGCGATCTTCGCTGCTTCATAACTCGCGACGTCGTGCCCGTTGTTGTAGGCACTCTCCGTGTCGTGGTAGGTCTCGGGCTCCGGGACGGTTTCGCCGTCCCACATCTGCGCAATCGTGCGCAGCGCGATGCTGTACTGCGAAAACGCTGGGCACGAATCGGCATGCGTTACGTCTACCACCTCGAAGCTCTCGATGGCATCGAGCCCCGTATCCTCCGGGGCGCCTTCTATGCCGACATCAAGAGCCGATTCCAGGCGGCTCGAATGTGGAGCTGCGCGACCTTCAATGATCTTGGCGCGGACGAGGTACTTGATCGTCGTGTTCATATTTCTTCTCCTTGAGAATGAGCGAAGGAGAAGACGTCCCGGCGGAGGGAGACTTCCCCTCGCGGGTTGAGAGAACGCCTCTTACGAGGCATGACTTCGACTTAGTCCCAGGCCATGTGGCCGTGCTCGTTGCAGGGACTGACGAGCCGCGAACGGCGATCCTTGCCGTGGATCAGGCGGGCTGTGGCCGACAGCCGGCGGTATGACTTCGGTGCGAGAGCTTCATCGGCGGCTCTCAGGTGAAAGCCGCTGATGAAACCCTCGCGGGTTTCGTCGCTGGACGATGCCTGCCGGCGCAACTTCGTACCGCTCCCACCTTCCCGACCCGTGCTCCGGCCGGTGCATCCGTGCTACCGGTGGGCGGGATGCGAACCGAAACGGCGCCCATATAGGCAAACGCCGCGGCATTGCAGGCTGCCGCTGCCCCGATTCCTGACGAAGACCGCCATGTACGGACTTACCGGTGAGCCGCATGGCGGCCGGCTCACGGGTAAGCCCGCACGCGGCGGGCTGTTAAATACGCTTCGCGCGTTACGTTACGCGTTGATGCGCCCGTACTTCAGCAGCCGTGCTTTGACTGCCCCCATGGTGCGCTCGTGCGCCGTCGCCAGCTCCTGTAGCGCGCGGCCGGCGTCGAACGCCGCGAGGAGCTTGCGATCCTCCTCTTCGGTCCACGGTACGCCCGTCTTCGCCGGCAGCTGCGCTTTGCGCCGCTCGAAGCGCTCTATGCGCTCCAGCGCCGATGCGGCCTCGTAGAGAGCGCGCACGACGAGCGGGCGCTGATAAGCGCTCTCGGGCGGAAACACTTCCCCGGTTTCCGGATCAACTCCGTTCGCTAAGGAACGAACTACAGCTAACGCTTGATTCGCGTCCATTAACTTCTCCTTTCTAAGGTTGGATAACGAAAAGCCGCCGAGGCAGGCGGCTAGGTGAAAGAGGGCCGCGGGGTTAAAACCGTGAAAGTTTTAAATCCCGCGTCCAGCGCTACTACAAGTGAAATTACGGATTCATCCGCTGGGTGAAATTGCCTGACTTCAGCGCGGCTTCAGCCAATTTCCGCTCGGCAAAGTACTCCTCGGATTCGCGCGAGACCGGCAGACCTTTGGCCTGCGTGCCCAGGTAGAACCCAGCACGTGATTCCAGGACTGTCAGGGGTAGTTCGACCCCGCAGAGTTCCTTGGCCAGTTTGCCGATCATCATGCAGCTACTTCCTCGAAGCCCCAGGCCTGGCGGGCGGCGTCGAACCGGTAACCCAGTCCTTTGAGCCTGTCCCGCTGCGCCCGGAACTTGAGCCGGTCGACCGTCGGATCGAGCTTGATGGACTCCCGCCTCGTCACGGCGCCGTAAAGCTCGGCGCCGAACAGGGCAAGGTCCTTCGCTTCTTCCTCGGTCAACGTGGCCGTCGTCGCAGCTTGAGAGTCGACTGCCGTATCTGCCGGCGTCGCCTGATCAACGCTGCTTGCGGCTTGCGCTGGCGTAACCGCCTCCTCGACCGGATCGGGCTCTTGCGGAACGCTCTGCTCCTGCAGGGGCTTCTCTTCGCCTTCGGGCAGGATGATTTCCGCGAGCTTGGCGCGGATTTCGGTGATGACCTTGCCGTAGTGAATGTAGGACGCGGGATAGATGTGCGCGACGAGGAACTCGCCCTCGTAGCTCCCTTCGGAGAATTGGTCGAGGATCTGGTCCTTGACCTTGAAGTTGCCGACCGATGAGGTGAGCTCGCCCACGGAAAAGGCGCCGCGTGAGCCCTTGATGCTCTTGACGTTGAGGGTGCCGCTGATTCGAATCATGACTCTCTCCTTATTTAGAGTTGAAAACCCGTACGGAGAGAGGCGTCGCGTCCCACGGGGGATCGAACCGCTCCCCTGCCCGGGACGATGAAGCCACGAAGCTTCGTGGCGTTTGAACCGACCGAGGCAACGCCTCGATCGAGAACTTTCCTTACGAATGCCTCCAGGTCGATGACCCCAGCACATTACGGAGGCGTGCTGGTTCACAAAGAAGATATTTCTCTACTTCAGCGCATGAATAAGTGCGACGGCCTGCGACGGTACGACGCCACCACGCAATGAACCAAGAGTTCGATAAAACGCCGATCAGCGCCTGCTTCATGAGCCGTCTCCTTTTCGTTGGCGGGGCTTTCACCGCTGGGGATCACCCACCGGTGAAAGCCCCGCAAGGAGAGGCTTTCGAGATCGGTCAGAGCATCGCCTTCGCGATGGCAAGGACCTGGGACAGCACGATGCACATCACCATGAGCCGCAGATTGGTGACGACATTGAGAAATGCGTCCTTCATAACGGCCTCCTCGTTGAACGGGAAGACCGCTCCCCTGGGGAGGCGGAACTCCCCAAGGGAATAGACGGAGAACAATGACTACGCTTCGACGCTGGCCGCGGCCGTTTCCTTCTGCTCGGCGCCGGCGGCGTCGGCCGCATTGGCCGATTCGGGCAGCGACACCGCCTGCCCTTCGACCTTGGCGAACTTCACCTTCAGGAGGCGCGCCTTGATGCTCACGCCCTGCTGTCCCTTGCGTTCACCTTTTTCGTAGGTGAAGACCTCGGGGTAGATGTCGCCCAGCTTGAAGCCGACGATGACCGACTTCTTCGCTACGACGTCAGGCTCGAGCAGCCGGACCACTTCCTTCGCCACGCTGCCGCTCACGCGGCAGTCGAACTTGGTGTACTCGACTTGACCCGCGGCGCCGCGCATGGCCGAGACGGTACAGGCGAGAAACTCCTTACCCTTCTTGGGTCGCACCGTGCGCACACGGTTGAGGTAGCCGACACCTTCGACGTGCAGATCGAAAAACGCAGGTTGAACTTGATTCGACATGTGGATCTCCTTTTCGATTGAGAAATGGGGAGACCACCGCCCGTGCCGGGGATGGAACTCCCCGACAGGGATGAAGCTGCTTACGACTACCTCCGAGCCTTGCGGCCACCGGCTCTCAGGAGATCAGACCGGTTTAGGCGCTCTTGCGAGCAAAGGGCGATGCGTGACGGGCATCAATCAGGCTGACTCAGCCAGCGGACTACATTGCAGCAGACAGCGGTTGCCTTAGTTTGTTCCACGCCTGCTCAAGAAACGTTCTCTGCTTGCTCGCGCCGCGGCTTGAAGCCGACCTCGGACAATCGCGCAAGGCTTAGGAAGAGATCATCCGCGTTCACCTGCAGCGCGCGACGCTCTTCGCCACTGTCTTTCGCCGTCCACTTGCTCTCAGTCAACCGTCCGACTACGTGGACCCGCGCGCCCTTCTTCACGTGCTGCACGACCTCGGTTGCACGGCGCTCGCCCCAGACGTTCACGCTTAGCCAGAAGCCGCCGGTCTGCTCGAAGCCGCCGTCGCCGTCCGGCCGGTACTCGTCGAAAAACACCCGAAGCTCGGTGACCTTGCGGTCTTCTTCTCCGACCTTGACGGTCTTCAACGCCGGGGTATCACCTACGTTGCCGGTTCCACGAAACTCATTCGACATGCCTATCTCCTTTCGGTTGGTGAATGTTGCTCTGCTACACCTCGCTCGCGCGCAGCCAGTCGAGCAGGCGCTGCAGCGCCGAGCGTTCATACCTGAGGCATCGCTCCTGGACGTTGAGAATCACGCTCGCAACGTTTGCCCTTCGGTACCACGCCTGCAATTCCATTGGAAAGCTGGCCAGCATGGGCTCGATATCGCGCCCCCAGATCGCGTGTCGGCCTGCCGAGAAGCGCCACCTCAGCATCAACGACTCGGGGCCGTTTCTGATTTCTGTCTCCAGCCCGAAAGTCCTGCCCCGTATGGCGTGGCTCTCGCCCTTGAACTGGCGCATGCGCCTATGCACCGCTGCCAATTGCTGTTCCACATCGTGCATTCGCCGCCGCAGCTCCCCCTTACCCTTAAAGGCCTTTAGGCCACGAATCTGTGGCAGTTCCTTCACAGTAATCCGGTATCAGGCTGGGCCGGTTCGCTGGGCACGCTCAGCGATGCTCGTTCCAGGAGCTGCAGCTCCGCGGCAGTTAGCTTCACCCGCCGCCGCGTATGCCGCGGCGCCTCGGCGCCGGTAAACACCTTGCGCGGCACTTCGCCGAACAAGCCCACCGCCGCCTTCACTCGCTTACCGGCCTCCTCGCCAGCCCCGGGCAGGAAGTCGCTGCGGCTGAGTTGCCGCAGTTCTTCTCGCAACAAGTAGCGCTCCCAGCGAATCGGTTCGAGGAACAGCGCCCGCATCTCCCGGCCGAGCTCGCGGATTGCGGCTCGTCCCTCCTCGTCGCCGATGCGATCCTTGTGGATGAGCGTCTTGACCACGCGGACGTAGTAGTCGAAATCGGCGATTGCCTCGGCCGTGGCATAGCCGTACGGGCTCCGGAAGCCGAGTTCCACGGTCTTCGGGCTCCGAGACTGCATGACGGAGAACGCCAATCCCTTGCGCTTGAGAACATCCATGACGTTCTCGCGCTCCTGCGTCGCTCCGGCAAGATGAGCGCGGACACCCATGAGGCCGTCGTACATGCGGATGAGAACCCAGTCGGCGTAAGGGTTGTCGTTTGCTGAGAGATACCAGATTGACTTCAGTACGGCGGCAAAGCGCTTGCCTCCGGCAATCGGCACCACCTTTCCCTCGGCATCCGCCTGCCTGCCGGTGAACATGCGAAAGGCGTCCTTGGTATGCAACGTCATGGTGTCGGGCGCGCCGTCCGTCAGCTGGCCCAGGTCCACGATCCTTCTTGCCTCATGATCCGGAACGACGTTCTCCGCCCCCTGGCGCAGTTTCCGCGCCGTGTTCATCTGGCGCAGGCGCTCCTCCCGCTCGGACAGTTCCAGAAACCTGAGCCACCGAGGATCGCTTTGATCCGGATTTTCCGCGGCCACGAGATCGGCAAGTGCGTCGCGCTCCGAGGCGATGTCGTAGCCGTCCGGGAACGGCGAGTCGGGGCTCACCGGAAAATCCACGGCTGCTAGCTGGTCGCCTTCTCCAGCGACGGCTGCATCGGTTGCGGCAACGGTTGCTGCACCGGCCTCGGTGACAGATGCCATTGCGGGCGTTGCCCGTTTTCTTGCTCCCATTTGCGGCTCCTTGTTGAAGTGTTCGCACTGCTAACGGCGTCTTTCTCGAACTCCGAGACCACGGTCTCGAGCACCTCGAGCGACAGGTTGGAAAACGACTGGTGCAACTGGTAGTAGCGCGCCCGCGGCTCGAGGTCATTGGCCGTGGCCCAAACGCGCCAGATTCCCTCACGGGTCGTGGCATCGGGAAGCTGCAGCCGCCCAGGCGGCCGGTGAACGCCAAGCTCGCGCCGGCGCTGGAGGGTCAGCTTGTGCCGCACCTTGAAAAGCTTCTTCATCAGCGTCCAGGAGGCTCCGTGACGGATGAAGTAGGT
>CAYOVM010000109.1:0-11395 GCA_964407355.1 uncultured Enterobacteriaceae bacterium
AGGATGTAGTCCGCGCCGGCGCGCGCCGCCGCGTACGGCTGCTGCGCGCCGCTCAGGATGACGCGCCGCGTCGTGGTCGGAGCATCGGCCGCCACGGTGACCGGCACGGTGATCGATTTGCCGTCCGGCGCGACGCTGATCGCGCCGAGCGTGACGCCGTCGGCGGGCGAGACCGCCACGGCCGTGACCCCGCCGAGCTCGTTGCCGCGCACCACCATGTCGACCGGGCCGGTGCCGACCGCGAAATGGTTCGGCACGATGTCGCCTATGTAGGAGCCGCGCGCGACCCCCAGCGATGGGCTGAGGATCGGCGTGAACGTCGTCGACGTCGGCCCGGGAGGCGCCGGCGTGCGCACCACCCCGACCAGCGGAGCGAAGCTGGTGGTGATGCCCGTGAACTCCGCGGTGACGAACACGGGCACCGAGGTGCCCGCCAGGTCGGGCGAAGTGAGCGCGATCGCCGTCGTGCCCGCCGCCTTGCCGGTCACGGTCACGATGACCTCGGTCTGGCCGGCCGGGATCGCGACGCTCGCGGGCGAGACGGTGGCGATGGCCGGGTTCGCCGAGACGAGATTGATCGTGTGCGCGATGTTGTCCGCGCTGGAGAGCGATACGAAGAAGGTGCGCGCCGTGTTGGTCGGCGGCACGGCGATCGGCTGCGGGCTCATGCTGAGCTTGGGCAGCACCGGGTTGACCGTGATCGAGATGCTGGCGCTGCCGGCGGAATTGGCGATCGTGACGGTACGCGGGCCGAGCACGGCGGCCGCGGTGGCGGTGAGGTTGAAATCGATCTGCGTGGCGCTGGCGCGCAGACTGGAAACGTCGAGCCCCGGGTCCGTCGTGCTGACGTGCGCGCCGGTGAGCCCCGTGCCGATGATCTGCACCGCTTTCGTCTCTCCCCGGCGGATCGACGCCGGCGAGCTGCTCGTGACGGAGGGCGCCTGGGCGTTGCCGCCGGTGACGACGCGCAGCAGGTTGCCGGCGGCGTCGTAAACGTACTCGGTGACGCGTCCCTGCTCGTCGATGACGCGAATGAGGCGGCCCAGGCCGTCGTAGTCGTAGCGCTCCTGGCCCGCGAGCGCTGCCGCCGGCGTGAGTGCGACGAGCGCGCCGACCAGCCAGGCGGCCAGGCCTTTCAGCTGCTTCTCCGCTTTGAAGCGAATCGCATCAATGGATCCCCACCCATCGTCGACGACGCTCTTGCTGTAGAGCTGTAGAAACCTTCGGCGTTGTTCTGGCTGTCCCGCCGGTCGAGCGCTAATCTATTGGAAAGCGCGTACGGCGCGATATTCAACTGAAGTGCTAACACTTCTGTGTTAGCCGGGCCGATGCGGCGGTGCGCAAGCTCAGAGGGAGAATGAACACTTTCGAGGTACTCCGGCCGTACCCGACATGATCGAGCGGGCCTGGAAATTGACAGTGGAAAGGACAATGCGCCCGGGAAAAATGGCCTTTTCGCGGCCGCTGCGGGCGATGTGCGCGCTGTTTTTGATCGCCGCGCCGCGGTGGGCCGCCGCGGACGAGGACATCGCGCATTGGACGCGCTGGCTGGATGTCCCGTCGGCGTCTTCGGCCGCGCCGGCGCCGGCCTTTCCCGCCGAAGGCATGCTCGCCGGCTTGCGTCCGAACCGCGCCTGGATCGAGCGCTGGTCCGCGCAGGCGCCCTCGGTGGCGTGGAACGACGTGGTCGGCGAGCTGGTGGTCAAGTACCAGCAGAATCCGTTGCGCGCCGCGCGCTCGTATACATATGTGCATGCCGCGATCCACGACGCTCTCGTCGAATGCGCCCGTCGCGGCTGCGAGCGCGCCGTGCAGCCGATCGCGATGCACGCCGCGGCGAGCCGCGTGCTCGATCATCTGTATCCGAGCGAGAGCCGCGGCCGCATGGAGGCGCTCGGGTATTCGGCCGCGACCGCCGTGCTGGCGGCGGGCGCGCCGCGGCGGCAGGCGCTCCTGGCGTGGCAGACCGGCTGCGCCGTCGCAGAAACCGCGATCCGCCGAGCGCTCTATGACGGCTGGGATCTTCCTCGCCTGCCGGCGCAGCGCCCGGCGCCGGGACCAGGTGTCTGGCGCGCGGCGCCGCCGATCAACATCTACGACCCGATCGAGCCTTACGCCGGCAAGTGGCGCACATGGGTGCTGAAGGACGGAGCGGAGCTCGAGCCGCCGCCGCCGCCGGAATTCGGCAGCGCCGCCTACTGGACCGAGGTGGATGAGGTCTACACGGTCTGGAAGAACCTCACAGCGGCGCAAAAGCGCATCGCCGAGGAATGGAACCTGGACGCCGGCAGCGTCACGCCGCCGGGCGTGTGGAACCTGCACGCGCGGCGGCTGGCGAAAGAAAGGAGGCTCGACGCCGCCGGCGCGGCGCGCGTCTTTTCCACCCTCAACGCGGCGATGATGGACGCGTTCATCGCCTGCTGGCACGCCAAGTTCAAGTGGTGGACCGAGCGCCCGGTGACCATCATCCGCGAGCGCCGCGACAAGGACTTCATGCCGCACATCGTGACGCCGGGATTTCCGAGCTACGTTTCAGGCCACTCGAGCGTCTCGGGCGCAGCGGCGACGGTGCTGGCGCGCTTCTTCCCCGAAAATGCAGCCGAGCTGAAGCGCATGGCGCGGGAAGCGGCGATCTCGCGCCTCTACGGAGGCATTCACTTCACCAGCGACAACGAAGCCGGCCTCGCCCTCGGTGAGCGCGTCGGCGAGCGCGCCCTCGCCCGCCCGCGCGCCCCGGCGGCCGCTCAGTTCGCCGACCCGGCGGCGCCCACGATCCGGTAGACCGCCTCGCCGAGCCCGCTCGCGCACGCGGGCCGCACGCTGAGCACCGCGCCTGGCTGCTTCAGCTCGACCTGCGCCGCGGGCGCCCGGGTCTCGTGCACCGAAACCAGCGCTCCTTCGAGGGAAAACACGCGCAGCTCGTAGCTCGCCGCCCCGCTCACCGCGGGCCATTTCACGGTCGTCTTCGTGCCGGCCGTCTCGGCGCTGATCTCCTGCAGCCGGCACGTGGACGTTGCGTCTACCACGAACGCAAACACGCTCTCGGCGCTCGCTTCGCTTCCGCAGATCGCGCTGATCCGCGCGGTCACCTTCGCGTGATCCTCGGCGAAGGGCTGGGGAGAAACGAACGACGTCGAGGCGACGATCGTGTCGTACGAAGCGACGATGCGGCCGTTCGGCACCCGGCTCTGCACGCGCACGCGATAGCCGGTCGCTCCCGGGACCGCCTTCCACGCGATGGGCGTCTGCCTGTCGGCCACGCTGTCCTGCACGGGGACGGCCCGCTCGGGCGGCGCGCACACCGCCAGCGTCGCTCCGGGAAGCGCTAGCGCGATCGCCGCGAGCGCGTTGCCGAAGCGGCGCCGCGGCGGGCTCAATCGGCCCGGATTCCGCGCCGCGCGGCGGCCGTCATTGCCTGCGTGCGCGAGGAGACGCCGAGCACGCCGTAGGCGGCGCGCGCGTGCTGCTTGACGGTGTCCTCCGCGATCTTCAGGCGCTGGGCGATCTGCTTGTTGCGAAAGCCCTTCACGATGAGCCGCAGCACGTCGAGCTGGCGGTCGGTCAGCTCGCGCTTGCGGCGCCGCGCCGGCGGGATGATCCGCTGCGCCATCGCCTGCGGCGGAAGGTAGATGCCTCCTGCGGCGACGAGGCGCAGCGCCGCCGAGATGAGCGGCCGCGTCAATGTCTTCATCAGAAAGCCGGCCGCGCCCGCCTGCATCGCCGCGACCGTGCACGCCGGGTCGTCGGCCTCCGAGAACACCACCACGCGCGGCTGCGAATGGGCGCGGCGAAAGCGCTTCAGGGCATCGATGCCCTCGCACTCGGGTAGCCCGAGGTCGAGCAGCACCAGGTCGGGCGCGTCGGGACCGCGCGCTTTCTCGATCGCCTCGGCGATCGACCTCGCGGTGCGGATCGACGGCCCGTCGAACACCTCGCCCGCGACCGACTGCAGCACCTCCTGCACCATCGGATGATCGTCGACGATCAGGATGTTCACGTGGCTCGGCCCGGATGTCGTTTTATTGAATGTCGGTCCGGAACGCGCCGACCTGGTTGTGCGCGAGCGCGCGGCCGGCGGCGCCCTGCAGCGCGACCGAGGAGAGCTTTACCTCGGCGGTGGCGCCCGGCTTGATCGGCTTGAAGGTGACGACGATGAGCTCGGCGTCGGCGCCCGGCGCCATCCCGCGCCCGGTCGCGCCGACGAAGATCGAGCCGTCGGGGTTCACGCGGTAGCTGAAATTGCCCTCGCCGAAGAACTTCCCGGCGCGCACGCCGATCGCCTCGAGCAGCGCCGGCTCGTAGCGAAGCTGCATCGGCGTGGCCCGCAGCGGCTGATCGGAGCTCACGCGCAGCGCCACCGAGAAGCTCGCCCCGGCGCGCACCTTCTCCGGCCCGTCCCAGCGCAACTCGGCGGGCCGCAAGGGATCGCTCGAGCCGGTGGACGCCGAGGCCGCAGGCGCGGCAGGCGCCGCGGAAGACGCGGGCGCGAGGCCCGGCATCCGGACCGGAACGGGAACCGTGGGAGGCACCGCGGGAGGAACCGCGGCCGACGCCGTCGAGGCGAGCGCGACATCGGCGCCGAGCGTGGAAGAGATCGCGAGCTCCTCCTTCTTGGCGAGCGGCACGTACAGCAGCACCACATGGTCGACGGCGATGGAGTCGACCCGGTAACCCTCATCGAGATCGTCGCCCTGCTTCGCCTCGTAGACCCGGTCGCCCTTCACCAGGTACACGCGCTTCGTGCCCGCCTGCACCAGCGTTCCGGCGACCTTGTATGGATTGGGCGGGGCGACCGGCTCGGGCGGGCGCGGCGCGGGCGCCGCGACGACCGGCGGCGTCCAGGTTCTCGCGCCGAAAATCTCGCCGCGCTGCGCGCCGATGGGTTCGCGCTGCGGCAGCGCGGCGAAGCGCGACGCCTCGCGCTGCGCGGCGGGCGCCTTCGCCGAGCCGGCGCTTGCCTTCGCGGGCGCGGCGACATCGTCGTTTGCGGGCGGCGCAAACCACGCGAGCACCGCGACGGCGGCGGCGCCGGCGGAAATCCACAGCCTTGTTTTCATCCGCTTCGTCACGCGGACCCTCCCCGGGAAGCTTCGGTCGATTATAGCCGCCGAACCCCGAAAAAAGAGCGGCCGTAGCAGCTCTTTTGTAGCTATATACAAACCGTTATGGCAGGAAGTTCAACCCTTCAGGCAGCGGAGGAACGATCGGCGTCTCGAAGAGCGGGCCCGCGCCGTCCGGGTCGATGGTGTCCGAGCCGTCGCTGGCGAAGAAGCTCGCGATCTGCGCCTGCGCCTGGAACGCGACTCTCTGCGCGATGCCGGGAACGAAGGGCGGGGGAACCGCGATGCTGGTAAGGAAGGTGTGCGGATTGCGTGGCGCACCGCCGGGATGGCTCGGGCTGGCCGGGTCGAGAGCGAACGCCAGATCGTTCCGATAGTACGTGACCCGATTCTGCAGATCGCCCGCGCGAACGATTGCGGTCGTGGTCGGATTGGGTACCGTCATGTCGCCCTTGGCGTACTGGAAGATCACCGACTTCACCGGATTGCGCCCCAGAGGGGACTTGCTGATGTACGGCGCGTAGGCCACCGGATTGCCGGCCTGCGCCGCCCACTCCAGCTGCTCGGTGAACTCCTGCAGCGCGATCGCGGTCGGGACGCTATTGGTCAGCGCCGGCTGGTCGCGCAGCGGCAGGTTCTCGTTGAACTGCGGCGCCCCGGGAAGCGCCCGGTTGAACGCCGCAAGGGCGAACAGTCCGCGGAAAACCGGGCTCAGCCGGATGATGTCGGCGATCGGTCCGCCCGGCACGTTCGGCACGCCGACCCGCACGTTCCGCTCGACGCCCAGGAACAGCGTGCCGTAAATACCGCCGAAGGACTGGCCGAAGTAGTAGATGCGCGCGGGATCCAGGTCCGCCGCGCCGTCGCCGTCCACATCGATGCCGACCTGGATCTGGCGCACGAGCTGCATCAGGTCGATCGTGGTCTGCCGCAGGCCGTCGGCGCTGCCGATGAGCGAGCGCGGCGCGGCGGCGCTCGAGCCTTCCGTGGAGTCGATTCTGCCGTCGCCGTTCTGGTCGATGCCGCGTCCGCCGGCAGGCAAGGTGACCGAAGGCGCCCCGCCGCCGCGGTTGACGGTGATGGTGCCAAGCGGGCCGCCGCCGTGCCCGACGACGTTGATGGCGATCGTCGCTATGCCTCGCGCCGCCATGCTCGCGGCGACCGTGAAGGGCGAGTTGTTCCGGTTGTCGCCGAAACCGTGGCCGAAGATCGCGACCGGCCAGCCCGCGGCCGGACGCGGGCCCGCGGGCAGAACCAGATTGAAATAGACCGTCTCCATGCGCTGCGGCACGGGTACGCCCGAGCGCGTTGCCGCAGGCGGAATGAATTCCCCGGGCGCGAGGTAGCTCGGCGATGAATAGCTGCCGAACGCGAGCGTTCCCGCCGCGCCGGGAATTATGCCGAGCAACGGAACCAGCATGGCGCTCGTGGACAACGGCGGCGCCACCGTGTTCTGTCGATTGAAGAGGACGCTCGTCAGGCCGGCCAGCGGAAATACCGTGCGCTCGCCGCCGGCCCCGAGATCGAAGCGGGCGGGCGCGGGATGGCTCGCCTCGATCTGCGCGTGGATTTTCTCGAGCGTCGAAGTCGTGCTCATCGTCGTGAACACGCTCGCCGCGACGATGCGCTCGCCGCCGTGGCGCCTCGAAGCGGCGGAGGCCTCGAGCAGATCGTTGCGGTAGTCCTTCAGCCGGCTGTCCTTCGCCTGGCCGAAGCTCAGGTCGTGACGCAAGCGCTCGAAGCGCCCGCCTTCGACCGGATCGCCGGCCGTGTCGCGCACGCGGCTGGTGACGACGAGCGCATACCGCGTGTGCTGCTCGAGCAGCTCGTCGGATTCGGCGAACAGCGTGTTGCTCGCCGGGTCCCAGACGATCTGGTTGATGCCGACCTTGTCGCCGGTCGAGCCGCGGCCGGTGGTGCTGCCCAGACTGACGAGGAACACGCTGTCGCTGTCGACGGTGGCGACGTCGATCGGGCCGCTGAAGGGGATCGACAGGCGCGGCTGGATGTTGAAGCCGTCCAGCGTGTTCAGCACATCGATGTCGTCGCAGCGGATGACCGGCGTGCACGCGGGCTTCGCGAGATTGACCCGCCGGAAAGTGTTCTGGGAAAAATCGAGGACCGTGAACAGGTTGCTGGGAAAGAGCGTCCTGGTCCGGTCATGCGGATCGAACAGGACCTCTACGCCGGCGGCCGGGACGGCGGCCGGCGCGAGGAAGGACGCGGACAGGACGGCGGCGGCGAAATTTCGCAGGATGCGGCGCATGGATTCTCCTCCCAGAGAAAGCCCGTGGCGGGCCGGGGAAGACCCTACGTCCGGGGCGCGGCAAAGTCAACGGATGAAACGCCCCGGAGGCGTGATGCACGCCATCGCGCAATGCGTGACCGGCGTGTAATCTTGGCGATCCCCGGGAGGAATAATGAAAGCTGTTTTCTGGATCGTGGTCGCGGCCGTCGTCGCCTGGCTCGGCCTGTGGGTCGCCGACAGGGGCGTGCTCGTGTACTCGGCGCCGACGAAAATCATCTCGACCCGCGACTGCCGCTACCTGATCGGCGTCACCGTGGTGAAGCGCTACGAGCCTCTGGCGCAGCGCTGCTCGGTCATCGCCCGGGTGGGACGCTAGCCTTACTGCCTCGGGATCTTCGCCGCCTCGACGACCTTGGTCCAGCGGCGCGACTCGCTGATGAAGAATTCGCGCAGCTCCGCGGGCGAGCTCGAGCGCGGCTCGACGCCGACCTCGGCGAAGCGCTTCTGCACTTCCGGCGAGGCGAGCGCCTTCACCGCCTCCTTGTGCAGCCGCTCTATCACCGCGCGCGGCGTCTTCCCCGGTGCGGCGAGGCCGTTCCACGAGGAGACGTCGTAGCCGGGCACGCCGCTCTCCGCCACGGTCGGCACGTCGGGGAGGCCGGGAAAGCGCTTCGCTCCCGTCACGGCCACGGCGCGCAGGTTGCCCGCGCGGATATTGGCCATCAGCGGCGCGAGGATCTCGAACGCGACCTGGATGTCCTGGTTTTTCAGGCCGATGAAGACCTCCGGGGTCGCCTTGTACGGGATGAGCTGCATGTCGAGGTCCGCGCTCGAGCGGAACAGCGCCGCGGCGAGGTACTGCGTGCTGCCGACGGCGATCGAGCCGATGTTGTACTTGCCGGGGCTCGCCTTCGCCATCGCGATGACATCCTGCACGGTCTTCACCGGCGACTTGGGATCGGTGACCACCGCGAGGCCGAAGAAGCCGACGGTGGAGATCATGGCGAAGTCGTTCACCGGATCGTAGGGCAGCGACTTGTACAGCGCGGTCGCGGTGGCGGCGCCGTTCGTCATGAGGAGCAGCGTGTAGCCGTCGGGCTCGGCGCGCGCCACCTGCTCCGCGGCGACGATGCCGCCGGCGCTCGGCTTGTTCTCCACGATCACCTGCTGGCCGAGACCTTCGGAGAGCTTGGGGGCGAGGCTGCGCGTGGTGATGTCGGCGACGCCGCCCGGGCCGAAAGGCACCACGAGGCGGATCGGCCTCGCCGGGTACTGGGCGCTCGCGAGCGCCGGAAGCAGCAGAAGCGCGAGGCACAAGGCTCTCATCGCAAGGCGTCCGTTCATTCGAAAAGCTCTTCCACGGTGTAGCGGCGCGGGATCATTTTCTGCCGGTACACGCAGTCTATCGCAGCCTCGAGGTTGCGCCGGTTCTCCTCGATGCCGTACGGGTTGGTCTGCGGGTTGCCGGCGGCTTCCCTGCTTTTTTTCAACAAATCAAAAATTCCCTGAGAGACGCGCGGATCCATATCGCGCCGCACCGCCATCATGTGGTTGATCTGGATCGAGGCGCCGGTTCTCGCCTGCCAGGCGCGCGCGGCGGCGGCCGGGTCGGGAATCACCGGCTGGATGCGCGCATCCTGCGACGGCGCGGCGACGATCGCGGCGTCGATCTCGCCCGCGAGCAGCATCGCCATCAGGTCCTTGCCCGCCGGCATGCGCTGCGCGTTGGGCGGATCCTTGAATTCGGCGACGTGCGGATCCTCGAAGGTCACCCAGCTCACCTTGCCGAGGTCCACGCCGTAGTCGTCGGCGAGGATGCCGCGCACCCAGGTGGCGGTGGTTACCGAATAAGACCGCATCCCGATGCGCTTCTTCTCGAGGTCTTTGGGATTGCGCACGGGCCGCTCGACGTTGTGCACGAGATGCGAGTGCTGGAAGCGCGCGAGCACCACCGCGGGCAGCAGCTTCAGCGGCTTGCCGTGCGCCTTGGCGAGCAGGAAGGTGACGATGGCGAGCTCGGCGAGATCGAACTCGAGATCGCGCACCACGCGCTTGAAGGCGGTATGGGCGGTCTTCACGTCGGCGAACTCGAACGCGAGCTCCGGCGACGAAACGGCGCCGCTCCGGAATGCGCGGGTGACGGCGTGATCGCCGAGGAGGGTCTTCAATTTTTTCGTGCTCATTCAGCGCGCTCCCGGGACCCGGCGGGTCTTTAGAAACTGCTCCAGCGTCTCGCCGCGGAAGGCGGCGACCATTTCAGGATTCGACACGCCCTTTGCGCGCGCGAGCTTCTCCAGGCAGAAGAAGCTCGCGCCGTAGTCCATCATAGCGCGCCACTGCAGATTGCGGATCATGTTCTTCTCCTCCTCGGTCAGGTCCGCCATGGCTTTTTCCGGATCGTCCTTGAATAATTCCCGTTTTTCCGGAATCGTGAAATCGTGCAGAAACCGGTTCAAGCGCAACGCGCGTGCGCTGAGCTCCAGGTCGAAGACGTAGGGCTTCACTCGAACAACGCCACCGCCATGGCGGTGGTCATGGGCAGGTAGTAGCTCTGGTGCAGCTTGCGGGCGTCCTTCGCGAGCGCGCCGCGCATGATGAGCCACATGATGACTTCCGCGCCCTCGTTGCCGCCCAGGCGCATGAAGTCCGCGACGCTCATGGCCGCGAGGCGCTCCGGGTCGCGGCCGATGAGGTCGAGGAACTCGAGGTCCCATTGCTCGTTGTTGAAGCCGGCGCGATCGCCGATCATCTGGTGCGAGAGGCCGCCGGTGCCGACGACCGCGACCTTGAGATCCTCGGGGTAGGAAAGGATCGCCTTCCTCAGGTGCCGGCCGAGCTTGAAGCATCTCGCCGGCGTCGGCAGCGGATGCTGGAGCACGTTCACCACCAGCGGAATGACCCGCCCCGGCCAGTCCGGCTTCGAGGGCCACAGCATCGTGAGCGGCGAATGCAGCCCGTGGTCGAGCGGCAGGTCCTGGAAAATGGTGAGGTCGAACTCGTCCGCCACCAGCGACTGAGCGATGTGCCGCGCCAGGGGGGCGTGGCTTTTCAATGAAGGTATCTTTCGGACGCCGGAGCCTTCATCGGCGATCCGGTATTCCTCGCTCACGCCGAGCGCGAACGTCGGGTAGCGGTCGAAGAAAAACGTGGTGGCGTGGTCGTTGAAGCAGAAGAAGAGAACGTCGGGCTTCATCTGCGCGAGCCACTTCGCCACCGGCTCGTAGCCCTTGAAAAGCGGCGCCCAGTCGGGATCGGCCTGGCGGCCCTTGTCGAACGCCATCCCGATTGTCGGCACGTGCGAGGTGCCGATGCCGCCGATGATCCTCGCCATACGCGGATGTTACTTGAGGAGCTACTTGCCGCGCTGGTGCTCGCGGACCTCCACCCTCATCGTCCCCAGGACGTCGCTCGTGGCGACGAGGACGTCGCCGGGCCGGATGGGGTTCACGCCCGCCGGCGTCCCCGTGAAGAACACGTCGCCGGGGTGCAGCGTATAGAAAGCGCTCGCGAACTCGATCAGGCGCGCGAGATCCCAGAGCATGTCGGAGGTATTGCTCGCCTGCCGTTGCTTCCCGTTCTGCGTGATCGCGATCTGCACGTTCTGCGGATCGGGAACCTCGTCGGCCGTGGTCAGCCACGGGCCGAGCACCGTGTAGCTGTCGATCGATTTGCGGAAGCTGCGGTCCTCGCTGCCCCGCACCGTGATGTCCAGCCCGAGGCAATAGCCGGCGACGTACTGCAGCGCCTTCTCGCGGGAGACTTCGGAGGCTTCCTTGCCGATGACCGCCACGAACTCGACCTCGAAGTCGGTGCGCCGGTCGAGAAAGCGCTGCGCGATGCCCTCGCCGGCGCCCACCACCGAAGAGCTCGCCTTGAGGAACAGCCCCGCCTGCTCGATGTCCCAGAGGGTGTGCCCGGGCGAGACCTTGTTCTTCTGCATCTCGGCGATGTGCGCCTTGTAGTTCACCGGCGCGGCGAGCACCTTCCCCGGCGCGCGCACCGGCGAGAGCAGCTTCAGGCCGTGCAGCGGCTTCGCCGGCAGCTTCGTCAATCCGGCCGGCACCGAGGGAAACAGCTTGTCGCCCGC
>CAYOVM010000110.1:0-11381 GCA_964407355.1 uncultured Enterobacteriaceae bacterium
TGGCGGCCGGCCTGATCGTGCTGATCTACATGATGACGCGCTGGTTCGGCGACGTCATCCGCGAGTCCGAAGCCGGCAAGTACGGCCGCTGGGAGGACGTGTCGTTCCGCTGGGGGATGAGCTGGTTCATCTTCTCGGAAGTGATGTTCTTCGCCGGATTCTTCGGCGCGCTGTTCTGGCTGCGGCGCTACTCGGTGCCGGAGCTCGGCGACCTCGAGCACCAGGCGCTGCTCTGGCCGGGATTCACCGGGCACTGGCCGTCGGCCGGACCGGGCTTTGCCGAGCAGTTCTCGCCGATGGGCGCCTGGGGCTTACCGGCGTTGAATACGGTGCTGCTGCTTTCCTCCGGGGTGACCATCACTTTCGCTCACTGGAACCTCATCGCCAACAACCGCGGCAAGCTGCTCCTTTGGCAGGGGCTGACCGTCCTGCTGGGCGTGGTGTTCCTGATCTGCCAGGGGATCGAATATGCGCACGCGTACTCCGACCTGAACCTCAAGCTCAGCACCGGCGCCTACGGCTCGACGTTTTTCATGCTGACCGGCTTCCACGGCTTTCACGTCACCCTCGGCGCGATCATGTTGACGGTGATCTGGTTCCGCATCCTCAAGGGCCACTTCAAGCCCGAGCATCACTTCGCCTTCGAGGGCGTGGCGTGGTACTGGCACTTCGTCGACGTGGTCTGGCTCGGCCTCTTTATCTTCGTTTATTGGCTATAAAAGCTAGAGCCTGCCGGGAACGAGGCCGAAGTAGTAGCCCGCCATCAAGATCAGGAAGAGGGCGACCGACAGGCCGACCCGGATCGTCAGCGCTTTCGCCATCCGTTTCGGGTCGTCGCGGCCTCTCATCATGAACATCAGCGCCGAAGCGAGGCTGGCGACGATCATCACGAGCATGGCGATCACGACGTAACGCATGCCGGCAGGATACTCTTTCCGTCCCCGCGCCTGGGCGCTCGCCGCCGCGGCTCTCGGCTGCGCGGCATTCATACTGCTCGGCGACTGGCAGACGCGGCGCGCCGACGAGAAGCGCGCGCTCGGTGCGCAGGCGCAGAGCGTCAGCGTCACCGGCGTCTTCGTCCCGAGGTACTCCGTGATGCTCGATAACAAAGTGCGCCAGGGCAGGCCCGGCTACGAAGTGGTTACGCCGCTGCGCCTCGCGGGCAGCGATCTGCATGTTCTGGTCAATCGCGGCTGGGTGCAGGCGCCGCCGACGCGGGATGTCCTGCCCGAGGTGCGCACGCCCGCCGGCGAAGTCCGCATCGAAGGGGTCGCGCTCGAGCACCTGCCGCGGCTTTTGAGCGTGGACCCGAACGAGAAAGGCCGGGTGCGCCAGAACCTGCAGCTTGCGGCCTTCGCCGCGGAGACCGGATTGCGGCTCGAGCCCCGCATCATCGAGCAGCATTCGCCGGCCGATGACGGGCTGCTGCGCGAATGGCCGCGCCCCGATATCGGCGTCGAGAAGAACGAGAGCTACGCGCTGCAGTGGTATTCCTTCGCGGCGCTGGCGGCGATCCTGGGGCTGGTTTTTTCGTTCAGGAAAATTTGAAGATCTTCGAGAACAAGCTGCTCCTGATCGGCGCCGTGTGCGTCGCGCCGGTGCTCGCCGGCTGGATTCTCTATCTGTCGGGATGGACGCCCCGCGACACCGGCAACTACGGCGAGCTGATCGCGCCGCGCCCGCTCTCCGCCCCGGCGCTCGCGGTCCTGCGCGGCAAGTGGGTGCTGGTCACCTTCGACGCGGCCGCCTGCGACGCCTACTGCGAGAAAAAGCTCTACTTCCTGCGCCAGGTGCGCAAGGCGCAGGGCAAGGAATTCGAGCGCGTCGAGCGGCTGTGGGTGCTGACCGACGGCGCCACGCCGCGCGCCGAGCTGCTGGCGGCGATCGAGGGGACGCGGATCGTGCGCCTCAAGAACATCCCCGGGGCCGGCACCGGCGATTTTCCGGGAAATCCGGTGCAGCATATCTACCTGATCGACCCGCTGGGCAATCTGATGATGCGCTTTCCGCACGATCCCGATCCGTCGAGAATGGTGAAAGATTTGCAGCGGCTCCTGAAGGCTTCGCGAATCGGATGAATCGCCTCAGATCCCTGAGTGTCGCCGCCGCCGGCCTCGCGCTGATCGTGATCGTCGTCGGCGCCTACGTGCGGCTCTCGGACGCGGGTCTCGGCTGTCCCGACTGGCCGCTTTGCTATGGGCGCCCGTTGCCCGCGGAGATCGCTGACGGTGCAGCGCATGCCAAGGCATGGAAGGAAATGGGGCATCGCTATATCGCGGGCGTCCTCGGCGTCCTGATTCTGTTTCTCTCCATCACCTCGTGGCGCATGCGAAAGTCGCACGCGCTCGCCACGGCGATCCTGGCGCTGGTCGTTTTCCAGGCGACGCTCGGCATGTGGACGGTCACCATGCTGCTCAAGCCCGCGATCGTCACGGCGCATTTGCTCGGCGGCATGGCGACGCTCGCGCTTCTCATCTGGTTCGCGCTTTCGCAATACGAGCATGCTTTTTCGCAGGAAACAAAAACAATTCGCGTTCCCGCGGCGCTCGCGCTTGCGGCAGTGGTGATCCAGATTGCCCTCGGGGGCTGGGTCAGCGCGAACTACGCGGCGCTCGCCTGTCCGGATCTCCCGGGTTGCCGTGGGCAGGTATTCCCGCCGATGGATTTCGCCAACGCCTTCCACGTGCTGCGCGAGCTCGGCCGCACCGGCGACGGCGGCTTGCTGCCGCTCGAGGCGCTGGTGGCGATCCACTGGACGCACCGCATGTTCGCCCTCGTAGCCGTTGCGGCCGCCGGCTACGCGGCGCTTAGGGCGTTCCGCGTGCCGGTCTTAAGGAAAATCGGCGTCGTCGTGGCTTGCCTGCTCGCGCTTCAGATCTCGCTCGGCATCGCCAACGTCGCTTTCAGGCTGCCGCTTGCGCTCGCCGCCGCCCACAATGCGGGCGCCGCGCTGCTGCTCGCTGCGCTCGTCGTGCTAAACTTTTTCGTCTTTCACGGCGTACACTCTCGCGGCTTACCTCCGTCACTGTGAATACCCACGTTCTCGCAGCAGGATTGTCCCAGCGGGTTAGCTCGCGCCTCCGCGCCTTCTACGCGCTCACCAAGCCGCGCGTGGTCTCGCTCATCGTCTTCACCGCCGCGATCGGCATGTTCCTCGGCACGCCTGGCGTGATGACGCCGGCCCAGTTGCTGGCGGCTGCCCTCGCGACACTGGGCATTGCCCTGGTTGCCGGCGCCGCTGCAGCCATCAACTGCCTCGTGGAGCAGGGCATCGACGCAGTGATGCAGCGCACGCGCTGGCGCCCGCTGCCGCGCGGCGAGCTTTCGACGGCGCAGACCCTGCTGTTCGCCGGCGCGCTCGGCGGTACGGGCCTGTGGATCCTGCACCATTTCGTCAACGACCTCACCATGTGGCTCACGTTCGCCACGTTCGTCGGCTACGCGGTCGTCTATACGGTCATCCTGAAGCCGGCCACGCCGCAGAACATCGTGATCGGCGGCGCCTCGGGCGCGATGCCGCCGGTGCTCGGCTGGGCCGCGGTCACCGGCGAGGTGACCACCGAGGCGCTGGTGCTGTTCCTGATCATCTTCGCCTGGACGCCGCCGCACTTCTGGGCGCTCGCGCTCTATCGCACCGAAGACTACGCGCGCGCGGGCGTGCCCATGCTGCCCGTCACGCACGGCAAGCCGTACACCCGCCTGCAAGTGCTGCTCTATACGCTGGTTCTGTTCGGCGCCAGCCTGCTCCCCTACGTGATCCGCATGAGCGGCGCGATCTACCTTGCCTTTGCGCTGCTGCTGGGAGGAATCTTCGTCGCCTATGCGCTGCGCATCTACCTCGCCTACAGCGACCGGGTGGCACGCCAGACCTTCCGCTATTCGATCCTCTATCTCGCAGCTCTCTTTGCGGCGCTGCTGATTGACCACTATCTCCCGCTATAGCCTCGCCGCGATCCTCGGGCTCGCGCTCGCCGCCTGCGGCAACGAGGCGCCGAAGTTCAAGAGCACCGACATCACCGGTGCGGAGTACGGCAAGGCGCTTGAGCTGACCGATCACACGGGCAAGCCGCGGCATCTCGAGGATTTCCGCGGCAAGGCGGTGGTGCTGTTCTTCGGATTCACCCATTGCCCGGACGTATGCCCGACGACGCTGGTCGACGTGTCGAATGCGCTGAAAACGCTCGGGCCGGATGCCGAGCGTGTGCAGGTTCTCTTCGTTACCGTCGACCCGGAGCGCGATACGCAGGACGCGCTGGCGAAATACGCCACCGCGTTCGACCCGCGTTTCCTCGGGCTGCGCGGCGACGCCGCCGCCACCCAGCGCGCGGCGAAGGAATTCAAGATTTATTACGAGAAGAGGAAGAGCGGCGACAGCTATTCCGTCGACCACAGCGGACAGAGCTATGTGCTCGACCCGCAGGGACGGCTACGGCTGCTCGTGCGGCCCGACCGGATCGCCGAAGACCTCGCACCGGACTTGCGGATATTGCTGAGGCAGCAAAGCCAGATTCGATAGCGTCCGGCGTGGGCCTGCAGCAGAAGCGAAAGTTTCCCATCCGGCACGGCGTTACGACGCTGAAATAGCGTCGGTCGCATCGTGGAAGCGCGCTCCGCGCTTCATAAAATCCACGATATATGACCCCGGAATCGTAGTTTCCCGATAGCAATCCGGCCGTCCACCCGACACAGTGCATCCGTGCGTTCCCGCCTTGGAGCTGGACCGCAAAAGGATGCATATGGGCGTCAAAGTCCCAGGCAGCACCTTCGAGAACCGGCCAGCAAAAGAAGCGAAGGTCCATGGCGACCATCCTCGTCGTTGACGACGACCTCCCGACCCGCCAGCTGCTGAGCACGCTGCTGGGATACGAAAGCCATCGCGTAACGCTTGCGCAGGATGCCCGCGAGGCGCTCGAGCTGCTGGACGGCGAGCCCCCCGGGCTGATCATCGCCGACGTCGTCATGCCGGGCATGGACGGATACACGTTCGTGCGGGAGCTGCGCAAGCGCACTCGCTGCAAGGACGTGCCCGTGATCCTGATGTCCGCCACTCTATACGGCCAGGAAGCGCGTGCGCTCGCTGCCAGTTGCGGAGCCGTCAGCTTCATCGCGAAGCCTTTCGAGCCGGAGGACATTCTCGATGAGATCGACGCGGCGCTCTCCGCCGCGGCCCGGCTTCCCGCCTCTCTTGCCGTTTCCGACGACCCCGGTATCGGCGAGCGGCAGCGAGCGTTGTTCTCCGATGCGCTTGCGAGCAAAGTCGCCGAGGTCGAGGTGCTCAACCGCGACCTTGAATCGAAAGTCGCCGAACGCACGCGCAAGCTCGAATCGGCCAACGCAGCGCTGAAGGAGCAGGCGAACTGGGGCAGCGCGTTCGAAAAATTGCAGCGGATGCGGGTGCGCTATCGCTGGATGCGCTGGGCGGTGCTCGCATGCGGCCTTGCATTCGCCGCAGGCAGCACCTATTTCTTCCATGCGCAGGTGCTGGAGGAAACGCGCGCGAGATTCGCAATCCACGCCATCGGCGTCAGCCGCGATCTGGAATCGCGGTTTCGGGCATATGAAGACGTGCTCTATGCGCTGCGCGGCCTGTTTGACGCCGCGGAGCAGGTCAGGCGCGAGGATTTCCACGAATTCGCCGAGGCGCTGGCCCTCCAGAAGCGCTATCCCGGCCTCACCAACATCCACTTTGCCCTACGCGTCTCCAGCGGGCAGAAGCAGGGGTTCGAGCGCGCAACGCGCGCGGAGAAGAGCCCGCTGACCCAAGGGCTCCCGGAATTCTCCATCAAGCCGCCCGGTGAGCGTCCCGAATACCTGGTGCTGCACTATATCGAGCCGCCGGCGCGCAGTGGGGCCGCATGGGGGCTTGACCTGAACGCGGATCCGCGACGCCGCTCGGCGGTGCAACGCGCGCGCGATACCGGCCAGATCGCCGCGACCTCGGGCTACACGCTGCAGAGCGACGCAAAGTCCGGCATGAAGAGCGTGCTGCTGAGGCTCGCCGTGTATCGCGGTAAAGGCGTTCCTGGCACTCTCGAGGACAGGCAACGCCTGTACTCGGGAATGGTGGGAGCGACGCTCCGCGTCGGGGAGATCGTCGAGGCGGCGCTGCCAAGGCGAACGCTCGCGGGCGTTCGAGTGATCATCCATGAAGGCGACCATGCAACTGCCGGCGACGGGAAGCCTGCGCCGGGAATGCAGCTGTATGACAGCGAAGCGGGAGACGGCGCGCGCGCCGCCGCGGCCTATTCGGCGTACACGGTGACCCGGCACCTGACGGTTGGAGACTTCGCGTGGCGGCTCGACCTCGTGCCTCTGGCGGATCCGGTTGAGACCTTCGATCAGGCGATGGTCGCGGTGGTGCTGGCGGCATCTCTGGCGGTCAGCGCGTTATTGTTCTCGCTGATGAGCTCGCTTGCCGTGGCGCAGGCGCGCGACGTCGAGCTGGCGCAGCGCAATCGCTCGGCGAGGTTGCTCGGCAAGCTCAGCGAGGATCTTTATTCCAGCCGTACGGGGCAGGAGGCATACGAGGTGATCGTGCGACACCTCCAGGGTCTTCTGCCGGAAACCGCGGGCGCGCTGTTCGTATTCAATGGGTCACAGTCCTCGTGGGCCGCCGCGGTGCAATGGGGCCGATCCTCCGGAATCGCGGAAAATTCCGCGCCGGAGGATTGCCAGTCCGTGCGCCGGCAAGGTCTCCATAGCGTGCCCGATTCGGCGAAAGCGCAGAATTGCCGCCATTTCAAGGGCGCTCCCCCGGCTTGCTATGAGTGCGTTCCACTAAGCGCCCAGGGCGAGCTGATCGGGGTGCTGCACGTGCAGCGCAGCGAGTCGTCGTCGCGCTTCTCGGATGTGGAAACGGATGCCGTAAAAGCGGCCGCGCAGCACGCCGGGCTCGCGCTCGCGAACCTCCGCTTGCGCGCAAAGCTGCAGGAACAAGCGACCCGCGACAAGCTCACGGGCCTCTACAACCGCCACTATGTGCAGGAATGGTTCGAGCAGGAGCTGCAGCGGGCCGCACGCTACCAGCGGCACGTCGGGGTCATTGTGGTCGACATCGACCATTTCAAGCGCATCAACGACAGCTTCGGGCACGAAGCGGGCGACACGGTGCTCGAGGCGCTCGGCGCCTTGCTCAAGCGCTGCGTTCGCGCGAGCGAGATCGCCTGCCGCTACGGCGGCGAGGAATTCCTGCTGGTACTGCGCGAGGCCCCGCTCGAGGAGATCAGGAAGAAGGCGGAGGCCATCCGGGAATCGATAAAGCGGCTCGACCTGAAGGTCATGGACCTGTCGCTGGGAAAGATCACGGCGTCGTTCGGCGTGGCGGCGTATCCGGATCATGCCGCCGACGCCGAGGGCCTGCTGCGCGCCGCGGACGAAGCGCTCTATCGCGCCAAGAACGGCGGGCGCGACCGGGTGGCGCTAGCCCGCGGTGCGGGCCTCGGGCCGGCATGGCAAAGATCCTGATCGTCGACGATCGCCCGAGCAACCGCCTGTTTCTGACGACGCTGCTCGGCTATGGGGGGCACCAGTTGCTCGAGGCCGCGGACGGCGCCGCGGCGCTCGAGCTCGTTCGCAGCGGCCACCCCGACCTCGTCATCACCGACATCCTGATGCCGACGATGGACGGCTACGAGCTTGTCCAGCGCATCAGGGCCGACCCCGATGCGGCGCCGACGCCGGTCATTTTCCACACCGCGACCTATAGCGCCGCGCAAGCCGAAGCGCTCGCGAAAACCTGCGGCGTGACGAAGGTTCTGTCGAAGGCCTGCGACCCGCAGACCATTCTCGCCGCGGTGAATCAGGCTCTGGGCATCTGCGAGCCGCCGGCGCTCCCGCACGCAGCCCGGGACCCGGGCGCCGGCGCGACGCGGCCCGCCGACGACACGATGAGCCTTTTTTCCGCGGATCTGGAGGACGTAAGGCTCGGGTTCGAGAACATCGTATCCGGCAGCGCGACGCCGCGCGCCGGACGCGACGCGATCAAGGATCTGTCGAAGAAGTTCGCGCAGAACGTGGCGAGCATGCAGCGCGTCACGACCCGCCTCTCGGCGCTGATCGAAGTCGGCATGGAGATGATGAGCGAGCGCGACCCGGCGCGCCTGGTCGAGCTGTTCTTCGCCGCCGCCTGCGATCTGATCGGGTCGGACTATGCCGCGATCGGCATGCTCGATGAGAGCGCGCGGGAGATCCGACATGCGTTCGCCAAGGGATTCGACGCCGCTCTTCTCCGGGGAGATAACGGCCGCAAAGGCCTCCTCGAAACGCTGCTTTCCGGGCGAGCCCTATTGCGAAAGCCCAATGCGAACGCTACAGCGGGCATCGAAGGCCTGCCCAAAGGGCATCCCGAGGTCCGGGATCTGCTCGGACTTCCCGTCTCGTTGTCGAACCGGACGTATGGCTGGATCTACTTTGCCGGAAGGCAGGGTCAGAGCGGATTCAGCGACGAGGACGTGCGCATTGCGAGCGTGATGACGAGAAAGCTCGCGCTGCTGTACGAAAACGCGATGCTGTACGACACCGTCCAGCGGCATGCGGCCAAGCTGCAGATCGAGGCCTCGGAGCGCAAGCTCGCGGTGCGCAGCTTGCGCGAAAGCGACCTGCGCTTTCGGCAGTTGGCCGAGAACATCCACCAGGTGTTCTTTCTGATCAATCCCGCGGGCACGCAGATCCTGTACGTGAGCCCGGCCTATGAGGACATCTGGCAGCGCAGCACGTCGAGCCTCTACGAGAATCCTCAATCCTGGACGGACCCGGTCCATCCCGATGACAAGGCGCGGGTCTTGGCGTCCTTCGAGCAGATGGAGAACACCGGCCGGCTCGACTATGAGTACCGGATCGCGCGCGCGGACGGAAGCCTGCGCTGGATCCATGCGCGCGGCTTCCCGATACGGGATGACGCCGGCGAGATCTACCGCATCGCCGGGATTGCCGAGGACATCACCGATCGGAAACGGGCCGCGGAGGAGCTGCGCGAATCCGAGCGGCGCTTCAGCGACATGCTCGAGAACGTGGAGCTGGTCTCTCTCATGCTCGACCGAGAGGCGCGGATCACCTATTGCAACGATTACCTGCTGCGGTTGACGGGCTGGCGGCGCGAGGAAGTAACCGGGCGGAACTGGTTCGAGCTATTCATACCGCCGGAGAATACCCCGTCGAAGGATGTGCATGCGGCACTGCTTGCCGAGTCGTCCATCGCGCGGCATCACGAAGATGAAATCCTGACCCGCTCCGGCGAGCGGCGGCTCATCCGCTGGAACAACTCCGTTTTGCGCTCGGGCGCACGAAACGTGGTTGGCACGGCGAGCATCGGCGAAGACATTACCGGGCAGAAGCGGGCGGAGATCAAAATCAGGGGCCTGAACCGCGTGTACGCGGTGCTGAGCGGCATCAATGCGCTCATCATGCGGGTGCGCGATCGCGACGAGCTGTTCCGGGAGGCCTGCCGGATCGCGGTCGAGCACGGCCAATTCAAGATGGCGTGGATAGGTGTCGTCGATCGCAGCGCGATGACGATCGTGCCGATCGCCTCGGCGGGTGCGGAGCCGGAGTTCCTGACGCTCGTCAAAGACCGGTTCTCGCTGCGCGAAGATGTGCCCATGGGAAACACGATGAGCGCGCGTGCGGTCAGGGAAAAGAAAGCGATCGTATCCAATGAAATACGAAGCGATGCGAAGGTCCTTTTGGCGAAGGAGCGCATCGGGCGCGGAATTTCCTCGATGGCGGTGCTGCCTTTGCTGGTCCTAAATGACGCGGTGGGCGTGCTCGCCCTGTACGCCGGCGAGACCGGTTTTTTCGACGACGACGAGATGAAACTGCTGCTCGAGCTCGCCGGCGACATTTCGTTCGCGCTCGAGCATATCGAGAAGACGGAAAGGCTCGACTACCTCGCCTATTACGATTCGCTTACCGGCCTGGCGAACCAATCCCTCTTCCTCGAGCGTCTGGAGGAGACGCTGCATTCGGTCCACGACGAGGGCCGCAAGAAGGCGGTCTACGTGCTCGACATCGAGCGATTCAAGAGCATCAACGATGCATTCGGGCGGCAAGCGGGCGACGAGCTTCTCAAGCAGCTTGCGAAGCGCCTTGTCGAGATCGGGCGTGGTGATGCAAGCCGCTTCGCCCGCGTCGGGGCCGATCGCTTCGCCATCGCTGCGCCGGCGATGGACAACTTGGAGCAGGTAGGCCGCTACACCGAGGAGAGATTCGATGCAGCCTTCCGCGCACCCTTTCAGGTCGGAGGCGAGGATCTGCGCGTTTCGGTAAGGATGGGTGTCGCCGTGTTCCCTGACGACGGCGCGGATGCCGACGAGCTATTGCGCAATGCAGAGGCGGCGCTGAAAAAGGCCAAAGCGGCCGGCGAGCGCTACCTCTTCTTCACGCAAGCGATGACCGAGCACATCGCCGAGCGCTTGTCGCTCGAGAACAAGCTGCGGCAGGCGCTCGAAAAAGATGAATTCGTTCTCTACTACCAGCCCAAGGTCGATCCCGTGACCAGAAACATTCTGGGTGTAGAGGCCCTGATCCGCTGGCAAAGCCCGGAACTGGGATTGGTTCCCCCGATGGATTTCATTCCGCTTCTCGAGCAAACGGGCCTGATCCTGGAAGCGGGGGCCTGGGCGCTCAGGCGCGCCGCGCTCGATCATCGGGGCTGGGTCGAGGCTGGTCTCAGGGCGCCCCGGGTGGCCGTGAACGTGTCGCCGATCCAGCTGGCCCAGCGCGACTTCGTCGGCATCGTAGAACAGGCCCTCATCGAGGGCGTCGCGCCAACGGGCATCGATCTGGAGATCACCGAGAGCCTGATCATGGTGGACATTCAGGGCAACATCGAAAAGCTCAATGCGATCCGCGCGCTCGGAGTGAGCATCGCCATCGACGACTTCGGGACCGGCCATTCCTCCCTCGCCTACCTGGCGAGGCTGCCGGTGGCAACGCTCAAGATCGATCGCAGCTTCGTCATCGGGATGCTGGACGATCCGAATGCGACGACGCTGATCCGGACGATGATCTCGCTCGCGCACTCGCTGCGCCTAACGGTGGTGGCTGAAGGCGTGGAGACCGAAGAGCAGGAAAAGATGCTGCACCTGCTCGGTTGTGACCAGATGCAGGGCTATCTCTTCAGCGAGCCGCTGCCTTTGGAGGGCATGACGGCGCTTTTGCAGCGAACGCCTGGAGCCGGCGGCGGCTGATCCGGCTGCGGTACGCCGGATCGCGCAGCGCCACGGCGGCCGGCGCCGCGAAGGTTTATGCGGCCGGTGACGCAAGCGCTCGAATACCGCCCGCGCCCGCGCCGCCCATCGACTTGCGCATTTTCTCCAGCGCCTTGGTTTCGATCTGGCGGATGCGCTCGGCCGAAACCTTGAACTCGGCGGCGAGGTCGTGCA
>CAYOVM010000111.1:0-11324 GCA_964407355.1 uncultured Enterobacteriaceae bacterium
CCTGGGCCTGCGTATTTATCTTCAGGCCGCCGAAGCTGAACGTGATGCCGCAGGTCACCGCGTAGGCCTCGAACGGCGGCGTGTCGAGCGTATTGGCCCAGTTGGATTTCGGGATCGCGAGGCCTTCGGTGCGCCGGCCATCCTTGACGTTCGGATTGAACGGGATGTCCGTTCTGACCGCCTGGTTGTACTTCTTCAATTCGAGAAGAGCCGTTTCGGCATCCACGTCGTCCAGCTGCTTCACCAGCTCCTCCAAAGTCGACGCCGTTCTCTTCGTCACCTGGCGGATCTTGTACTCGTCGCGCAGCTGGCCCTTCACCTTGGCGTCGAAGATCTGCCACGCGAACTGGCCCGGCTGGTTCAGGATCACGCGGCCGTATTTCGCGTAGGTGTAGTTGCGGAAATCCGCGCCCTCGTCGACGAAGCGCTTGCCCTCGGCGTTGATGTAGACGCCCCAGGGATACGAATGCTTCTGGAACTGGTCGCCGACCGCGAGGTCGCCGAACTCGGGGGCGTTCCTCTCCCACGCGACCGCGTGGCAGCCCGACCAGTTGCCGGCCGCGGCGGCGCCGATGTCGAGCGCCATGGCGATCGCGTCGCCGGTGTTGAAGCGCGTGCCGCGGACCTTGGCGAGCTCCCAGCCCGGCCCGAGATAGCGGGTGCGCTTCTCGGGGTCGGCCTGGAAGCCGCCCGCCGCGAGCACCACGGCCCGGGATGAAAGCGTCCGGGTTTTTCCCTGGTGCTTGACCACGACGCCGTGCACGCCCGCGTCGTCGAAAACCAGGGAACGGGCGCGCGCCCCGTACCGGATCTCGATGCCGTTCTTCTTCGCGGCCTGCGTCAGCCCCTCGACCAGGCCCGGGCCGCCGCCCACCGCCTCCACCGTGAGGCCGCCCCAGAACTTGAACTTGCCGCCGATGTTGAAGGCCTGCCGCCCCCACGCCGCGGTGAAGCGCACACCCTTGGAGCGCATCCAGGTGACCGTCGAGAGGCTGTTCTTCACCAGCAGCTCGGTCAGGTCCGGATCGCAGCGGTACTCCGTGACGCGCGCCATGTCGTCGAGGAACTGCTCGTCCGTGTAGGCGCCGAAGTCGGTGCGCGCGATCTCCTCCGCGCTGAGGTCGGGCATCACTTTCTTCAGGTCGTCGACGCCGTTGTAGCCGACGCGGAACAGGCCCGCGGTGAAGCGTGAATTGCCGCCGGCTTCTTCTTCAGGGGCCCTTTCCAGAACCAATACTTTCTTGACGTGCTCCCGGGCGGACAACGCCGCGCACAGCGCGGCGTTCCCGCCTCCCACCACGATGACGTCCCATTCGGCCATCTCAATCGGCCTTGATCTTTGCGGCGCGCACCACCTTGCTCCAGCGCGCCTGCTCCTGCTTTATGAAGGCGGCGTACTCCGCCGGCGTCGAGCCGATCGGCTCCGCGTCGTCCACCGCCAGGCGCTCGGCGACGAGCGGTGTCTTCATCGCTTTCGCCGCTTCTTCGGCAAGGCGCTGGATCACCGCCGGCGGCGTCTTCGCGGGCGCGTTCAGGCCGTACCACTGCGAGGTCTCGAAGCCCGGGTAGCCCTGCTCGGCCACCGTGGGCACGTCGGGCAGCGACTGCAGGCGCTTCGCGTTGCCGACCGCGATGACGCGCAGCTTCCCCGATTTCACGTGCGGCATGAGCGGCGGCGTGCCGGCCGACGAGGCCTGCGTGCGCCCGGCGATGAGATCGGTGACGTTGGGACCGGTGCCCTTGTACGGCACGTGCTGCAGCTCGATGCCGGTCGTCTGCTTCAGGTACTCCATCGCGAGATGGCCGGCCGAGCCGTTGCCGGCGCTGCCGTAGTTGAGCTGGCCGGGCTGCTTCTTCGCGAGGGCGATGAACTCGCGCAGGTCCTTCGCGGGGACCTCGTGGTAGACCACGAAGATGGCGGGCACCTTCGCGAGCAGCGACACCGCCGCGAAATCCCGGTCCACGTCGTAGGGCAGCTTGTCGTAGATGTACGGGTTCACCGCGAACGCGCCGATGTGGCCGATGATCAGCGTGTGGCCGTCGGGATCGGCGCGCGCCACTTCATGCATCGCGATGTTGCCCCCGCCGCCGGGCTTGTTCTCGATCACGATCTGCTGGCCGAGGCTCTTCTGCAGGCCCTCGGCGAGCAGGCGCGCCACGATCGACGAGCTGCCGCCCGGCGCGAAAGGCACGACGAGGCGGATGGACTTTGAAGGATAAGCTTGCGACGCTGCGCTTGCCGAAAGAAAGATTCCAAAAAGAAAAAGCAGGAATCTCATCAGAACTGATACCTCCGCAGGCCGCCGTCGACCGGAATCACCGCCCCGGTGATGTAGCGGGCGCGCGGCGAGACGAGGAAGCAGACGAGGTTCGCGAGGTCCTCGGGCTGGCCGTATTCGCCCACCGGGATGTCCTCCTCGCTCTCCTTCTTCCTGAACTCGGGCGAGTAATTGCGCAGGATCTGCTCGGAGATGATGCGCCCGGGCGGGACCGAGTTCACCGTGATGCCGTGCTTGCCGACCTCGCGCGACAGGCCCTTCGCCCACGAGTGCATCGCCGCTTTGGCGCAGAACGCGCCGTTGATGCCCTCGGGCTCGGACTTGCCGGTGACGTTGACGATGCGGCCCCAGTTGCGCGCCATCATCTGCGGCAGGAGCTTGTGGGTGAGCTGGCGCTGGCGCGTGAAGTTGAGGGTCAGCGCCTCGTCCCACTGCTCCTCGCTCGCCTCCAGCGTGAAGCGGCGGCTGCCGCCGGCGTTGTTGACGAGGATCTCCACCGAGCCGAGGCCCTTCAGCGCCGCCTGCGAGATTTTCTCGGGCGCGTCCTTCTGCATGAAGTCGCACTCGATGATCACCGGCGCCGGCTGCTTTTTCGCCTGGATCTCGGCGGAGACCTCTTCCAGCAGGTTCCTGCGCCGGGCGACGATGGCGGTGCGCACCCCTTCGGCCGCAAGGGCGAGGGCCACGGCGCGGCCGATGCCCGTGCTTGCGCCCGTGACGAGCGCCGTGCGTCCCGCGATGCCCAGATCCATCAGCGCGGCCCCGTGTACTCCAGGATGTGCAGGCCGGTGTTGGCGCGATCGACGATGTAGATGTAGCCGCGGTCGTCGACCTCGAGGTTGTTGGTCTGGATCGCCACCTTGCAGCGCTCGGTCTCGCCGATCTTCAGGCAGCGCTTGTCGGTCTTGTCGGTGGTCGCCGGAATGTAGTAGCCGGTCTCGCGCGGATGCAGCGGGTCGCGGATGTCGACCGCGCGCACGCCGGCGTTGAACCAGGCGACGAAGATCAATTTCTTCGCGTACATCGGCGGCTGGTTCTCGTTGGAAGAGTGCGCGCCGAAGCGCCCGCCGCGGCTGCAGAAGCCGCCGGGCGATTCGGGCACGTTGAACGTCGCGACGCCCACCGGCGTCTTCTCCTCGGTGACGTCCACCACGAACACCATCTGGCGCGCCTCGGTGCACTCGTTGACGAGCGATTCGTTCACGACGAAAACGAAATCGCGCTTGGAGGCGGCCTTGTCCTTGGCGAACTCGGGCAGGTCCATGCCGAGCACCGGCAGCGCCGTGTGCGCGCCGTTGTTGGACGACAGATGGAAGATGCCGACCTGCGGCGCCGCCAGATTCTGCGCCGTGGGCTCGCGCGGCCCGGACAGGAGCTTCGCGCGGTCGACGATCTGCATCACGCCGCTCTTGTTCGTGCCGTAGCCGAAGTACACGCGGTTGCCCTTCGGCCCGGTCGAGATCGGCCCGTGCAGCTCGGTCGGCGCCGGGCCGGTGCCGCCGGGCTGCTGCCCGGGCAGGCCGAAATTGCGGATGAACACCGGCTTCGCCGGATCGGAAAGGTCGAAGATCTGCGTCATGCGGCGCGTGCGCCAGTCGGGCAGGCCGGAGACGAGGTAGGCGATGCCGGTGTCGCATTCCCACCAGCTCTTGTGCGTGCCCTTCAGCTTGTCGACGATCACCGTCAGGCGCGAGGGCTTCTCCGGCGTGGTGACGTCCCAGATCTCGTGCGCGGCGTTGCCATACACCCTCAGCAGATAGACCTTCGTCGGATCGCCCTTGGGCAGATCCTTGCCGCTGCATACGCGCGCCATCTGCGCGCCGCCGCTCTCGCCCTGCCCCGGCTCGCCGGGAATGTGCGCGATATAGCGCGGATTTTTCGGATCGGTTACGTCGACGATCGAGGTGCCGCTGTCCTCCTTCTTGCCGTTCAGCGGGTTGAGCGTGAGCCCGCCGTGGTGGCCGATGTAGGCGATCCAGCGGCCGCGGTTCTCATGGATGACCGGCTGGTAGGCGCTGCGCCCCTGCAGGTCGTTCTGCCCGACGAGCGTCATGTTCGACGCGCTCGCCGGATGCTGCGCGTGCGCCGCACTGCAAAAAAATCCGATCAGCAGGAAAACTAGTCTCATGGCTTCCTCCTCGGGCCGAATGCTACCCGAGAAGCGGCGCGGCCCGCGCGCGCGCCGCGAAACGCGGACGGCTCAGGACAGCGCGACGTCCAGCGCGGAGATGAAAGGCCCGAGCTTGGGCGGGCTCGACTCCAGCCCGACGTTTACGCCGGCCTCGCGCAGGGCGGCGGAGGCCACCGGCCCGATCGACGCGACCAGCGTGCGGTTCAGCGCGTCTTTCAATTCCTGCGCCTTGCCCATCCGTCGCGCCACGGCGAACAGGTTTCGCGCCTGTTCCGCATTCGTGAAGGCAACGGCGTGCAATTCACCGCGCTCCAGCGCGCCGACCAGCTTCTCGAGCGGCGCGGTGTCCGCGGGCAGCGACCAGCGGTAGGTGGGAATCTCCACGACCTCGGCGCCGCGCGCCTCGAGCGCGCGGTCGAGCTCGGGGTTGAGGACGCCGTAGCGCTGGATGACGACCCGGCCGTCTTTCAGCTCGAGGTCCTTTATCGAATCGAGAACCTCGCGGGTCGTGTACGGGTCGATCGCGCTGCGATCGATGCGGACTCCCCGGCTGCGCAGCGCGGCGGTGGGTTTCGGGCCTCTTGCGGCGACGATCGCAACCGAAAGGGCGTCCAGGAAAATCTGCGTGACCCCGAGACCGTCGGTCGCGGCGAAAAGCGCCTTCGTCCCGACGCCCGTCTGGAACACGAAGAGCTTCGCGGGCTTCCCGCGCAGCGATTCGACGAGCGCGCCGATCGCGCCGCGATCGAGATCGGGCAGCTCGGCGAGCGCGGGCGCGTGGACCGGCACGCCGCCGCGCCGGGCGACGAGCTCCGCCAGCTCCTTGCCGAGCCGGGTCTCGAGGATCGCGACCTTCCGGGCCTGCACGCTAGCACTCTATCGGGATACGCACCCTAGCACTCTATCGGCATACGCACCGGTTAGCGCGCGACGCGCTCGTTGGCGAGGACCAGGCGATCGACGACGTTGCGCACGAGGGCGCGCGTCAGGTGCAGCTGCGCCTGCTGGCCCATCTTCTCCAGCGTCTCCGGCACGAACTCCGCGATCAGCACGTCGCTCACCGCCTGGACGGTGGCGTGGCGCGGCTCCTCGCCGCCGCGGATGTACGCCATCTCGCCGAAGCACTCGCCCTCGTTCACCATGTTGAGTAGCCGCGCGCCTCGCGTCACCTTCACTTCGCCCTTGGCGAGGAAGAAGAAGCTCTGGCCCGGGTCGTCCTCCTTGATGAGGATCTTGCCCTTCGGCGCGCGCGACCATTTGCCCGCCGAGGCGAGCTCCCAGAAATCGGCGTCGGACAGGAGCTGCAGCATCTCGACCTTGGAGAGCGCGAGGTATTTCTCGCTGTCGGCGATCGAGCCCGGCGGCAGCACCAGGCCGACGACCTTCGAGAGCTCCACCGAGAACTGCGCCCAGGTGCCGAAGCGCTGGTCGGGGCGCTTTTTCATCGCGCGCAGCACCACCGCGTCGATCTCGGGCTTCAGGCCCTTGCGCAGCCGCGACGGCGGCGTCGGCTCCTCGAACAGGATCTGCTGCACCAGCGCCTCGATGGTGCTCGCGGAGAACGGCCGCCGGCCGGTGAGCAGCTCGTACATCACCACGCCGAGCGAGTACATGTCGCTGTGGAAGGTGAGCTCCTTGCCTTCGATCTGCTCGGGCGCCATGTAGAACGGCGAGCCCATCGCGCTCGTCTGCGTCGCCTTGCTCTTTCTCAGGAAGGCGGCGCCGAAGTCGGCGATCTTCACGTCGCCGTCCTTGGTCACCATGATGTTCGCGGGCTTGATGTCGCGGTGCACGATGCCCTGTTCACGGTACGCGTAGTCGAGCGCGCCGCAGACCTTGAAGCCGATCTGCAGCACGTCGGCCGCCGGCAGCAGCGCGTCGGGCTTCGCGTACTGCGACAGATCGCCGCCGGTCACCACCTCCATCGCGATGTAGCCGGAGTCCTCGCCCACCAGCGCGTCGTAGATGGTGACGATGTGCGGGTGGCGGATCTTGCCGGCGAGCGACGCCTCGTTCTGGAACTGCTGGCGGTACACCGCGCCGAACTCCGGGTCGCGGAACACCTCGGGCTCGATCGTCTTCAGCGCGACGATGCGCCCGGTGAACGTGTCCTTGGCGAGGTACACGGTGCCGGTCGCGCCCTTGCCGAGCGCGGTCTGCACCTCGTATTTGCCGACCTGGAGGGTCAGGCCGGTGAGGCTGACCTCGGTCTTCGCCGCTACCGAGGAATCATGCATTGACGTAGGCAGTCTTGACGACGGTATAAAACTCCACCGCGTAGCGGCCCTGCTCGCGCGGGCCGTAGCTCGAGCCTTTGCGCCCGCCGAAGGGCACGTGGTAGTCCACGCCCGCGGTCGGCAGGTTCACCATCACCATGCCCGCGGCGGAATTGCGCTTGAAGTGCTCGGCGTGCTTGAGCGAGGTCGTGGCGATTCCCGAGGACAATCCGAAGGCCGTGTCGTTCGCGACCGAGAGCGCCTCCTCGTAGTTCTTCACGCGGATCACCGCGGCGACCGGCCCGAAGATCTCCTCGCGATTGATCGTCATGCCGGGCCGCGTGTCGACGAAAAGCGCGGGCTCGAGGTAGTACCCCTCGGCCGCGCGCTTCAGGCGCTCCCCGCCCGCGGCGAGCTTCGCGCCCTCCTTCTTGCCCAGCTCGATGTATTTCAGGTCCTGCTCGAGCTGGCTCGAGTCGACCACCGGACCGATGTCGGTGCCCTCTTTCAGCGCATCGTCGATTTTCAGCCCGCGCATTTTTTCCGTGAGTTTTTTTACGAAGGAATCATGGATTCCCTCCGTCACGACCAGCCGGCTCGCGGCGGTGCAGCGCTGCCCGGTCGAGAAGAACGCGCTTTGCAGCGAGACGTTCACCGCCGTGTCGAGATCCGCGTCGTCGAGCACCACCTGAGGGTTCTTGCCGCCCATCTCGAGCTGCACTTTCGCGAGCCGTGCGGCGCAATTCTGCGCGACGCGTTTTCCCGTGGCGACCGAGCCGGTGAAGCTGACCGCGTCCACGTCGGGCGAGCTCGAGAGCGCCTCGCCGACGACCGAGCCGCGCCCCATGACGAGATTGAAAACCCCCGGGGGCGTTCCCGCCCTCGCGAGGATGTCGGCGAGCGCCCAGGCGCAGCCCGGCACGAGGTCGGCGGGCTTGAACACCACGCAGTTGCCGTAGGCGAGCGCCGGCGCGATCTTCCACGCGGGAATCGCGATCGGAAAATTCCACGGCGTGATGACGCCGACCACGCCCACGGGCTCGCGCGTGATCTCCACCTTCACGCCGGGGCGCACCGAGGGCACCAGCTCGCCGCTTTGCCGGACGACTTCGCCGGCGAAGAACTTGAAGAGATGGCCGGCGCGCGTCACCTCGCCGACGGCTTCGGGCCGGGTCTTGCCTTCCTCGCGCGAGAGCAGCGTGCCGAGCTCGTCCTTGCGGGCGAGGATTTCGTTGCCGACCTTGTCGAGCAGATCGGCGCGCGCCTGGATGCCGCCCCGGGCCCAGCCGGGAAACGCCGCCCGCGCCGCGGCGATCGCCGAGCGCACCTGCGCCTCGTCGGCGCGCGCGTAGTCGCCGACCACGTCGGCGAGGTTGGAAGGATTGACGTTCGGGGCGCCTGCCCCGGCCTTCCCCCATTCGCCGTTGATATAGTTTTGGTGCAGTGCCATTGAGGCCCACTTCCTCCCGGGGCCGGAATGATCGCATACTGGCGCTGACGAAAACCGGAAACCCTCATGCGCGCCCTTCTTTTGGCTTTATTCGTTATTCCGTTCATCTGCGAAGCCCAGGTCTCGGTCCAGGAATATCCGATCCCCAAAGGCCTGCGAGCGCACGACGTCTGGGCGGATCCGAGCCCGGGCGGGCCGGTGTATTTCTCCGCCCAGGGCAGCGGTCACCTCGGCATCCTCGATCCGGCCTCGGGCAAGGTCGAGACCGTGGCGCTGGGGCCGCGATCCTCGCCGCACGGCGTGATCATGGGCCCGGAGGGCGCGGTCTGGCTCACCGACGGCGGGCAAAACGCGATCGTGCGGGTCGATCCTTCGAAGGGACGCCAGGTGAAGGTCTGGGCGCTGCCGCCCGATACCGGCTACACCAACCTCAACACCGCGACGTTCGACGGCAAGGGGATCCACTGGTTCACCGGGCAGAGCGGAATCTACGGGCGCCTGGATCCGCGCAGCGGCGAGATCAGGCTGTTCGATTCGCCGAAGGGACGCGGACCCTACGGCATCCACCACACGCCCGACGGCACGGTGTACTACGCCTCCCTCGCCGGATCGCATATCGCGCGCATCGACGGCGCGAGCGGCAAGGCGACGGTGATCGAGCCGCCGACGAAGGGCCAGGGCGCGCGGCGCGTCTGGTCCGACTCGAAGGGCAACGTCTGGGTGTCCGAATGGAGCTCGGGCAACCTCAGCCGCTACGAGCCGAAGAGCGGCAAGTGGGCGCAGTGGAAAGCCCCCGGGAGCTCGCCGCGCGTCTACGCGGTCTACGTCGACGAGGCGGACAAGGTGTGGGTGTCCGAGTGGAGCGCGCAGGCGATGCTGCGCTTCGATCCGGCGACCGAGAAATTCGAGAGCTTCAAGTCCTCGTCCTCGAGCCCGAACGTGCGCCAGATCCACGGCCGCAAGGGCGAAGTCTGGACGCCGGAATCCGGCGCCGACAAGCTCGTCGTGTACCGCTATAAGTAAAAGGTGGGAGCAACTAGAGCCGAGCTATATGAACGATCCAGTCGTAGCCGAGTACGCGAAGGCGGCAGAGCGATACGACGAAAAATGGGCTTTCTATGTAGAGGCCACGACTCGGGAAACGCTAAAGCGCATCCCTATGTCAGCGTCGTCGCGTGTGCTAGACGTCGGCTGCGGAACGGGTGAACTGCTGAGAAGGCTTCGGGCGAAATATCCGAATGCTGTGCTGGCGGGCCTTGATCCGGTTCCCGAAATGCTGGCGGTTGCGCGTGGCAAGCTCAGCGGCAATGAGGATTTGCGCGTGGGCTATGCCGACTCTCTACCGTGGCGCTCGGGAAGCTTTGATGTGGTGGTGTCCTGCAACATGTTCCACTACATCTCACACCCGATAGAAGCCCTACAGGAAATGGCGCGGGTACTGCGTCCGGGAGGCGCGCTGGTCCTGACCGATTGGTGCGATGACTACATAGCCTGCCGCGTCTGCAACCTGTATCTGCGGCTGACCAATCGAGCGTTCTACAAGACCTATCGGGAGGCCGAGTGCCTAGACCTGTTGCATCGCGCCGGATTCAAGGACGTAAGGCTGGATCGCTACAAGATCAATTGGCTTTGGGGCCTTATGACCGCCGTGATCACCGTTTGATGCGTGGTACGGCATGTCTAATACCGTCAAAAAAAAGGGCGCCTCGTGGCGCCCCTCAATTCTTGTGTGATGCTTCCTTCCCCTGCCAATTCCCCTTGCTTTGTTTTTGTTGCGTGCTTCCCCTCTCCCGCTTGTCGGTTACGGTTACTGCAGGCTGCGCGCGAAAGTGCGGCCGCGCAGCACGTCGTATGCGTTGGGCTGCTCGCTCACCAGGCTGGAGAGCGTGATCGTGATCTCGTCGAAAACGTCGGCGTACTGGTCGGTGCTCAGCTTCGGAAAAATCCCGATCTCGGTGACGTAGAGATCGGCGTCCGGAATCTGCGACTCGGTGAGCTGCTCGGGCAGCGAGGCGCGGTCCTGGACGGCGAACCCGCACAGCGTCGGGCAGCGGATGAAAAGCGCATCGATCCTGGCCTGGACATCGGCCACCACGCGCTTCTGGTCGGGGTACATGGCGAGTAGAGGTTTCATGGCCTCTACTGTACCGGCGTGTAGCCGGTATCGTGAATCGGGGAATCCCTTAAACCACTACAGCGGAAAACCTTAGTGGTATTTCCCCGACAGCAGCCGCAGGAATTAGTGCACGGCGCGGGCGAAGGTACGCCCGAGGAGGAGGCTGTGGGCCTCCGGACGCTCCGAGAGGAGGTCGCTCAAGGTGCCGGCGATCTGCTCGAAGATGTCGCCGTATTGCTCCTTGCCCAGGCGCGGACAGATGCTGATCGCGGTGACGAAGAGCTCCTCCTCGCCCTGCGGGCGGCCCTCGGCGAACACTTTCGCCTGGACCGAGAAGCCGCACAGCTCGGGGCAGCGGCTGAAGAGCTCCGCGATCTGCGCGGTCAGGTCGGCATCTGCCGCGCGCCAGGCCCGGTCGGGATCCGCCTGCAGCAGGCTTTTCATGGATTACAGGCTAGCCCGCGCAGATTGCAATGCGAGGCGCCGCCCCGGCGCTGTTCGGCTTAAGCAAAATCCCGAATTTGCTGTAGTTGCGAAGCGCGCTGTCGGCGGCCGGCGACAGCACCGCCGTCGAATCGCTACGGCCGCGATCGCTATGAGACGTCCGCGGTCGCGAGCCACCGCAACGCGGCGGCCGGATCGTAGAAGTAGCGCAGCTCCTGGCCGCGCATGCGCGCGTGGTTCTCCGAGAACACGTAGTAAGGGTCGTTGTCGCTCACGTCGAGCACCGCGACTCGGCATCCGGCCATCTCGCCGTCCGGGCCGAGCATCGTGCCGAGCGTGCCCACCCGCCCGAGGAGGCGGCGCACGTCGATCAAGAGCTGCTTCACCGCCTGCCGGTTCGCCTGCTCGGCGATGTCCTGCGCGATGCTGGCGGCATGCCTGAGCGAAGACTTGCCCGAGACGACGGCGCGCAGCGTTCCTTCCTGGACCGCGAAATCGATTCGATACCCCATGGCGAAACGGTAACGCCGCGCCTTCGCGGCGTGCGTCAGGAACTGTCATGGAATCGTGGCGCTGCGCAATAAGTCACGCCCGGCGCCTCTTTTGCGATGTCGACCCCGCGGCGGCGGGGCGCCTGAGGCTAGTGAAACGAGCGGGCGAAGGTCCGGCCGTTGAGAAGCTCGAGCGC
>CAYOVM010000112.1:0-11313 GCA_964407355.1 uncultured Enterobacteriaceae bacterium
GCGGCGGCGCTGCGGGCGTTCGCGGCGGAGCGCGACTGGGACCGGTTCCATACGCCGAAGAACCTCGCCGCTGCGATGAGCGTGGAGGCGAGCGAGGTGCTGGAGCATTTCCAGTGGCTGACGAGCGAAGAAAGCTCGGCGCTCGACGCGCAGAAGAAGGAGGAGGTCGCGATGGAGCTCGCGGATGTCTTCCTCTATCTCGTGCGGCTGTCGGACCGCCTGGGCGTGGATCTGCTGCGTTCCGCAGAGCGAAAGATGGCGATCAACGCCGAGAACTATCCCGCGGATTTCACCAAGGGTGCGATAAGAAAGAGCATCCCTCGGGAATAGCCTTTCGTTTCATGCGGTCTTATAGCCGTATCGCTACACGAAAAACCCGGGACACGTGACAGACATGGCGGAGCGCGTCTCGGACAATGAAGTCCCCCCGAGCCACAAACCGTCCCTCCCTTCGGTCTGTGGCTCACCCCTGGAAGCCGCCTTCGGGCGGCTTCTTTTTTCCAGGGTGAAATAGTTGCTAGCGGCGCGAGCGCGGACGCGCCGATGATGGTGCTTTCCCGCCAGTTCATCCGGAGGACAAATGCCCAGCCTTCTGAACGACGCGCTTGCGGTCGTGCGCGAAATGAAGCGGATCAATTTCGACCTCCTGGTGGCCGAGGGCTTCCGGGTGCAGGGATTCTCGGTCATCGAATTCGGCGACGGCGATTCGCCGCAGCGCCCGGATTTCAGCCTGGTGAAGGCGGGGAAGAAGTACAGCGTGCAGTGCCGCCACTGGAAGGACACCGCGGTGGGCATCGAGGCCGTGGAGGAGCTGGCGGCCATCATCGCGAACCGCGGGACCGACGGCGGCTTCCTCGTGACCGCGGGCGGCGTTACCGCGGATGCGGCCATCTTCGCCAGCTCGCGCAAGATCCAGCTCATCCACGGGCCGAAGCTGCTGGCGATGCTGGAGAAGGCGAAGGAGACGATCACGAGCGGGATGCCGGCGAGCTTCCGGTGGGGCGAGCGGGCGGCCGCGGACGGTCTTTGAAATTTCTGTCCCCGATTTCCGGCAACCGGTAGCGCGCTATTTACAGGAAACTCTCAAGACAGATGACATACATGGCTCGCGGCTGGCTGCAGAATGCGGCCTTCACCCCGAGCCATCACTCTCCTCCCTGAGGTCGTGGTTCACCAGAAAGCCGCCTTCGGGCGGCTTTCTTTTTATACCGGTCGAACAGGCGGCCGGGATACCGGTTTCCCGGTAATTTGTAGCTGTCCGGTTACATGAAATGCCCGGTTAAGGCGACAGACACGGATGGGGGCGCCGGGCAGTATGCGCGCTCCCCCTGAGCCATCGTCCTATCTCCCTGGGACATGGCTCCCCTAAGAGGCCGCCTTCGGGCGGCTTCTTTTTTTCAGGATCCCGCCGCCGCCTTCGCCTTGGCCTCCAGCGCCTCCCAGCGCTCCAGCTTCGCCTCCAGCAGGGCTTCGATCTCTTTGGCGCGCTGCTGGTCGGCGCGCAGGACGTCGGGCGGCTGGCGGAAGTAGTCCGGGGCGAAGGCCTTCTCCGCCAGCTTCTTCTGCTCCAGCTCGAGCGCCTCGATCTCGTCCGGAAGCGCCTCCAGCTCGCGGGTTTCTTTGTAGGTGAGTTTTGCGCCCCGGCTCTTCTGCTTAACCCCCCGGTCGCCAGAAGCTCCCTCCCCCCTTGTCAGGGGGGCAGGCCGCTGCCGCAGGTAATCGGTGTAGCCGCCGGCGTACTCGCGCCAGGTGCCGTCCCCGTTCGGGGCGAGCGTTTGCGTCACGACGTTGTCGAGGAATGCGCGGTCGTGGGAGACGAGGAGCAGGGTGCCGGCGTAGTCCTGGAGCGCCGCTTCGAGGAGCTCCAGGGACTCGATGTCGAGGTCGTTGGTGGGCTCGTCGAGGACCAGGACGTTGGCCGGGCGCGCGAAGAGACGCGCGAGGAGCAGGCGGTTGCGCTCGCCGCCGGAGAGCATGCGCACCGGCGAGCTGGCGCGGCGCGGCGGGAAGAGAAAATCGCCGAGGTAGCTCATGACGTGCTTGCGCCCGCCCTGGAGCTCGATCCACTCCGAGCCCGGGCTGATGGTCTCGGCGACCGTTCTTTCCGGGTCCAGAGGATCGGATAACTGCGCGCGCAACTGGTCGAAGTACGCGGCCTGGACATTGGTGCCCAGGCGCACCGTCCCCGAGTCCGGCGCCGCCGTTCCGAGGATCAGCTTGATGAGGGTGGTCTTGCCCGCGCCGTTGGGGCCGACGAGGCCGATGCGGTCGCCCCGGGTGATGATGAGGTCGAGATCTTTTACGATGGGCCTCTCGGCAAAGCTCTTATTCACTTTTGTCAGCTCGCAAACCAATTTGCCCGAGCGCTGGCTCGACCCGACGCTCAGCGTGACGTTGCCGACGCGGTCGCGGCGCGCGGAGCGCTCCTCGCGCAGGCGCTCGAGGCGGCGCACGCGGCCCTGGTTGCGCACGTTGCGCGCCTGGACGCCCTTGCGGATCCAGATCTCCTCTTCGGCCCAGAACTTGTCGAACTTGCGCCGGGCGACGGCTTCCGAAGCGAGCTGCGCCGCTTTCGCCTGCTCGTAATACGAGAAATTTCCGGCGAAGGAGAAAAGCTGGCCGCGATCGAGCTCGACGATGCGCGTGGCGACGCGGTCGAGGAAGGCGCGGTCGTGCGTCACGACGATCGCCGAAGGCTGCTTCAGGAGGAAATTCTCGAGCTGGACGATGGCGTCGATATCGAGGTGGTTGGTCGGCTCGTCGAGCAGCAGCAGGTCGGGCTCGGCCGCGAACGCGAGGGCGAGCGCCGCGCGCTTCGACTCGCCGCCGGAGAGGGTGGCCGGGGAGAGCTCCGGGTCGACGCCGAAGCGCTGGAGGTATTCGTCGAGCTTGTGTTCCTGGCGGACGGCGGCCCTCCCGAGCAAGCTGGCTTTCACGGAAGGGGAGGGCGAAAGGACCGGTTCCTGCTCGACCAGGGAAATGCGCAGGCCGTCCCTGATACGCAGCTCGCCGTCGTCCAGGACCACGCGGCCGGCGATGGCGCCGAGGAGGGAGGACTTGCCGGTGCCGTTGCGGCCGATGAGGCCGAGGCGCTCGCCCGGCTCCATCGCGAGCGACGCGCGATCGAGGAGCGGCAGCTCGCCGTAGGCGAGCTGGGCGTTATGGAGAGTGAGGAGCGCCAGAAACCGGCTAGGAGACTTCGAGCAGCTCCACGTCGAACACCAGGGTCGCGTTCGGCGGGATCACGCCGCCGCAGCCCTTGTCGCCGTAGGCGAGCTCGGGCGGGATGGTGAGCTTGCGCATGCCGCCGACCTTCATGCCCGGGACGCCCTGGTCCCAGCCCTTGATGACGTCGCCCGCGCCGAGCGCGAAGTCGAGCGGGTCGCGGCGGTTGCGGCTGGAATCGAACTGCTGCCCGTTCATGAGCTTGCCCACGTAGTGCACGACCACGTCGTCGCCGGAGCTCGCGGTGGCGCCGCGGCCGATGATCAGGTCTTCGATGACGAGGCCGCCGGGGATGAAATCAGAGGGATTCGACATGGGGCCGCCTTCTTGGAGAGAGGGCGTGCATTGTACGCAAAAAAAATCGGGGTCTGACCCCGATTTTTAGTTTGAAGCGATTTGCTTCTAACTTCTAGCTCTTAACTCTTTAGCATTCGATCCAGATGCTCTAGGTCGTTGATCACGCGCCACTCGGAGGCCCCGGCCTTCACGACGCGCTTCTGCCAGTCTTCGAGGCGTCCCATGTACTTGCGCGGATCGATGTTGTCGGTCTTGAGCTTGACCACGTTCACCGCCACCACGCGGATGCTCTTGAGATCGATCGGGAAGTCGCGCACGGTGGACTTGTCGAGCTCTTCCTGCATGTCGGAGAAGATCAGGATCGTCTTGCGTCCCGCGCCGGTCTCGTTCAGGAACATCGCGCCCTGGATGAGGCCGCCGGTGATGTCGGTGTAGGCGCTGCCGCGCGCGGTGCGGGTGAAGGTGTCCATCTGCTCGCGGAAGGCGCGCTTCTGCGCGTTCGCCTGCGAGGGCCGGTTGTCGAAGGTCGCCTTGGCGATGATGTCCTTCTCGCTGAAGCTGCGGCTGCGCACCCGCGCCACCGCGAGCGAGTCGCCCGACTGCAGCGAGCCGAGGAGGTAGCTGACGATCTGCGACGCCTTGTCGATCTCCTGGGCGTAGGTGCCCGAAGTGTCGATCAGCATGTACACCGCCTGCGAATGGCTTCTCTGGTCCGCGCACCCCGGCAGCCAGGCCGCCAGCCCGAGCGCCGGAACGGCGGTAAGGAACGAGCGCTTATCCATTAGTTTCTCCTCGCCACGAGCTTGTGCTCGTCCACGTCGTGGTTTTTCAGCCGGGCTTCGGAGACGTTCCTGCCTCCGGCGCCGTCGGGCCGCGCCTTGAACAGACGCTCCACCATCAGCGGCACCACGATGACCACGTCGTACAGCGTGACCAGGACGCGGGCGGTGTTGCGCACCAGGTTGCCCGCGAGGCGCAGGACGAACGCCGTCGCGCGCGCGAGCATGACCAGCGCCTCGCCGCCGACCGTGCGCATGGACGCGATGAACGACTCGAGCGGGATCGCGATGAACGCCAGCGCGAAGGGCAGGATGAAGCCGAGCAGCATCTGGCCCGCGGTCGGGATGCGGGCGAGCCAGCCGTCGTTCGCGGCGTGCTGCTGCGCGGGGGCGGCGAGCGATTGCAGCAGCGCCGCCTTGTCGGCGATCAGCATGTCGCGCATCAGCGCGAGCGCCGCCTCGATTCCCGCCAGGGTCACGAGCAGCGTGAGCGCGATCCACAGCATGCGCCCGCGCATCTGGTCGCTGAGGTTATGGATGCGCGGGAAGAGGTGCGTGATCCGCAGCGTCTCCATCAGGAAGAGGCCCATCGTCGCCTCGACGAAGATGATGACCAGCGCCGCCACGTCGGAAGTGCGCAGCGACGCCGTGAGGTAGTCGCCCGCGCCGACCATCTCCGACATCGGCAGCGCGATCAGCTTGTAGTTGATGAGCGCGCCGCCCGCGGCGATGGCGAGCACCAGCGTCGAGATGAAGAACTGCGTGAGCTGCGACATGGTCAGGGCGTGCTCGGCCTTGTCGGTCTTCTTGACGATCTCCTGGTACTTGTCGATCTGCGCGTCGATCTGCGTCGCGCGCTCGTTGAGGCTCGTCATCTTCTGGTCGGCCCGCGCGAGGGTCTTGTCGAGCGAGCGCCAGAAGGGCATGAAGCCGTTCAGGATCTTGTGGCGCTCCTCGTACGCGTTGCGGTACTCGCCGAGGGTCTTCTCGTAGATCTCCTTGATCGTGCGGTTGATCTCCTCGAGCACGCGCTGCACCAGCTCGTTGCCGTTCTTCACCTTGGCGACCGCGTCCACCGCCTCGACCCACTCGGGCGGCGGCGGCGGGACTTCGCCGCACTTCTTGTAGTCCTCCTCGACCTTGGTGATCTCGTCCAGGAGGCGCCGCTGCAGGGCCGGGTAGCCTTCCAGGTCGCGCCGCACGAGCGCCGCGACGCGCTCGAACTCGCGCGTGATGAGCTGGCCGGTCTCCTCGCGCCCATGCGCGAGCAGCACCGCCTTGTTGCGCTCCTTCATGTCGCGGGCCATGGCGAGCAGCCAGCGCGACGCGAGGCGCAGCGGGCCGCTGGCAAGGTGGCCGACCGAGCGCACCAGCTCGTGCATGGGCTTGCGCGCGGCGTAAAGGAACGGCATGGCTATCAGGAACAGGACCAGGGCCGACAGCGCGGCGTTGCCCGGTACGATCATCCAGAGCGGAGATTCAGACATGGTGCCCCTTCTCTCTTTGGTTTATCCCTAGAAAATCAGCATAGTCCCGCCGCCTCCGGGGCAGGCGGAACTATTACTGTTCGGGCTGCAAATAAACCCCCGGCAGACAGGCAGAAATTCACACTTGTAGAATGGCGCCGATGAAGCGCATAGCGCAGTTCTGGGACGACGCCGTCGTCCCTACGCTGGTCGAGTACATCCGCATTCCCGCCAAGTCGCCGCACTTCGATCCGGCGTGGGAAAAGAACGGCCATATCGAGGCGGCGGTGAAGCTGGCGGAGGGCTGGTGCCGCAAGCACGCAGTGCCCGGCATGACGATAGAGGTAGCGAGGCTGCCGGGCCGAACCCCCGTCCTGCTGCTGGAAATTCCGGCTTCAAAGGGAAAAGAGAAGAGCGGAACCGTGCTGATGTACGGCCACCTCGACAAGCAGCCGGAGATGACCGGCTGGGCGGAAGGGCTCGGGCCGTGGGCGCCGCAGATCAAGGACGGCAAGCTCTACGGCCGCGGCGGTGCGGACGACGGCTATGCGGTGTTCGCCTCTCTTTCCGCAATTCGATCCTTGCAGGAAGAAAACAGGCCCCACTCCCGCATCGTCATTCTCATCGAATGCTGCGAGGAAAGCGGCAGCTACGACCTGCCGGCCTACCTCGAGTCCCTTTCCTCGAGGATCCGGGCGCCGGATCTGGTGATCGGGCTCGACTCGGGCTGCGGCAACTACGACCAGCTCTGGGGCACGACCTCGCTGCGCGGGCTCGTGAACGGCGTCCTGACGGTGGAGGTGCTGACCGAGGGGGTGCATTCGGGCGACGCGAGCGGCGTGGTGGCCTCGAGCTTCCGCATCCTGCGCCAGCTCCTCGAGCGCATCGACGATCACGAGACCGGCGTGGTGCACCATGCAGTCTTCCACGCGCCGATCCCGCCGGAGCGCGGCGAGCAGGCGAAGCGCGCGGCGAAGGTGCTGGGCCGCGAGGTATGGCACAAATTCCCGTTCGTCCAGGGCATGTCGCCGATGAGCGAGGACCTCGCCGACCTGGTCCTCAACCGGACGTGGCGCCCGATGCTCTCCGTGACCGGCGCCGAAGGCCTGCCGCTGCCGGCAAACGCGGGCAACGTCCTGCGGCCGAAGACCGCGCTCTCGCTCTCGCTGCGCCTGCCGCCGACGGTGAAGGCCGAGACCGCCGCTCACAACCTGAAGGCGCTGCTCGAGGCCGATCCTCCGTACGGCGCGAACGTCAGCTTCGAGTACAACCACGCCGCGACCGGCTGGCACGCGCCGAAGACCGCGGCCTGGCTGGAGAAGGTCCTGAGCGACAGCTCGAGGAAATATTTCGGCAAGGACGTGATGTGGATGGGCGAAGGCGGCACCATCCCCTTCATGGCGATGCTCGGCGAGAAATTCCCGAAGGCGCAATTCCTCATCACCGGCGTCCTCGGCCCGCACTCCAACGCCCACGGCCCGAACGAGTTCCTGCACATCGAGTACGCCAAGAAGCTCACCGCCTGCGTGGCCGATGTGATCGCGGCGCAAGCCGACAAATGAAATGAGCGGCTCGCTCGTGAAAAACGCGAGCGGGGCGGTGTTCTCCGGTTGCCGGCGCTGGCGCTACCTCCTGTGGCGGCGCTGGGACGAGGCGAAGCCGGCGGCGAACTTCCTGATGCTCAATCCGAGCACGGCGGACGAGGTGAAGCTCGATCCGTCATGCACGCGCGCCCGCGTGTACGCGGAGCGCTGGGGCTTCGGAGCCCTCATCGTCACCAACCTCTTCGGCTGGCGCGCGACCGATCCGGAAGAGATGAAAGCCGTGCCCGATCCGGTGGGGAAAGGAAACGACGCGGCCATACTGAAGGCTGCGCGCGAAGCGGAAATCGTCGTTTGCGCCTGGGGCAATCACGGCGCGCATCTCGAGCGGGGCGATCGCGTTCGAGCTTATCTAAGAAGCAACGACGTGAAATTGCACTGTTTGAAGCTGAACGGCGGCGGCCATCCGGCGCACCCGCTCTACCTGCCTGGCACGCTTGCGCCGGTGCGCTGGTAGAGATCGACGCGCGCCGCGCTCCTTCATATCTTTTCCGGGAAAAAAGTGAGCCAGAAATCGAGGACGTTGACCGCGTTGACGTTCGCGATCCGCGGCGCGTAGGCAACATTGAACGTCACCGAGCGCCATTCGTAAGCGGCGATCGGCAGGGGCGCGACGAACGCGCGGCCTTCGTTGTAGGTCTTGCTGTGAAACAAGGCGAGCCCGCCGCCCAGGCGCAGGCCTTCGCTCGCTTTCCAGAACACGCCGACCCCCGCCACGGCGGCGGTATTGCGGCCCGAGTCGTGGTACACGCCGGCATCGGCGAACCCGTCGAAGCTCTCGTTCAACGCGGTACGGTAGCGCGCCCCGAGGCCGGGATTGAATTCGTTGCCGAGGTGGCGCTCCTTGGCGCGCTCGCGCTCGAAGTGGTAGGACAAGCCGTAGACGTTCACCCCGAAATCGCCGCCGAAGGCGAGGCACGGAAACGCCAGCAGCGAAAGCGCGAAGATCTTCGCGGCCGGCATCAGCGGTCTTCCCGGTAGCGCGGCTGGCCGATGATCAGCGTGTCGTGGGCGAGATATCTCTGCCGGTAGCTCTCGAAGTCCAGGGTGTCGGCCGCCTCGATGCGCCGCTGCTCGGCGAGCGACTTCTCGGTGAGGCTCTCGAAGAATTGCTGGTCCTCGGCCGACCAAGGCATGCCTCTCAGGGCGCCGCTATGCAACAGCGACTGGCTGAGGGCGAAGCGCACGAAGACGTTGTCGTGGTTGCGCGCCATCGCGTGCAGCACGCGCGCCGAGGGGGTGAGCGACGCATCTTTCAGAAGCCCCAGCGCCGAGGAAACCGCCTCGCCGTACGCGGCGCCGCCGTGCGCGGCATCCAGCGCCGCGGCGATCGGCTCGCACTCGGCGAGGATGCCCGTGCCCCACTCCGAAAGAAGGATTTGCTGCTCGTTCCTGTTCAATTTCAGCCCGGGCTCGCGTCCCCGCGCCGCCACGCGGTGCTGGTTCTCGCCGATTTCCTTGATCTCCCGCGGCGTGTCGGGCGGGCTGTCGCTCAGCAGGCAATGCAGCAGGAAGACGTCGAGCAGGCGCATCGTCGGCGCGCTGATGCCGATCGCGTCGAACGGGTCGAGGTCCATCAGGCGCACCTCGACGTACTCGACGCCGCGCTCGCGCAGCGCGTGCAGCGGCCGCTCGCCGGGGCGAATGCGCCGCTTCGGGCGCACGGTGCCGTAGAACTCGTTCTCGATCTGCAGCAGGCTCGTGGTGAGCTGCCTGTATTCGCCGTTCTCGCCCAGCCCGATCTTCTCGTACGCCGGAAACGGCCTGCTGAGCGCCTCATCGAGCGACGCGGCATAGCTGTCGAGGCTGTTGTAGCTCACGCAGAGCGCCGCCTGCGCGTCGCTCTGATAGCCCAGCCGCCCCATGCGCAGCGACGTCGCGTAGGGCAGATACATCGTTCCGGGCCGCAGCTCCTGCAGCTGGTGCTTGCGGCCGGCCACGAAGGTCGAGCACACCGCGGGCGAGGCGCCGAAAAGATACAGCGGCAGCCAGGAATGGCGCCGGAAGTTGCGGATCAGGGCGAAGTAGTCCTCGGAGGCGACCTTCGGCAGCGAGAAGTTGTAGTGGATCCCCGAGATCGTCTGCATGCGCCGGCCATAGCGGTAGGAGAGCCCGGTGCGGTAGACGGTCTTCATGCGCCCGACGTTGGAGCGGCCGTAGCGGCCGATCGGGATCTCGTCGTCGGAGGGCAGGTTGCACGGCATGCTCGAGGCCCACAGCAGCTCGTCGCCGATGTTCCTGTGGACGAACTGGTGGATGCGCGTGAGCTCGGCGAGGCAGTCGTCGAGCCTGGGGTGCGCGCCGGTGATGAGCTCGAGCTGCGATTCGCTGAAGTCGGTCGTGATGTGCGGGTGCGTGAGCGGCGAGCCGAGCGCGCGCGGGTGCGGCGTCATCGCGAGGCGGCCGTCGGGGCGCACGCGCAGGCTCTCCTTCTCGATCCCGCGGCGGATCTCGGTCAGGAGCTGCGGCGAAAGGCGGGTCAGGCGCTGCTGGATCGGGCTCATCGAGAACGGATCGTCACGAAGAAATACGCGCTCATGCATGCAGTTCCTTCTAAGGTATCAGACATCACCGTCGCAGCTACACGACAGCACGAAATTGGTGACAAAAACGAGCGATTTTTAGCTACACTCTTGTCGCAAGAACAACGAGGGAGGGTAGTCGGAAGTGGCTCGCGCAATTCAAGGGATCAAGGCTGCCCTCGCAGCCATCGCCGAGACGGCAACATCGCTCGGAATCTTCACCGCGGTGATCGCCGCGTGCGTGCTTGTCGCGGGCCAGGCCATCGCCGATTCGTCCTCCTACAAGTTCGCCGCCATCGCGGATGACGCCGCCATCGGCCCGCGTCTCGTCCAGGAGGACGTACGCATTCCGGCGCGGGGCGGCCGCTACGAGATCGCGGCGACGATCCTGCGTCCCGAGGGGCGCGGCCCGTTCGGCGCCGTGATCCTCAACCACGGCGTTCCGGGGACCGAGAAGGAGCGCATCGCGGAATCCGCCGCCGCCGACTTCAATGCCGCCGCGCCGGTGTTCGCGCGCCGCGGCTATGTAGTGGTCATGCCGATGCGCCGGGGCTTCGGCGCCACCGGCGGCGAGTTCGCCGAAGATGCGGGCCCGTGTCGCAAGCCCGACTACATGAAAGGCGAAAGCGCCGCTGCGGACGACGTCATGGCGGCGTACGACTATGCGCGCACTCTTCCCTATGTCGACGGCTCGCGGATGATCCTCGCCGGCCAATCCGCGGGCGGCATCGTCTCGATGTTCGCCGCCGGCATGCGCCAGCCCAAGGGGCTCGTCGCGGTGCTCGGCTTCGCCGCCGGGCGCGGGGGCAATCCCGACATCCGCCCCGGCGTACCGTGCGCGGTCGAGCCGGTGGCGCAGGTGTTCGATGTGCTGAGCAAGACGGTGAAGGTGCCGGTGCTCTTCCACTACGCCGAGAACGACCACTACTTCAATCCGGCCACCACGAAGCTCTGGTTCGAGCGCTTCACCGCAGCGGGCGCGCAAGCCGACTACGTCATGCAGCCCGCTTTCGGCAAAGACGGCCACTATGTCTTCAGCGAGCTGGTCGGCGTGCGCTACTGGCTGCCGGCGGTGGAGAAATTCCTCGCGAAGCACGAGATCCCGTTCGATCGCCTCGACCGGCCGGCGCCGCTTCTCGCGAAGCTGCCGGACGTGCGCGATTCCTGCCGCAGCCTTTACCGCGCCTTCCTCGAATCGCCGGCGCCGCGCGCCTACGCCGTGAGCGGCGATGGCCGCTGCGGCTTCGCCGGCGCCATGGCGGACGCGCCCAACGTCGCCCTCACCGAGTGCCGCAGCGTCGCCGGCAGCGCGTGCGCGCTCTACGCGGTGGACAGCGAAGTGGTATGGAAAGAGCCCTCCATTGAAACCAAGCAGGCTCATTCCAAGCCTACGAGCACCGCGTCGACAGGCTCGCGCTAAGGG
>CAYOVM010000113.1:0-11300 GCA_964407355.1 uncultured Enterobacteriaceae bacterium
CCCAGCTCGGCTCGCTCACGCCGTGGCGCACCGCGGTCATCTCGGCGAGGATCGCGACCGCGATCTCCGGCGGCGTCTTCGAGCCGATATACAGGCCGACGGGGCCGCGCAGGCGCGCGATCTCCTCCGCCGACACGTCGAATTCCTTGAGCCGCTCGCGCCGCGCGTCGTTGTTCTTCTTCGAGCCGATCGCGCCGACGTAGAAGGCCGCCGACTTCAGCGCCTCCATGAGCGCGAGGTCGTCGATCTTCGGGTCGTGGGTGAGCGCGACCACGGCGCTGTGGCCGTCGAGGTTGAGCTCGCGCACCACGTCGTCGGGCATGCCCCGGTCGAGCGGCACGCCGGCGAGGTCCCAGCCGTTCGCGTACTCCTCGCGCGGATCGACGACGACCACGCCGTAGTCGAGCATGTGCGCCATTTCCGCGAGGTAGCGCGTGAGCTGCCCGGCGCCGATGAGCACCAGGCGCCAGCGCGGGCCGTGCACCGCGGCGAGCGTCTTGCCGTCGAACTCGAGAACATCCTGCCAGCGCCCGGGCTCGAGCTCGGTGCGGCCGCTTTCCATGTCGAGGCGCCGCTTCACGAGCTGCTGCTGCGAGATCCGCTCGAGCAGCTCCGGGATCCGGCTCGCCTCGGAGAGCGGCTCCATCACGAGCTGCAGCGTCCCGCCGCAGGGCAGGCCCCAGCGCGTCGCTTCCTCGTTGGTGACGCCGTACGTGACGAGCTGCGGCTTCTGCGCGGCGATCGCCTTCGTCCTGATCTTGTCGATCAGGTCGTCCTCGACGCAGCCGCCGGAGACCGAGCCGACCACCTGGCCGTCGTCGCGGATCGCCACCATGGCGCCGACCGGGCGAGGCGCCGAGCCCCAGGTCTTGACGATGGTGCCGAGCGCCACGCGCCGGCCTTCCGTTCGCCACTTCTCCGCCGTGCGGAGGACTTCGATATCCACGCTGTCCATCGTCGCTATCCCGCTTTCCTGTCCTGGTTCGGCAAAATGCTGTCCGCCTGGGTGCTATCCGCTTTGGCCACGGCGAAGTTTATCTCAACCCTGCAGCCCTTCCCGCTCGCGCCGGCGCCGATCTCGAGCCTCGCGCCGTGCGCCGTCGCGATCTCGCGCACGATGGCGAGGCCGAGGCCGCTGCCGGTGCCCAGCGTGCCGGGCACGCGGTAGAAACGCTCCACCACGCGCTCGCGCTCCCCGGCCGGAATCCCGGGCCCGTCGTCTTCGACCTCGACGAACGGCCGCGGTTCTTGATCCGGTCCCGTTCGATCCGGGCGCGCGGGCGCCCGGGTCCCGGACCTCACGGTGATGCGCCCGCCGCGCGGGAGGTATTCGAGCGCGTTGTGGACGAGGTTGCCGAGCGCCTCGCGCAGAAGGAAGGCGTCGCCGTGCACGCCGGCCGGCTCGAGCTCGAACCCGAGATCGAGGTCGCGCTCGAGCGCGCGGTGCACCCACTCGTCGGCCGCGCTCTCGATGAGCTGCTTCAGCTCGACCCGGCCGGGCGGCTCGATGCGCCCGCCGGATTCCGCGCGCGCGAGCGCGAGGAGCTGATTGGCGAGACGCGCCGTCCGCACCGTCGCGCTGTGCACGTGCTCCAGCTCCGAGCGCGCCGCCGGCGGAAGCGGCTGCGCGAGCGCCAGCTCGGCGTGCGCCTGCAGCCCGGCGAGCGGCGTGCGCAGCTGGTGCGCGGCGTTGGCGAGGAAGCGCTGCTGGTTGCGGTGCGACTCCTGGACCTCGACGAGCAGCTCGTTCAGCGCGCCGACCAGCGGGCGCGCCTCCTCGGGCGTCTGCGCGGTGCCGACCGGCCGCAGGTCGCGCACCGAGCGCTTGCGGATCTCCTCCGAGAGCCGGTGCAGCGGCATGAGGCCGCGCGCGACGCCGAACCAGACGATGACGAGCGTCAGCACGGCGAGCAGCGCCTGGGGCAGCACGCTGCCGATCAGGATCTCGCGCACCAGGCGGTCGCGCTTGCGGGTGGTCTCGGCCACCGTGATGCTGCAGATCCGCCCGGCGCAGGGCGCGAGGTAGGTCGCGGCGCGCACTTTCTCGCCGCGATACGTGGCGTCGTAGATCATCGTGCTGGCGCGCGTGCTGTGCCGATCGGGCGGCGGCGGAATGCCGGCGTCCCCGGCGATGACGCGGCCGGCGGGATCGCGCACGGCGTAGTAGACCGCGTCGTACGGATCGCTGCGCAGCACCTGCTCGGCGGCGCTCGGCAGGTCGACCGTGGTGATGCCGCCGCTCGTGCGGATTCGCTCGGCCAGCGCGAGGCCCGCGTCGATCAGCGCAGCGTCGTGCGCCTGCGTCGCGGGGTCGAGCGCGAAGTAATAGGCCGCGACGGAGCTCACCACCAGGATGCCGGCGACCGGCAGGAGGAGCAGGCGCAGCAGGTGCCCGCGGAGGCTCCGGTCCTTCATCTCGGATGGATCACGACCTTGCCCTGGTTACTGACTAGCCTTGAATTCCTCCAGCATATAGCCAAAGCCGCGCACGGTGCGGATGCGGATCCCGGCGCGCTCGAGCTTCGAGCGAAGCCGCGAGATGTAGACCTCGATCGCGTTGGGCGAGAGCTCCTCGTCCCAGCCGGCCACCGCCTGGATGATGCTCTCCTTCGAGACGATCTTCTCCACCCGCCCGAGCAGCACCTCCAGCACCGCCCACTCGCGCGCCGCGAGCTCGAGCGGCTCGCCCGCCAGGTACGCGCGCCGCGCCACCGTGTCGAGCATGAGCGGCCCGTGCGTCACGCGCGGGCCGGTCTGCGCCTGCGAGCGCCGGATGAGCGCGCGCACCCGCGCGGTGAGCTCCGGCATCGCGAAGGGCTTCGCCATGTAATCGTCCGCCCCGAGGTCCAGGCCGTGCACGCGGTCGCTGACCGTGTCGCGCGCCGTAAGCACGAGGACCGGCACCCGGTGCTCCGCCCCGCGCAGGCGCCGCAGCGCCTCGAAGCCGTCCATTCCGGGCAGGCCGATGTCGAGGATCACGAGGTCGAAGCGCTCGCGTTTCGCCGCTTCGACCGCCTCCTCGCCGCGCGAGGTCATGTCGACCGCGTAGCCTTCGGCCTCGAGGATGCGCGACACCCCGGAGGCGAGCGAAGCGTCGTCTTCTACGATCAGAATGCGCATCGGCTCGGTGAGCGGCTCGGAAACGTTTTGCATCATACCTCCTAGAGGTCTCCCGACAGCGCGCGCAGCTCGACTTGCGCCTCGATGACCGCGCCGGTCAGCTCGAGCTGCGCGGCGGCGGCCTCGAGCTGGGTGCGGCGCGCGTCCAGCAGCTCGAACAGCGTGCCCCGGCCCAGGCGGTAGGCGCTCTCCGCCATCTCCAGGAACCGCGCCTGGCGCTCGAAGGCGCCCTGGAAGCGCTCCAGCGCCGCGCGGCGCACCTGGAGCGTGTCGCGCTGGCGCTGATACTCGGCAAGCACCGTGGCCCTGGTCGCCCGCTCGCGCTCGCGTGCGGCCGCCGCGTCCGCGCGCGCTTTGTCGGTCAGCGCGCCCTTCGCGTTCAGGAGCGGGATCTCGCTGCTCAGGCCGATGAAGTTCGCGGCGCCGAAAGGCCCGCTGGTCCACATCCGCCCCATGGAAACGCTCGGAACCGGCAGGCGCTCGCGTTGCGCCACTTCGATGCGAGCCTCGGCGAGAGAGGTGTCGTCGCGCGCGGCGCGCGCGGCCGGGCTGCGCGCGAGCGTGAGCTCGGCCTCGGGCTCCCTGAGATCGGCGCGCAGCGCCGCCAGCGAGCCCGCCGCGCGCGGCCGCCAGCCGGGCGTATCGACCAGGCCGGCGAGCGCCGCCGCGTGCTCCGCCTGCTCCGCCTCGGCGCGCTGCACGCCGATCGCGGCGAGCTCCAGCTCGGCCTCGGCGCGCGCGAGATCGTAGCGGCTCGCCATGCCGCTTTCCAGCCGGCCGGCCACCAGCGCGCGGATCCGGTCCACTTCGGCCAGAGCGGCGCGGCGCGCTGCGAGCTGCTCCTGCGCCGTGAGCAGGCGCACGAATTCCAGCGTGGACTGGCGCCGCGTCTCGCTCTCGGTCAGGCGGATCTGGGTTTCGGCGCGCCCGACCTGGCGCTCCGCGGCGCGCTCGCGCGCCCCGAGCTGCCCGAAGATCGGGAGCGGCAGGTCGATCGTCGCCTGCTGCTGGGACTGCGCGTCGAACAGCGTGCGTTCCCCGCCCGAGGGCCGCGAGCGTCCGACGGAGAGATTCGGATTCGGAAGCGCCCCGGCCGTGGCGCGCTCGGCTCGCGCGGCGTCGGCGTCGTAGCGCGAGGCCACGATGCGGGGGTTGCGTTCGAGCATGCGCCACAGCTCGTCGAGCGTGACGGCCGGAGGGAGCTCGGCCGCCGCCGGACCGGCGGCGAGCGCGAGGACGGCGAGCGCCGGCGCTACCAGCGCCTCAAGGCGTCTCATCTTCCTCCTCGGGGGTGATGTAGCGCTCGGCGGCGGTCATGTAGTACACCGCGGGCAGGACCACGAGCGTGATGACGAGCGTCGTCACCATGCCGCCGACGATCACCAGCGCGAAGGGCCGCTGCGTCTCGCTGCCGACGCCGGAGGAGATGGCCATCGGCAGCAGGCCGAAAAGCGCGAGCAGCGCCGCCATCAGCACCGCGCGCAGCTTCTCCACGCTGCCCGCGACTATCGCGGCGTCGAGCGGCGCGCCCTCGCGCCGCTTCGCTTCGATGGCGCTCACGAGCAGGAGGCCGAGCAGCGACACCTGGCCGAGCAGCGCGATGAAGCCGACCACCGCGCTCACCGACAGCGGCATGCCGCCCAGCTTCAGCGCGAAGACCCCGCCGGTCAGCGCGAACGGCGCGGCGAGCAGGATCGCGAGCGCCGCGCGCCCGGACTGCACGGCGCCGTAGAGCAGCGCGAGGACCGCCGCGAGCGCCGCCGGCACGATGATCTCCAGGCGCTTGATGGCGCGCGCCTGGTTCTCGAATTCGCCGCCCCAGGTGAAGTAGTAGCCGTCGGGCAGCTTCACGCCCGCCGCGACGGTGGCGATCGCGTCGTTCACCACCGAGCCCAGGTCGCGCCCCTCGACGTTGAACTTGAGCGCGAGATACCGGCTGTTCGATTCGCGGTAGATGTTCGCCGCGCCGTTCGCCACCGTGATGACGGCCAGATCGCGCAGCGGGACGCTGCCGCCGCCGGGGCGCGGCACGGCGAGCTCGCCGATCGCCTCGTCGTTCTCGCGCGCCGCGATGGGCAGCACCAGCCGCACGGGCACCGGGCGCTCGCCTTCCCAGAAGGTGGTCACCACCTTGCCGGCGAGCGCGGTGCCGATGAAATCGTTCGCCGCCGCGACCGCGATGCCCGCGCGGGCGAGCGCCTCGCGATCGAGCCGGATCTGCAGCTGCGGCACGGTCGCGTCCCGGTACAGCCCGAGATCCGCCACGCCCGCCACGCCCGCGATGCGCGTGCGCGCGCGCTCGAGCGCGTCGCGCATCGTCCTGGTGTCGGTGCCGAACACCTTGAGGACGATCTTGCCGCGCACGCCCGCGACCGCCTCCTCGACGTTGTCCTTGATGGGCTGCGAGAAGTTGTAGCGCACCCCCGGGATCTCCTTGAGCAGATCGCGCATCTCGTCGATCAGGCGGTCCTTGTCGTAGCCCGCGCGCCAGAGCTCGTGCGGCTTCAGGCGCACGAAGGTCTCGCTCATGTTCGGGTTCTCGTTGTCGGTGCCGTCCTCGGGCCGGCCGTTCTCGCTCAGCACCTGCAGCACCTCGGGGAAGGTGAGGATGCGCCGGCGCACTTCCACCAGCATGGTCTGCGCCGCTTCCTGCGCGATGCTGGGCGGCATCTCCACGAACACCACGAAATCGCCTTCGTCGAGCTCCGGCAGGAACTCGGTGCCCATGCGCGCGCCCACGACCACGGTGACGGCGAGAAAGGCCGCGGCGAGGCCGACGATGAGCCGGCGCTTGCCGAGCAGGCGCGCGAGCGAGCGGCCGTAGCGCGCGCGCGCCTGCTCGAGCCAGCGCGGCTCGGTGACCACCTTCGCCCTGGAGAAGCCGACCGCGCAGAGCGCGGGGACGAGCGTCAGCGCAAGCACCAGCGCGGCCACCAGCGCGAACGAGTACGTGAGGGCGAGCGGCCGGAAAATCCGCCCTTCCACCTGCTCGAGCGTGAACACCGGAACCAGCGCCGCGATGATGATGAGCATCGCGTACAGCGTCGGGCGCGCCACCTGCTCGGCGGCGCGGATCACGAGGCGCAGGAGATCGCGGCGCCGCGCCGGCGCCTGGTGCTGCACGGCGTGCAGCACGTTCTCGACCAGCACCACCGCGCCGTCGACCAGGATGCCGAAGTCGATCGCTCCCATCGAGATCAGGTTGGCGGGCAGCTTGAGCGCGTAGAGGCCGATGAAGGCCCCCAGAAGCGCGAGCGGAATCACCACGGCGACGATGAGCGAGCCCGTGACGCTGCGAAAGAAGAGCCAGGCGACGGCCACCACCAGGATGAACCCGTGCAGCAGGTTGTTGTGCACGGTATGCAGCGTGTTGGCCACCAGCAGCGTGCGGTCGTAGAAAGGCTCGATGCGCATGCCCTTCGGCAGGATGCGCTCGTTCAGCTCCTTGATCTTCGCGTGCACGCCGTCGAGCACGCGCGACGGGTTTTCCCCGCGGCGCATCAGCACGAAGCCCTCGACCGCCTCCTTCTGGTCGTTCCAGCCGACGGCGCCGCGCCGCGGCGTGTGGGACTGCGCGATCTCGGCGACGTCGCCGACCATCACCGGCGTGCCGTCGCGCGCCTTGAGCACCGTGCGCCGCAGGTCCTCGACCGTGTTGATGTAGCCCATGCCGCGCGCCGTGAGCTCCTGGTCGCCGTGGCGCACGAAGCCGCCGCCGACGTTGATGTTGGTCTTGGAGAGCGCCTCGCCGATCTCGGCGAGCGTGATGCCGTGCGCGCGCATCCGGTCGGGATACGGGCGCACGTGCACTTCCTTGAGGTAGCCGCCGAACGAGACCACGTCGGCGACGCCGGGCACCTGCCTCAGCACGCGCGAGATGGTCCATTGCAGCTCGGCGCGGGTCTGGTAGAGATCGTGCCGGTCGCTCACCACGCGGAACTGGTACACCTCGCCCAGCGGCGTCGCCTCGGGCGCGAGCATCGGCGTGACGCCCTCGGGCAGGTCGGCCGAGGCCATGCGCTGCGCCACGTGCATGCGCGAGGTGAACGGGTCGGCGTCGTCGTCGAACGTGAGCGTGATGAGCGCGAGCCCGAACAGGCTCTCGCTGCGCAGCTGCATCATGCGCGGCGTGCCGTTCAGCACGCGCTCGAGCGGCACGGTGACGCTGCGCTCGACCTCCTCCGGGGCGTAGCCGGGCATCTGCGCGATGACGGTCACCTGCGCGTTGGTGACATCCGGGAACGCCTCGATCGGCGTGTTCAGGTAGGCGCGCACGCCCACCGCGGCGACCACCATCACGGCGAAGATCGTCGCGACGCGACGATGCACGCAGGCCTCGATCAGCTTTTCCAGCATTGCGCTACAGCAGCTGCTCGGCTTCGCGATCGACGAGCAGAGCGCCGCGCATCACCACCTTCTCGCCCGCCTGGAGCCCTTTCAGCACCCGCACGCGCCCGCTGCGCTCGTCGCTGGTCTCGATCTCGCGCGCGACGAAGCGGCCGTCCTTGTCCTCGACATACGCGACGCGCTTGCCGCCTTCCTTGAGGAGCACCGCGGTGACCGGCAGCCACAGCTCGCCGGCGGAGCCCTGCGGCGCGATGGCGACGCGCACCAGGAGGCCCGCGCGCAGGTCCGGCGGCGGCTGGGTCAGCTCGACGTAGATCGGCGTGCGGCGCGTCTCGGCGTCGCTGCGCGGCGCGATTCCGGCGACGCGCCCGGCGAGCGTCAGGTTGAGCGCGCTGATCGTGATCTGCGCTTTCGCCGACTTGGCGAGCTGGTTGACCTCGCCTTCCGGCACGTCGGCGACGACCCACAGGCCGCGCGGGTTGCCGATCTCCACCAGCGGCTCGCCGCCGGGCTGGACCGACGCGCCCGCGGTGGCGCGCACCGAGACTACGACGCCGTCCACCGGCGCGCGCACTTCGACCAGCGCGCCGTCGCCGCCGCCGGCGAGCGCCGCGTTGCGCTCGCTGCGCTCGAGCTCGGAGCGCGCCTCGCGCAGCTTCATCTCGGCGTCGAAGCGCTCGATCTCGAGGCCGACGCCGCGCTTGACCATCTCCGCCTGCCGCGCGAGCACTTCCTCGGCCACGCGCGCCTTGATGCGCGCCTGGTCGAGCGAGGCGCGGATGCCGAGGACGTCGCCGCTCTGGACCGTGAAAAGCGTGGCGCCCGCGCGCACGCGCCGGCCGGGCTCGCACGCGACCGTGGCGACGCGGCCGGCAAACGGCGGCGTCACCCCCGACAGTGCGTTCGGCCGGAAAGCGGTGCGCCCGAAATAGTTGCGGGCAGCGCCCGATTCGGCGGGCACGAGCGCTTCGACCACGACAAAATTGCGCGCTGCGTCGGGCAGCTTCAACTGGCCGGGGGCCGGCTTCACCCCCGCCACCGGAGTTTCGGTCTTTTGCGGCTCGGTCTTGCCGCAGGCGGCAAGGGATAGGGCGAGAACGCAAAAGCAGGTCCTCGCGTCTGGCAGCCCGGAGCGTTTTGCGGAATTTTTCACGGACGCCACAATACGGACGGGGCATGTCCGCATCCTTGCTCGAAACTGACCAAGGCCTGACGCTGCATCGCAATATTGCGCTTAGACAAGAGCTTGGCTACGATGCGGCTCCCCCCGCCTTTGCAATTGTTCACAGATTCCGCCGAAAGAGACACGACCCATGCCCCTGAAGGTTTCGATGAAAGTCAACGGCAAGCCCGCGTCCGCGGAGCTCGAGGAGCGCACCCTCCTCGTCACTTTCATCCGCGAGCACCTGCGGCTTACCGGCACCCACGTGGGCTGCGATACGGCGCAATGCGGCGCCTGCACCGTCCTGATGAACGGCAAGGCGATCAAGAGCTGCTCGATCGTCGCCATGCAGGCCGAGGGCGCCGACATCCTGACGATCGAAGGCGTCGCGAAACCCGACGGCACGCTGCACCCGATGCAGGCGGCGTTCAAGGAGAACCACGGCCTGCAGTGCGGCTTCTGCACGCCGGGGATGGTGATGAACGCGCTCGACTTCGCGAAGAGCCACCCGGCGCCGACCGAGCAGGAAGTGCGCGAGAGCCTGGAGGGCAACCTCTGCCGCTGCACCGGCTATCACAACATCGTGAAGAGCATCATGGCCGGCGCCCGCGCCATGGCCGGGAAGTAGGGGAAGAGCGATGCACGCATTCCATTACCACCGGCCGGGCAGCCTGAAGGACGCGCTCGGCCTGGGCGCGCAAAAGACCGAGGGGCGCTATCTCGCCGGCGGGCAGAGCCTGGTGCAGGCGATGAAGCTGCGCCTGTCCTCGCCGACGGATCTCATCGACCTCAATGCCCTGGGCGACCTGAAGGCGCTGAAAGCGGAAAGCGGCACGGTGACCATCGGCGCGATGGTGCGCCACGCCGAGGTCGCCGCCTCGAGCGGCGTGCGGAAGACGATTCCCGCGCTCGCGGCGCTCGCCGGCATGATCGGCGACCGGCAGGTGCGGCACATGGGCACGATCGGCGGCTCGCTCGCCAACAACGATCCCGCGGCCGACTACCCCGCGGCCGTCCTGGGCCTGGGCGCCACCATCACCACGAACAAGCGAAAAATCGAAGCCGACAAATTCTTCCGCGGCCTCTATGAGACGGCGCTCGAGCCGGGCGAGCTGATCACCTCGGTGAGCTTCCCCGCGCCGAAACGCGCGGCCTACGCGAAGTTCAGGAACCCGGCTTCGCGCTTCGCGATCGTGGGCGTGTTCGTCGCAGACTTCGGCGGTAGTGTGCGCGTCGGCATCACGGGCGCGGGGCCGAGCGCCTTCCGGCAGGCCGAGATGGAAAAAGCGCTGGCCGCGAAATTCGCGCCCGAGTCGGTGGCCGGCATCAAGGTCAAGCCCGACGGCCTGAACAACGACCTGCATGCGAGCCCCGAGTACCGCGCGCACCTCATCACCGTGATGACAAAGCGGGCGGTAGAGGCCGCGCTGAAGTAGCCCCCGATTCCCGGGAGGAGGAGGGGAAGGCCCGCTGCGGCGGGCCTTTTTTTCGTAACAGCTCCTCCTACTTCATGCTCTTGCGTTCCTGCTCCGCGCGCGCGGCGCCGATCGCGGTCTTCACGTGCTTGCGCTCTTCGGGCGGCGGCAGCACCGCCTTCAGGCCGAGCGATTCCATCCACAGCTCGCGCGTCCAGCCCCGGCTGTGATAGAGGTGCTCGTCTTCCTGGTCCTCGACTTCGCTGTAGGCCTCTTTCAACGCTTTGCCGTCGGCGCCGGTGGCCTTCTTCGATACCTGGCCGATCAGCTCCCAGTCCATGTGGTCCTTGGTCTCGGCGAGGACGACGCATTCGCCGGCCACGATCTGCGCCGCCGCGGGATCGCCCGCGCCGAGCGCTGCCTCCATCGCGCCGACGAGCGCCATGCCCAGGTCATGCACGATCTTGCGGCCCGGCGTCTGCTCTTCCGGATCGAGCTGCATCTGGGCGAAGACGTCCTGTAAAACTTCCACGTGGTGCTCGGTCTCTTCCAGATACTTCTGCCACTCTTCCTTGAGATCCTCGTTCACCGCGCACTTGATCGCGGTTTGATAGACTTTGACGCCGCCGCGCTCGTGCTCGAGCGATTGCAGCAGCAGCTCCTTAACTTGCTTCTGTTCCATCGTGCCTCCTGTGACGTGTGTTGATGCGGGTCTCGAGCCGCTGCAGCAAACGCCGTGCCGGGGTGGTAACGTGGCGGCAAATTCCGCAAAATGCTGGTAAGGCCTTCCCCGACATGCCCCGCGCCGCCCCTTCTTCCATCGACCAGACGCAGCAGCTCCTGAGCTCCGGCGACTACGTCGCCGACCGCAGCCTGGCGACGTCGCTCTTCCTCGCGCTCGCCATGCAGCGGCCGCTCTTTCTGGAAGGCGAGGCCGGCGTCGGCAAGACCGAGATCGCCAAGGTCATCGCGCAGGGGCTGGACCGGGAGCTGCTGCGCCTGCAGTGCTACGAAGGCCTGGACATCGCGCAGGCCGCCTACGAGTGGAATTATTCCCGGCAGATGGTGGAGATCCGCCTCGCGGAGGCGGCGGGCGAAAAATCGAAGGAGAAGCTCTCGGCGGACATCTACTCCGAGCGCTTCCTCGTGCGCCGGCCGCTCGCGCGCGCGCTCGAGGGAAAGCCGGGCGCGGCGCCGGTGCTGCTCATCGACGAGCTCGACCGCACCGACGAGCCCTTCGAGGCCTACCTGCTCGA
>CAYOVM010000114.1:0-5021 GCA_964407355.1 uncultured Enterobacteriaceae bacterium
CCTTGCGGTCCTCCTCGGCGTGCGCCTCGGCGTCCTTCACCATGCGCTGGATCTCCTGCTCGTTCAGCCCGGAGCTCGCCTGGATCTTGATCTTGTTCTCCTTGCCGGTGGCCTTGTCCTTCGCGGTCACATGCAAGATGCCGTTGGCGTCGATATCGAAAGTGACTTCAATTTGCGGCATGCCGCGCGGGGCGGGCGGGATGTCGGTGAGGTTGAACTGCCCGAGCGACTTGTTGCCCGAGGCCATGTCGCGCTCGCCCTGCAGGACGTGGATCGTCACCGCGTTCTGGTTGTCGTCCGCGGTCGAGAACACCTGCTGCGCCTTGGTCGGCACGGTGGTGTTCTTGGTGATGAGCTTGGTCATCACGCCGCCGAGGGTCTCGATGCCGAGCGACAGCGGGGTGACGTCGAGCAGCAGCACGTCCTTCACGTCGCCCTTCAGCACGCCCGCCTGGATCGCGGCGCCGACGGCGACCGCCTCGTCCGGGTTGACGTCCTTGCGCGGGTCCTTGCCGAAGAATTCCTTCACCTTGTCCTGCACCTTCGGCATGCGCGTCTGGCCGCCGACGAGGATCACGTCGTCGATCTCGGTCAGCTTGACGCCCGCGTCCTTCACCGCGATGCGGCAGGGCTCGATGGTCCGGTCGACCAGATCCGCCACCAGCGACTCGAATTTCGCCCGCGTGATCTTCATGTTCAGGTGCTTCGGCCCGTTCTGGTCGGCGGTGATGTAGGGCAGGTTGATCTCGGTCTGCTGCGACGAGGACAGCTCGATCTTCGCCTTCTCGGCGGTCTCCTTCAGGCGCTGCAGCGCGAGCACGTCTTTCGAGAGGTCGACGCCCTGGTCCTTCTTGAACTCCGTGACGATGTAGTCGATGAGGCGCTGGTCGAAGTCCTCGCCCCCGAGGAAGGTGTCGCCGTTGGTGGAGAGCACCTCGAACTGCTTCTCGCCCTCGACGTCGGCGATCTCGATGATCGACACGTCGAAGGTGCCGCCGCCGAGGTCGTAGACGCCGATCTTGATGTCCTTCTTCGCGACCTTGTCCTCGCCGAAGGCGAGCGCCGCCGCGGTGGGCTCGTTGATGATGCGCTTCACGTCGAGGCCGGCGATGCGGCCCGCGTCCTTGGTGGCCTGGCGCTGCGAATCGTTGAAGTAGGCGGGCACCGTGATCACCGCCTCGCTGACGGTCTCGCCGAGGTAGTCCTCGGCCGTCTTCTTCATCTTGCGCAGGATGTGCGCCGAGACTTCCTGCGGCGAGATCTTCTTGCCGCGGACCTCGATCCAGGCGTCGCCGTTGTCGGCGCGCACGATCTTGTAGGGCGAGACCTTGAGCGCCTTCTGCACTTCGGCGTCCTCGAACTTGCGGCCGATGAGGCGCTTCACCGCGTAGATGGTGTTCTTCGCGTTGGTGACCGCCTGGCGCTTGGCCGGGGCGCCGACGAGGATCTCGCCGTCCTCGGTATAGGCCACGACCGACGGGGTCGTGCGCGAGCCTTCCGAGTTCTCGATCACCTTGGGCTTGCCGCCCTCCATGATCGCGACGCAGGAGTTGGTGGTGCCGAGGTCGATGCCGATGATTTTTGCCATGTGAAAGCCCCTTGCCTTTGATCTTTCCTTTAAATCCGCGTTTTAATCTAAGTCTGCCTGGGATATGGGGTTTTCGCCCCGAGTTTCAAGTGCCTTGGCGACCGTCACGAGCGCCGGGCGCAGCACGCGATCGTGGAGGGCGTAGCCCTTCTGCATGAGCGAGACCACGGTGTTGGGTTCGGCATCGGACGCCACCGCGGCCATCGCCTGGTGCCGGTGCGGATCGAAGCGCTCGCCGGGCTTCGGCGCGATCTCGGTCAGCTTCGCTTTCTGGAAAGCGGCCTGGAGCTGGCGCAGGGTGAGCTCCACCCCCTCGCGCAACGCCGGGGACAGGTCCTTCGCCGCGAGGGCGGCCTCGAGGCTGTCGATGACCGGCAGCAGGCTCTCCGCGAATCGCTCGACGGCATATTTCTGGCTGCTGAGCGCTTCCGTCTGGGCGCGCTTGCGGGCATTCTCCGCTTCCGCGACCGCGCGCATCATGGCGTCGCGCTGCTGCTCGATCTTGGCCTGCGCCTCCTGGAGGAGCTCTTCCAGGGTCTTGCCGTCGCCCTGCGGCTCGTTCTGGGATTCCTGGGCCTGCACGTTCTCTTCTTGCATCGCCCGCATCTTGGGATTGCAATAGCCTGTTTCAAGGCATATTTGCGAAACACGGACGAAAGCCGGGCGTTTAACGAAACCTTTGATTTGATTAGGAAGTCATAGCCATCATGAGAGCCCTCAAATACGTCCTGATCGGCGCCGGCGGCCTGCTGGTGCTGGCGATCGTGGCGGTCGCGGTATTCGCCATGACCTTCGACCCGAATCGCTATAAGGGACAGATCGAGGCGGCGGTGAAGGAAAAGACCGGCCGGACGCTGAAGCTCGAGGGCGATCTCAAGGTGGCGGTCTTCCCGAGCCTCGGCGCCGACGTAGCGAAGGTGACGCTCTCGGAGCGTGCCTCGAACGAGGGGTTCCTGTCGCTCGACTCGGCCCATGCCTCGGTCGCGCTCCTGCCGTTGCTGCACGGAGAGGTGATCGTCGACCGGATCAAGGTCGCCGGCCTGAAGGCGAACATCGTGAAGGGCAAGGACGGCAAGTTCAACTTCGACGACCTGATGCAGGCGAAGGACGCGAAGCCCGTCCCGGAGAAGGACGCGAAGAAAGACGCGTCCAAGTCCTCGGGACCGGTGAAGTTCGACATCGCCGGCCTGTCCGTCGAGCGCTCCGCGATCGCGTACAAGGACCTCGCCTCCGGGCAGCAGCTCGAGCTCTCGGACGTGAAGGTCTCCACCGGCCGCGTCGCGGAAAAAGCCTCCGGCAAGCTCGAGCTCGCCGTGACCGCCAAAGGAAGCAAGCCGGCGATCGCCATGAAGGTGAGCCTCAACGGCAACTACGCGGTCGACCTGGCGGCGAAGTCCTTCGCCTTCGCCAAGGTCGACGGCAGCGCCAACGGCACGCTCGACAAGGACACGCTGGAGGCGAAGATCTCGGCGCCGCGCATCGAGATCAACGCCGACAAGGCGACCGGCGAGGCGGTGACCGCGGATTTCAAGCTGACGGGTCCCCAGCGCTCGACCGAGGCGGTGCTCAAGCTCGGCGGCGTGCAGGGCTCGGCGAAGGCGCTGGTGCTTCCGTCGATCTCGGCGCAGATCGCGCTTGGCGGCCCCGACATGCCGAAACCGCTCAAGCTGGACGTCAGCGGCAGCGCGCGCGCCGACCTCGAGAAGCAGACGGCGAGCGCGGATCTCACCTCCAAGGTGGACGAATCCACCGCGAAGATGAAGCTCGAGCTCGCGAAGTTCTCGCCGCCCGCGTACGTCTTCGACATCAACGTCGACCGGCTGAACCTCGATCAGTACTTTCCGCCAAAGCCGAAAGCCGCGGCACCCTCGGGGACGGAGGAAACAAAGCCGGCGCCTTCGAAAACCGCCGAAGACACGCCGATCGACCTCTCGCCCCTGAAAGACCTGAACGCGAACGGCAAGCTGCAATTCGGCGCGCTGCAGGTCAAGGGGCTGAAGCTCGCCAATCTGAGGGCGGAGATCAAGGCGGCGAACGGACGCCTGGACATCAGCCCGCATTCGGCCAATCTGTACGAAGGCGCGCTCACCGGCGCGCTGAGCGTGCAGGCGAACGGCAACCGCATCGCCCTCAAGGAATCGCTGACCAATGTGTCGGTGGGGCCGCTGCTGCGGGACGTCGCCCAGCAGGACCGCCTCGAGGGGCGCGGCAACGTCGCGCTCGACGTGGCCGGCGCGGGCGCGACGGTGAACACGCTCAAGAAATCGCTCGACGGCACGGCCAAGGTCAATCTGAGGGACGGGGCGATCAAGGGCATCGACATCGGCGCGCTCCTGAACAAGGTCAAGTCCCTCGGCGGCAAGTCCGACGAGGGCAGCGCGAACACCAAGGACGAGACCCGGTTCACCGAGCTGAACGCCACCTTCACGATCAAGAACGGCGTCGCGCACAACCAGGATTTCGAGGCGAAGGCGCCGCTCTTTCGCATCGCGGGCGCGGGCGACATCGACATCGGAAACTCGACCCTGGACTACACCGTGAAGGCGTCGGTCGTCGCCACCACCAAAGGCCAGGGCGGCGCGGAGCGGGATCAGCTCGCCGGCCTCACGGTGCCGGTCAAGCTGAGCGGGCCCTTCGACGCCATGAAGTACAAAGTCGACTACAGCGCCGCGGCGACCGAGCTCGCGAAATCAAAAGTAGGGGAGCGCGCCAAGGAAGTGATCGAGAAGAACAAGGACAAGGTCGGCGACCAGGTGCGCGACCGGCTGAAAGGCCTGCTGGGCCGCTAGGCCTTTCCGGCCGGAAAAGGCCTTGTCGCAATCTCGGCCAGCGCGCCGATCCATTCCGGCGCTTCGTTCAGGCACGGGATCAGGCGCAGCTCTTTTCCGCCCGCGGCGAGGAAGGCCTCTTTGGCCGTGATGCCGATCTCTTCCAGCGTCTCCAGGCAGTCGGAAACGAAGCCGGGGCAGAAGACGTCGACCTCGCTCACCCCGTCCCGCGCGAGCGCCTCGAGGGTCGGCTGCGTGTAAGGCTGCAGCCAGTCGGCGAAGCCGAAGCGCGACTGGAACGTGGCCTGCCAGGCGCCTTCCTCCAGGCCCAGCTTTTCCGCCAGCAGCCGGGCGGTGGCGAGGCATTGCTGTTCGTAGACCCCCGCGCCCTTCTTCGGCAGTCCATGGAAGCTCATCAGGAGCTTGCGCCCCCGGCCGTGCTTCGCCCAGTAATCGTTCACTGAAGAGGAAAGCGCGGCGATGTAGGCGGGATGGTCGTGGAAATCCTCGAGCACGGGGTATTGCCCCTTGACGGCGTCGATGACGCTGCCGGTCGCGCTGTCGGAGTATTGCGGGTAGAGGGGCAGCACCGTGATCGACTCGCAGCTTCGGAGCTTCTGCAGGCCCGAAGCGACCGAAGGCTCGCCGTAGCGCATCGCGTATTC
>CAYOVM010000114.1:5121-9596 GCA_964407355.1 uncultured Enterobacteriaceae bacterium
GTCACGTCCACGATCGGCACCACGCGCTCGTAGGCCATCCGCGTCGGGCCGATCACGCCGACCGTGCCGACGACCTCGCCGTCGACCTTGTAGGGCGAAGTCACGACGCTCACGTCGTCGGGCGCGTTGACGCCGGATTCGCCGCCGATGAAGATCTGCACGCCCTGGCCGCGCAGCGACAGGTCGAGGATCTGCAGGAGCGAGGTCTTGCGCTCGAAGAGCTCCAGCACCTGCTTCAGGCGGCTGACATCGTGCGAGAGGTCGCGCACCGCGAAGAGGTTGCGCTCGCCCGAGACCACGTATTGCTCGCTGCCTTCGGCGAGGAGGGTGCCGGCCTCGAGCGCGGTGCTCATCAGGCGGGTCATGTCCTCCCGCAGCTCGCGCAGCTCGTTGCGCAGCCGGCTGCGGGCCTCCTCGAAGCTCTGCCCGGAGTAGTTCTGGTTGATGAAGTTCGCGACCTCGACGAGCTCGGAAGGCGTGTAGTCCCGCTCCGTGAAGAGGATCCGGTTCTGCACGTCGCCGTCGGGCGTGACGACGATCAGCAGGATCCGCTTCTCCGAAAGCTTCAGGAATTCCACGTGCTTGAAGGTCAACGCGCGCCGCGGCGTCATGACCACGCCGGCGAACTGGGTGAGCTGCGACAGCAGCTGCGACGCGGACTGGATCACGCGCTGGGGATTGTCCGGGTGCAGCTGGCCCTCGAGCTCGCGCAGCTCGCCCGCCTGGAGCTGCTTCACCACGAGCAGCGTGTCGACGAAGAAACGGTAGCCGGCCGGCGTCGGCACGCGCCCGGCCGAGGTATGCGGGCTGGCGATGAATCCCAGCTCCTCCAGATCCGACATCACGTTGCGGATCGTGGCCGGTGAAAGATCGAGCCCGGAGTACTTGGAGAGGGTGCGCGAGCCGATCGGCTGGCCCTCGGCAATATACCGCTCGATCAACGTCTTAAGCAGTACCTGGGCGCGCTTGTCGAGCATGGATTCATTGTACACTCGCGCGCATGCCCCCCGCCGCAGTGAAGCCGAGCTTCGGCCGCGTCGCCTTGATCGGCAAGCTGCACAGCCCGGAGATCGCGGACTCGCTGCATAAGCTCTCCGCCCTTCTGAGGGAACGGGGTTGCGAGGTCCTGATCGAGAAGGAAACCGCCACCGACCTCGGAGCGCGCGGCGTGGGCTACGACGTCATCGGCAAAGCCGCGGACCTCGCGATCGTCGTCGGCGGCGACGGCACGATGCTCGCCGCGGCGCGCAACCTCGTCGGCCAACGCGTGCCGATGACCGGGGTGAACCAGGGCCGCCTCGGGTTCATGACCGACATCGGCCACGACGACATGCAGGCGGGCATCGGCGCGATCCTCGAGGGCCGGTACACGGTGGAAGAGCGCGCGGTGCTGGACGCGGAAATCTTCCGTGCCGAAAGGAGCCTGCTGCGCACCATCGCCCTCAACGAGGCGGTCGTGGGCAAGGGCGGGCAGGGGCGCCTCATCGAGTTCGAGCTCTCGATCGACGGCGAGTTCGTCTACAAGCTGCGCGGCGACGGCGTGATCGTCGCGACGCCGACGGGCTCGACCGCCTACGCGCTATCGGCGCAGGGGCCGATCCTGCACCCGGCCGTGCCGGCGCTCGCGCTGGTGCCGCTCGCCCCGCACACGCTCTCGGCGCGGCCGGTGAGCGTGAGCGACCGCTCGGTGATCGAGATCGCGATCGTGCACGCCAACGACGCGCGCGCCCATTTCGACGGCTTCAGCCTCATCGAGATGGCCGGGGGCGACCGCCTGGTGCTGCGCCGCTCGAGCCATGTCGTGCGTTTCGTGCACCCTCCGGGCTACCGCTACTTCGCGACGCTGCGCGAGAAGCTGCGCTGGAGCGAGACGCTCGAGAAAACACGCGGCCCGGAGTAGGCGGTGCTGCGCGCGCTCGAGGTCCGGGATTTCGTCATCATCGAGGCGGCGTCGCTGGAATTCGGCGCCGGCTTCGGCGTCCTCACGGGCGAGACGGGGGCGGGCAAGTCGATCCTGGTGGACGCGATCGAGCTCCTGGTGGGCGGCCGCGGCGATGCGGCGGTGGTCCGCGCCGGCGCCGAGCGCGCCGAGCTCTCGGGCGATTTCGATTTTCAGAAGGACGGCCCGCTGTCGAAGTGGATCGAGGAGCACGAGCTGGCGGGCGACGCCGAAAGGATCCTCATAAGGAGGACCATCGACAAATCCGGCCGCTCGCGCTGCTTCATCAACGGCCATGCCGCCACGCTCGCGCAGGTGAAAGAGGCCGGCGAGCTCCTGGTCGACATCCACGGCCAGCATGCGCATCAGTCGCTCCTGCGCGCCGCGTCGCAGCGTGCGCTGCTCGACGCCCAGGCCGAAGCGGAAGACCTCGCGCGGGAAACGGCGGCGGCCTATGGCGCCTGGAAGCGGCTCGAAGAAGTTCTTGTTCAAACACAAAAGAATTTTTCCGCGCAGGAAGCGGAACGGGCGGATCTGCAGGAAAGGACGAACGACCTGAAGAAAATCGCGCCGCGTGCGGGGGAGTGGGCCGAGATCGGCGCCGAGCAGACCCGGCTGTCGCACGGCTCGAGCCTGCTCGCCGGGGCCCAGTCTTCGCTCGAAGCGCTAAGCGAATCGGAGGGCGCCTGCCTCGCGCAGCTCGCCGCGGTCGCGGCGCAGCTGCGCGCGCTCGCCGCCCATGACGCGCGCCTGGCGGCGATCGTCGAGCTGCTCGAGTCCGCCGAGGCGCAGGCGAGCGAGGCGGCGCGCGACCTGCGCCACTACGCGTCCGGCGTGGACCTGGATCCCGAGGCGCTGCGCGAGGTCGAGGCCCGCATCGAGGCGCTGCACGCCGCCGCGCGCAAATACCGTGTCAAGCCGGAGGCGCTCCACGAATTGCTGAGCGACCTGGAAAAACGCCTTGGCGAGCTGGAGCTCGCGGTGAATCCCGAGGCGCTTCGGCGGGAAGTCGCCGCGGCGCGCGCCCGCTTCGATTCGATCGCGAAAAAACTGACCGCCAGGCGCCAGGCGGCGGCGCAGGCGCTTTCGCGGGCCGTGAGCGCCGCGATGCAGCAGCTCGCGATGGCCGGCGGCCGCTTCTCCGTCAAGCTGATCCCGCTGGAAGAGCCGGGCGCCGCCGGCGCCGAGGAGGTCGAGTTCGAGGTGGCCTCGCACCCGAGCCTGCCGCTGCGCCCGCTTGCCCGCGTGGCCTCCGGCGGAGAGCTCTCGCGCATCAGCCTCGCCATCCAGCTCGTCGCGGCCAAGTCGTCGCCCGTCGCGACCCTGGTTTTCGACGAGGTCGATTCCGGAATGGGCGGCGCGGTGGCGCAGACCATCGGCAAGTCGCTCAAGCGGCTCGGCAGGGAAAGGCAGGTCCTGTGCGTCACCCACCTTCCGCAAGTCGCCGCGCAGGGCGACGAGCAGTGGTCGGTGGAGAAGGGCGGCGCGCGCGCCGTGAAGGTCCGGGTTTCGCGGCTCGACCGTGCGGCGAGGATCGAAGAGCTGGCGCGGATGCTCGGCGGCGCCGAGGCGACCGCGCGCAAGCACGCAGCCGAGCTGCTCGGCGCCGGCTAGCTGCCGGCGGGGCGCGATCGACCACGAATGACGCTCTGCGCGATTCCCGATCCCAGGCAGCAGGTGCTCCCCGTGGCCGAGAACCTGTGCAAGGCGGTGCTGCTCATCGCGCTGCTATGCGCCTCGATCTACGGCGCCGATCGCATCGCCGCCGCGCTCGACGCCAGTTCGACCCTGCCGCCCGCGGCGGCGATGGCGCTCAAATGGGGAAGCGTCGCCCTGCTTGGCGTCGTCGATGCCGTGCTGCTCACCGGGATGGGCGTTCTCGCCCACGACGCCGTCCATCGGGTGCTGTTTCGCTCGGCGTTCTGGAATGAATTCTGGGGCGGGCTGCTCTCGGCCCTGACGCTGATCCCGTTCCACGCGAACCGCCAGTTCCATTTGACGCACCACGGCTACGCGCACCAGCCCGGGCTCGACCCGGAAGACGCCATGCACCACCACTCCTTTGCCTACGCGGCGACGATCGGCTCCCTGGTGGGCCTGAAAGAGCAGTACCGCCTGTTCTTCGCGAATTTACGGCAGCTGGGCGATCGGCGCTGCGCCGGCCGGGCGCTGAAGGATGCCGCCTTCCTCGTGTCGGCCGGCGCGGTCTATTTCTGGTTGCCGCCGCTCCTCGGGGTGTCGCTCGCCGTGACCGTGGTGCCGATGATCCTGGCGTTTCCACTGGTGTTTTCCTTCCGGGCCTTGTCCGACCACTACGGAATTCCAGCGGTGCGGCGCGAGACGCGCGACGAAGCGAGCGGCTGGGTGGTGCTGACCGCCCCGTGGCTCGAATGGCTCTGGAGCCATGTGAACTACCACGAGGTCCATCACAAGTATCCGTACCTGTCGCACCGTTATCTGCCGCAGGTGTTCGCGGCGACGCAGTCGCAGCAGCCCTATTTCGTCGTGCGCGGCTACTGGCGCTCGCTGCTCGATT
>CAYOVM010000114.1:9696-11081 GCA_964407355.1 uncultured Enterobacteriaceae bacterium
GATCACTTTCTCGTACTGCTCTTTCTGGGCGCGGATGTGCGCGCCGAACGCTTCGGAGGTGCTGCCGACCGGGAACATGCCCTGCGCGATGAGCTTCTCCCGGACCGCGGGGACCTTCAAGGCGGCAGCGATGTCCGCCTGGAGCTTGTCGATGGCGCTCTTCGGGCTGCCGGCCGGGGCGACGAGGCCGAACCAGACCGTGGTGTCGATGCCGACGCCCGACTCGATCAGCGTCGGCACGTCCTTGAGCGACTCGATGCGCTCGCGCGTGGCAGTCGCGATCGCGCGCAGCTTTCCCGCCGCCACCTGCGTGGCGACTTCGTTGTAGTTGGCGATGACGTAGTGGACGTGGTTTCCGAGCAGCGCGGTCACGGCGGGCGCGCCGCCGGGGTAGGGCGCGTAGATCACATCGATCTTCGTCTCCAGCTTGAATTGCTCGCCCAGAACGTGCTGCGTGGTGGCGGGGCCGACGGTGGCGTAGCTGAGCTGCCCGGGCTTCGCGCGCGCCGTCGCCAGGAGATCCTGCAGCGTCTTCACGGACGAGGACGAGTTCACCACGAGGACCTGCGGCGAATAGACGAGCAGCGTCACCGGCGCGAAGTCCTTGAGGATGTCGTACGGAAGGTTCGGCCGTACCGCGGCGTTGATGACGAAGCTCGCCGCGTTCATGAGGAGCGTGTGGCCGTCGCCCGGCGCCCTGGCGACGGCCTCGGTGCCGATCACCGTGCCGGCGCCCGGCCGGTTGGCGACCATCAGCGGCCTGCCCCAGCGCTCGCCCAGGGGATCGGCGAGCACGCGCGCGAGGAAGTCGGCGCTGCCGCCGGGCGGAAAGGGCACGACGACCGTGACCGGCTTCGCGGGAAAGCCTTGCGCATGCACGAGCGGCTTGAACACCAGCACATACATGAGCGCGACCACGGCGATCGCGACGAACAGGCCGATGACGAACTTTCGGATGCGCGGCCCGAGAAAGCCCGACCGCGGCTCGAAGACGTGGCCGCAGTCCAGGCAGCGCACTTTCGTATCGAGGGCGCCGCCCCGGAGTATGGTCAGCGTCGCATACCCGCCGCCCGCCTCGGGCGGATTGAACCGGGTGCCGCATTTCGGGCAAGTTTCCACTGGCGTCGGGTGTTCCGCGTCGGGTTGTTAGAGGAGCAGTACGCCCTACGGCTCGACCGGCCGGTAGGGGCAGTCTTTCTTGGTGCAGTCTGCGTACATCGCGAGCGAATGGCCGCGCAGCAGGAAGCCGCGCTGCTTCGCCACCTGGTTCTGGCGCTTCTCGATGTCGCTATCGTAGAACTCTTCGACCCGGCCGCACTGCAGGCACACGAGGTGGTCGTGGTGGCCGCCCTGGTTCAGCTCGAACACCGCCTTGCCGGTCTCGA
>CAYOVM010000115.1:0-11026 GCA_964407355.1 uncultured Enterobacteriaceae bacterium
GTGCGCGAGAACTCCACGTATGCGGCGAGGTCGCCGAGCGGGACGACGCCCATCAAGCGAATGGTGCGAGACATTAATTGGCCAGATTTCCAACGCGGTCACAAATTGTGATCACCCTGCGCTCACGCGGCCGGCAGCAGGCCGACATCCAGGTTCGTAAGAAGAAGTGGAGCGCGTTGTTGATCTTCTATTTCTTGCTGCCGTAAGGACGTTGATTGGTTGGTTTGAGCGAGACGTTCGACTCAGAAGCCTTCGTTCGCACGGAGCTTACGGTACGCCCCAGTTTCAGCCCGATCACTCTCGTCGGCGTATTCTCACGCGCAAGTGATCGAAGCTGTGAGACCTCCGACTTAGTCCAACCCTTTCCGCTGTTCCTGTTGTATTTCGCCATGTCATGCTCTCCTATTGCTATCGTACCGTTTACTCAGCGATTCTCGATCCATTCGTATACGAGATTCCAATAGTCGCCGAAGGTTAGATCAGCAATTCTCAACTTTAGGCGACGACATTGCTTTGGCAGCCAACGGACAAACGCATTGTAGTCTTTCCAGATTGCGTGTCCGCCTGGTAGCGGTGTCTTGGGTGAGTTAGCGGAAAGCCAGTTTCTGATCATGACGACGATCACGCTAGGCCGATTGTTGTGAGCACTGATGTCTTGACCCTTGATATCCGAGATGAATGCCTCGTAAGTGTGCCCCCTAGCCTCAAATATCTTCGATACTTTGCGATCATGCTCCTCTCGCCCAAAGTGTTTAGCAGCCAAGAATACGCCAAGCTCAAAGGGCATGTTGAATCGAGGCAGTCGCGATCGTCCGGTCAGTTGAGTTCGAGAGAGATCGTGAATTCCAAGGCGGCATTCCGAGATGATTCGATATATCTTGTGGAGTCGCAGCTCGCCCGAGTCGTCTTCTTCGAGCGCGCAGCGAGCATTGAAGCCACACCGAAGAACCGCAAAAACTGCCGCACGGAACAACGGCGTGTATTTGTCATCGATCGGGCAGTTGATGAATACGCTGTAGTTGTAGCTCTGTCTCGCCATCAGCAAGCTCTACGTTGTCTACGCGATGAGACCGCAGAATCTATGACAAAGACAGCAATGCCTACCAGCCCCCACGAGGACACCGTCTCGATTGTTGTTGGAAACGTCACGTAGAACGACTAAGTAGTTCTACGTGGGCTTCGGTACCGCAACTCCAATCATCGAATCCCGGTCTACGAGCGTCGCGAGGCGCTCTTCGGTCCAGCCCTGCGTGCCGGAGGGGCGCATCGGCAGGACCATGTAGCGCATGTCGGCGGTGGAGTCGTGGACGCGGATCTGGATGTCGTCCCTGATCTCCAGCCCGAACTCCTTCAGCACCGCGCGGGGCTCCCTCACCATCCGGGAGCGGTAGTTGCGCGACTTGTACCAGTCGGGCGGGATGCCGAGGAGCATGCGCGGATAGCACGAGCAGAGCGTGCAGACGATGGCGTTGTGCGTCTGCGGCGTGTTCTCGACCACGACGAGCTTGAGCGCCGCGACGTCGATGCCGAGCTCGGTGCAGGCGCGGCTGCCGTTGTCGAGCAGTCGCTTCTTGAATTCGGGGTCGACCCAGGCTTTCGCCACGAGGCGCGCGCCGCGCTCCGGGGTCCGCTGGCGCATCGCCTCGACCTCGGCCTGCACCTGCGCTTCGGTGACGATGCCTTTTTCCACCAGCAGCTCGCGCAGGGTCACCTCCATGAGCTGGAAGTAGGAGAGCGGCTGGTACTTGCCCTGCTCCCGGGCGGCGTCGTCGTCCTTGCTCATGCTTTTTCGAGCCAGTGCTGGAAGATCTCGACCTCCAGGATATCGGAAGGGCTGCCGCGGTAGTCGGGCCAGACTTCCTGCTGGCGGAAGCGGACCCTGTAGAGGGGCTGCGGCGGCAGGCCGTCGCGCATCTGCGCGAGCTCTTCGGGGTTGGGAAAACTGCCGCAGAGGCGCTCGATCTCGCCGGCGCAGCCGCGGATGTAGTAGGGCGTGCGCACGTGGCCGAGCGGATAGGCCTTCATGACCCTCACCTTCTCGCCCGGCTTGAACTTAGCTTGAGCCACGGCGCTCCATCTCGATTGCGCTACGCCGCTCCACCTCGACCATCTTATGCGCGAGCTCCGCGGTGGTGATGACCCCGCGCTGCAGGAGCGCGTGCGCGAGCGCGATGACCCATTTCTCGTAGTAGGCCATGCGGTCGTAGTCCTCGGGCGGCAGTCCCTCGATGAGCTTGCGCCGCTCATCGACCGTGATGCCCTTGCTTGCGCCTGTCAGCACCGCCAACGCGTCCACCCTGCGCTCCCAGTCGGCATAGTCATGCTCGGTGCGATCGACCTTGCCGGCGGGCAGGCCGCCCATGTCGTGATGGCCGCGCGGAATCATGCGACCCACTCCGAAACGGGCGCTCTGGCTTCGTGAAGCGGTTGGGTCACCACGTCTACCAGAGTCGGACCTTGATGGGAAAAAGCGCTTTTAAAAACTTCCTTGAGCTTTGACGGATCGGTAACGCGCCAGCTCCTCACGCCAAAAGCCTCCGCGACCCTCGCATGGTCGGTCACGCCGAAGTCGACCGAGAAATATCGTTGCGCGTACCCGGCCTTCTGCCCCGCCTTGATCCAGCCGTAGACGGCGTTGGAGATCACCACGAACGTGATCGGCAATTTCAGGCGCACCGCGGTCTCGAGCTCGCCGGCGCACATGCCGAAGCTGCCGTCGCCCATCACCGCGACCGTCTTCACCGAAGGGCGGCCGACGTGCGCGCCTATGGCCGCGGCGAGCGAATAGCCGAGCGCGCCGTGCGCGCGGTTGGAGAAATATTTGCGGCCGGTGCCGCGCACCACGTGGTAAGCCGAGAAATACGGGCAGGGGGTTCCGGGGTCCGCCACCAGAATGGAATCTTTATCCAATAAAAGACTTAATTCTTGGACGACGCGCTCGGGCTTGATCGGCGTGTCGTTCGAGGCGGCGAGCTTCTCGAACTTCTCGAATTTTTCGCGCTTCGCTTTTTCCACCCAGGTCAAATCGGAAGGTCTTTCAAAACCCTCCAAAGCATCCTTCAACGCCGCGAGGCAAAGCCTGGCGTCGCCGATGAGCGGAACGTCTACCTGGTAATTCGTGCCCGGCACCGCCGGATCGGCGTCGATGTGGATGATCTTCGCGCGGCCCGGCGCGGGATGGCGCCAGCGCTCGGTGGTCACCGAGCCGGCGCGGCAGCCGACGAAGATCACGAGGTCCGCCGCGTCGACGATCGCGCGCGTCTCCGGCGTGCCGCCGTTGGAGCCGACGACGCCGGCCGACAGTGCGCAACGTTCGTCGATCGAGCCCTTGCCGCTGATCGTGGTGGCGACCGGCGCGGAGAGCTTTTCCGCGAGCTCTGCGAGCTCGGTCTCGGCGCCGGAGAGGACGACTCCACCGCCGCAGATGAAAATCGGCTGCCTGGCTTTTTTTATTAATTTAACGGCCAGTTCAATATAAAAAGCATCGGCGCCCACTCGTCGCGAGGGGAAGTACCCGAGCGTGGGGTCGGCATATATGTCCGTGCGATCGACCGGCCCGTTCTGCACGTCGAAAGGCAGCGCGATGTGGGCGCTGCCCGGCCGTCCGGTGGTCATTTCCTCGAAGGCTTTCCTGAAAACCCTAGGAACGTCCGCAGAGCGGTCCAGCACCGCGTTCCATTTCGTGAGCGGCTTCATCAGCGCGCGCTGGTCGAGCTCGGTCAGCGTGAACTTGCCGCGCGAAGAGACGGAGACGTCGGTGTTGATGGCGAGGACCGGGATCGAGGACTCGTTCGCTTCGACCAGGCCGGGAAGGATGTAGGTGGCGCCGCCGCCCGAGGGGCCTTCGCATACGCCCACCTTGCCGGTGACGCGTGCATAGCCGTCGGCCATGTACCCGGCGTGGCGCTCGTCTCTCGTCAAGACATGCTTGATACCGTGCGGCAGGCGCGCCAGCGCGTCATAAAGCGGGAGGCTGGTATCGCCGCACAGGCCGAAGATCGCCTCGACGCCGTGCGCCTTGAGCATCTCCACGACCGCTTCCGCGCCGCTGACGGTGATCGCCTGCGCCTCGACCGGCTTGTTCATCCGGCTATATTAAAATGATTTGTGATCCCGCGTACGCTCTTCGCCCCCGAGCACGAAACGTTCCGCGACAGCGTGCGCCGCTTCATGCGCGACGAGGTCGCGCCGCACGACGAGCGCTGGCAGAAGCAGGGCTACGCCGACCGCGACGTGTGGCGCAAGGCCGGCGCGAACGGCTTTCTCTGTCCCACCATGCCGCCCGAGTACGGCGGCGCCGGCGCGGACAAGCTCTACAGCATGGCGCTGATCGAGGAGCAGGCGCGCGCCAACAACTCCACGCTCGGCTTCGGCCTGCATTCCGAGATCGTCGCGCCCTATCTCCTCGCCTACGGCACCGAGGCGCTGAAGAGGAACTACCTGCCGAAGATGGCCTCCGGCGAAATGATCGGCGCCATCGCCATGAGCGAGCCCGGCGCCGGGTCCGACCTGCAGGCGGTAAAGACGACCGCCGTCAAAAAGCAAAATCACTATGTGCTGAACGGCGCCAAAACGTTCATCACCAACGGCTGGAACTGCGACCTCGTCATCGTCGTCGCAAAGACCGACCCGGCGAAGGGCGCCAAGGGAACGAGCCTGCTGGTCGCGGACACCTCGATGAAGGGCTTCTCCAAGGGCAAGCGCCTGGAGAAGATCGGCCTGAAGGGCCAGGACACCGCGGAGCTTTTCTTCGACAACGTCGAGGTGCCGGCCGAGAACCTGCTCGGCCAGGAGAACAACGGCTTCATCTACCTCATGCAGGAGCTTCCCTGGGAGCGCATGCAGATCGCGATCGGCGCGGTGGCGAAGGCCGAAGCCGCGCTCGAGTGGACGAAGACCTACGTGAGCGAGCGCAAGGCCTTCGGCAAGCCGGTCGCGGCGTTTCAGAACACCCGCTTCAAGCTCGCCGAGCTCGTGACGGAGGTGCAGGTGGCGCGGGTATTCGTCGATCGCTGCATGGAGCTGCTTCTGAACAAGGCCTTGACCCCCGAAATCGCGGCGATGGCCAAGTACTGGGTCACGGATCTCGAGTGCAAGGTGATGGACGAGTGCCTGCAGCTGCACGGCGGCTACGGCTACATGTGGGAGTTCCCGATCGCCCGCGCCTACGTCGACGCGCGCGTGCAGCGCATCTACGGCGGCACCAACGAGATCATGAAGGAAGTGATCAGCCGCTCGCTCGGATTGGGTGGATGATTTTCGACGAGCAGAAACCCGCGCCGGGCGACCTGGTCCTCGATCACGTCGCGCACTTCGTGCCCGATCTCGCCGCCGCCGGCGCGCTCCTGGAGGAGCTCGGCTTCGCGCCGACGCCCGTCTCCAATCACGAAGTGTCCGGCAAGCCGGCCGGCACCGCCAACCGCTGCCTGATGCTCGAGCGCGGCTACATCGAGATCCTCGCGCCCACCCTCGACACGCCCAACGCGCAGCGCGTGCGCGCGCACATGGCTCGCTACGCGGGCTTGCACCTCTGTTGCTTCGGCACGCCGGACGCCGAAGCGGAACGCGCGCGCCTCGAGGCCCATGGCTTCGCGCCCGAAGCGGTCATCAAACTCGAAAGAAAAATAGAAAAAGAAAAGCGGCTCCAGTTCAATGTGGTCTACGTCCCGCCCGGAAAAATGCCGGAAGGCCGCGTGCAGTACTGCGAGCACCTCACGCCGCAATTCCTGTGGAGCGAGGAAGCCCTCGCCCATACGAACGGCGTGACCGGCCTCGCCGCTACGTACATCGTCGCCGACGATCCCGCAGAGACGGCCGCGCGCTGGGCGCGCTTCGCGGGCCTTCTTCCTTTTCCCGAAAACAAGGGTGTTTCCCTGAAGACGAGCCGCGGGAACATATTCATCGCAACCCGGGACGTGCTCTCCAGCTTCATCGACGACGTGCCCGCCGCGCCCGCGATCGCCGGCATCGCCCTCGAGTTCCGCGACCCGAAGCGGTTCGCCGGGCGCTGCGAAGGCGCGGGGCTCAGGACGATGCGGACGGCCCAGGGCTACTCGGTCACGCTGCCGCCCGCGCTCGGAGGCACGTGGCTCCTGGGCGAGGCCTGGGACTGATCAGAACATCGTGTTGCCGTTGGCGGAGGCCTCCGGCACGACCTGCAGCACGTCCCAGTGCTCGACGACCTTGCCGTTCTCGTCGAGGCGGAAGATGTCGATGCCGGCCCAGTCGCGGTCCTTGAAGCCGGGCCATTCCTGGTGGCAGTGCAGGATCACGTAGTCGCCTTCGGCGAAAGCCCGCTTGAAGTGCACCCTCTTTCCCGGATACTCGCGCGCCATCCGCTCGAAGTACGCGATGAACGCCTCTTTTCCGTCCGCCACGTGCGGGTTGTGCTGGATATAGGTCGCGCCGGCGTACTTCTCGATCGCCTCGCGCGGCCGGCTCTGGTTGAACATCAGGTCGTAGAAGGCCATGGCGTTCTTCTTGTTGCGCTCAAGCGGGGTGTTCACGCGACGGGTCCTCTTCGTTCGTCAGCTCTCTATAGGAAATCGACAGCGCCGCGATCTCGACCGCGAGCAGCGCGATGCCCAGCGTCGTCAATACGATCGTCTCGAGCGCGGTAGCATCTCCGCGATATAGCAGAGCCAGGAGTTGCGAAATTGCCCACGGCAGTACGCCGACCACGAGCACGAGGCGCCAGCCGTTCCTCTGCGTAAGCAGCCATGCCGATTTCAAATCGACGGTGCGGTCGATGGCGGCGGCGGGAAGCACCGGGGACAGCCTCGCGAAAACGTAGAGCGCCGGTATCTTGCAGACGTAGATGCTCCACTCCATCCATACCGACAATTCTGCAGGCGAATGCCGCCAGGCACCGGATATGACGTTTCCGGCCAGCAGCAATGCGAACCACCATGTCACCATCGCGATGAGCCAGAGGCCGGCCAGCCAGTAGAAAAACCTCCATTCGCGCCACGACCAGCGCAGCCACGGATCCGCGGCACGTGCTTCCGAGTCGATCAGCACCAGCCTGTGGCAGCGTACCGCGAAGACGGTGAACAGACCCGCATAGAGCAGACATAGCATCCAGCCGACGTACGCCGGCACCATATCCGCCGCGTAATACCAGGACAGCATGAGCGTCGCGAGCGCGACCAGCGGAACCGCGAGCGCGTGGGCGAACGGCCTGCGCTTCCACCAGGGAACGAGAAACGCCCCGAGGAGGACCTTTCCGACGGATAGCGGCGCAGGCATTCGACTAGACTACCGGCGAAACCGAAAAAGGCAAAAACAACCATGACCGGCAAGGCGGGCACCGACCTTTGCGCGCTCTCCGCTAGCGAGCTGGCGGAGCTTTTCAGGAAGCGCGCCGCTTCCCCGGTGGAAGTCGCCACGGCGGTGCTGAAGCGCATCGAGCTCGTCAACCCGAAGCTCAACGCCTTCAACCTGGTTTCGGAAAAAGCGATCGAGGACGCAAAAGCGTCCGAGGGCCGCTGGCTCCGCGGCGAGCCGCGCGGGCTCCTCGACGGCGTGCCGGTGTCGATCAAGGACATCGTGCTCACCAAAGGCTGGCCGACGCTGCGCGGCTCGAAAACGGTCGACCCGAAAGGGCCGTGGAGCGACGACGCGCCGGCGGTGGCGCGGCTGCGCGAGCACGGGGCGGTGCTCCTCGGCAAGACCACCACGCCCGAGTTCGGCTGGAAAGGCGTCACCGACAGTCCGCTCACCGGCATCACGCGAAATCCGTGGAACCCGGCGATGACGCCGGGCGGGTCTTCGGGCGGCGCCGCGGCGGCCGTCGCGGCCGGCATGGGGCCGCTCGCGCTCGGCACCGACGGCGGCGGCTCGATCCGCATCCCCTGCTCGTTCACGGGTCTCTTCGGGATCAAGCCCTCTTTCGGCCGGGTGCCGGCGTGGCCGCTGTCGCCGTTCGGCACGGTGGCGCACGTCGGGCCGATCACGCGCACCGTGACCGACGCGGCGCTGATGCTGAACGTGCTCGCGCTTCCCGATGCGCGCGACTGGCACGCGCTGCCCTTCGACGCCCGCGACTATCGCACCGGCCTCGAGCACGGCGTGCGCGGCCTGCGCATCGCCTGGTCGCCCGACCTCGGATACGCCGAGGTCGATCCCGAGGTCGCCGCTCTGGTTTCCAAGTCGGTCGCGATTTTCGAGGAGCTGGGAGCGAAGCTCGAGCAGAAGGATCCCGGTTTTGAAAATCCCGAAGCGGTTTTCCGGACGCACTGGTTCTCAGGCGCCGCGCTCCTCCTCAAGGACTTTCCGGCGGAGAAGCGCAAGCTCGTCGATCCCGGGCTGCTGGAGGTGGCGGCGCGGGGCGCGAAGATCGGCGCGACCGAGATCCTCGATGCGCAGATGAAGCGCGGCGCGCTCGGCGCGCTCATGAACCTCTTTCACCGCGATTACGATCTCCTCGTGACCCCGACCCTCACCATCGCGGCGTTCGATGCGGGCAGGAATTTTCCCGCGAAACCGGGCAACGACAGCTGGACCGACTGGACGCCGTTCACCTATCCCTTCAATCTCACGCAGCAGCCCGCGGCTTCGATCCCCTGCGGCTTCACCAAGGCGGGACTGCCGGTCGGCCTGCAGATCGTCGGCCCGAAGTACGCCGACGCGCTCGTGCTGCGCGCGGCGCGCGCTTTCGAGACCGCGCGTCCCATCGCGCTTCCCGATCTCGCGAAGCTCTAGGCGCCGGCGAAAAAGAACTCAGCGGCTCCGGAGGCCGCCGAGTCTGGGAAGACTGTCTGCGCGGGCTCCGCTTACCTGGCGGGGGCCGCAATGACCTGCTGCCGCATCGCCTCGATCCTGGGGTCCATCGCGACCCGGCGATCCGACCCCTGCCACCCGTCCCGGGAGCTCGGGTGTATCGCGATCCGGCCCCGCCCGAGCACGGCGTAGCGCAGCCACTCGGACTTCGCTCTGAGCTCGTAGACCTGCCGGGTGAGCTGGTTGACCTGCTCGTAGAGCTCGCCGTGGGCCTGCGACCGGGCGCGCTGCAGCAGCGCCTGGGTCAGCTTGATCAGCCTTACGCTTTTCCTCATGGCGTCGAGGAACTCCGCCCGCTCGCTTACGTTCATTGCGCCCCCCCTTCGATTGCTCGCCCCCCGGCGATCACAGCCGGTCACTTTAGGCCGGGCGCCGGCGGCTTTCGAGGCCGGATAGCACTGCAGCTTCGTGCGAATTCACGCGGCACGCGGCCGGCACGGGCTGGCGCGTGAATCTTTTCACACCAGGGTCAGCTCCAGCGCCCAGCTTGAGATCAGCTTGTCCTCGTCGAGCAGCGCGCCGCGGGCGGAATAGCGCGTTTCGCCTTGCTGCTGCAGGCACTCGAAGCCGCGGTAGCGCCCGGTCGGGCTGGAATAGAACGACAGGATGGCGTCGCCGGCGAGCACGAAGCGCCCGCGCAGCGCGCCGATCGCCGGGTTGGTGGAGCTCCAGTGCGTCGAGCGCGCGCCGGGCGAGAACGGCTCGATCTCGTAGCGGTTGTGGGTCACGCGCGCCGGGTCGCCGCGCAGGCGCAGCACCGCCTCGAAGCGCCACAGGGTTTGCTCGTGCCGGATGGTGGTCTCGCCGGCGGTGGCGAACCGGTTCCCGCCGGCGTCGCAGTAGACCCCCTCCGCGCGCCAGGTTCCCTCCCTGAAGAGGAAGCTGTGGGCTATCCGTGAATCTCCCGGCTGTCGGGCGGCGCTTCGCCCCGGGACTCGTTCGTGTAGTCGCGCTCCACCCTCGCGATCCTCAGGCGGTACGAGGCGAGGATGCCGGCGCGGCCCTTCTTCTGCGCCTCCCGGTGCTTCTGCACGTTGCGCCACTTGCGCACCGATTCCTCGTCGCGCCAGAACTGCAGCGAGATGAACTTGCCCTTGGTGGTGATGCTCTCGAAGCGCTCGAGCGAAATGAAGCCCTCCGCCTTTTCGAGGTCCGCCTTCAGCTCGCCCACCAGCTTCATGTAGTCCGGAAAGCGCCCTTCGGCGGGCGTGAACTCGAAAATCACCGCGATCGTCATGAGGCCTCCGCCGGAAACTATACCAGCGCATTTCCTGCTTAAATAACGCCGTGAAAAGCGTCTGGACGAGCGGCGTCTTGAAGAGCGCCGGCGCGGTATTCGCGACCGGCCTGCTCACCCTGGTGCCGGTGCTCGCCACGCTGTATTTCATCGTATGGATGTTCAACTTCGCCGAGCGCCTCTTCGGCAAGCCGCTGCAGTGGCTGGTTCCGCAGGACTACCACACCGGCATGGGCATCGCGGCCGCGATCGCGGTCGTGTTCGGCGTCGGCGTGCTGATGCGCGCCGTGGTGTTCCGGTATTTCTTCCGCGGGATCGAGAAGCTGCTGCTCGGCATCCCGCTGGTGCGCTCGGTCTACGGCGCGCTGCGCGACCTGCTGGGCCTGTTCGCGAAGCACGAGGACCCGGCGCTGCAGGTGGTCGCGGTGACCCTGCCCGGCCTCGAGGCGCGCCTGCTCGGCTTCGTCACGCGCACCGAGTTCGGCGACCTGCCCGAGGGCATCGCGAACGAGGGCGAGGTCGCGGTGTACCTGCCGATGGCCTACAACATCGGCGGCTACACCGTGTTCGTGGCCCGCAGCCGCATCCGGCCGGTCGCGATGTCGCGCGAGGACGCGATGAAGTTCACCCTCACCGCCGGCCTCAAGTCCAAGCCGTCTTCCGACTGACCTGTTTCGAGCACGCCGCGGTCGGTAACCGCAAATCCGGGCACGCGTGTGTAAAAATCCCGCATCCGCGCCACGTCGGCGACGAACAGGCCCATGTGGCTGAAAGAAAGTTGAGGCGTCATGAGACTCGCCAGCTTCAGGACTTCGAAGGGCGCCGGCTTCGGCGTGGTGACGGACTCGGGCATTGTCGACCTGGGGCGCCGGCTCGGCAATCGCTTTTCCGACCTTAAGGCTTTGCTTGAGAAAAACGGCCTCGAAGAAGCGAAAAGGCATGCGAACGAGAAACCCGATTTCAAGGAAAGCGAGATCACCTGGCTGCCGGTGATCCCGAACCCCGGCA
>CAYOVM010000116.1:0-11025 GCA_964407355.1 uncultured Enterobacteriaceae bacterium
GGGCAAGGTGAATCCGACCCAGGCCGAGGCGCTGACGATGCTGTGCGCGCAGGTCCTGGGCAACGACGTGGCGCTGAATATCGGCGGCGCGTCGGGGCACTTCGAGCTGAACGTCTACAAGCCGCTCATCATCCACGCCTTCATGCAGAGCGCGCGGCTGCTCGCCGACGGTTCGCGCTCCTTCGAGGAGCACTGCGCGCGCGGCATCGAGCCGAACGAAACGCGCATCGCCGAGCTGCTCCAGCGTTCGCTGATGCTCGTCACCGCGCTCGCGCCGCACATCGGCTACGACCGCGCCGCCGAGATCGCGAAGAAGGCGCATCGCGAGGGCGGCACGCTGCGCGAGGCCGCGCTCGCGCTGGGCTACGTGTCCGCGGCGGATTTCGACCGGTGGGTGCGGCCCGAATCGATGATCGGGCCTTCCGCATGAAGCGCGCGCGCACAGGGGCCGGGGCATGTCCGTAGTGGTGCTGATCTCGGGGCGCGGCAGCAACATGCAGGCGCTGCTGGAGGCGGGGCTGCCGGTGTCCGCCGTCATCAGCAACCGCGCCGACGCGAAAGGCCTCGCGATCGCAGCGTCCCGCGGCGTCGCGACGCGCGTCGTGGAGCATCGCAAGTTCCCCAGCCGCGAGGCGTTCGATGCCGCGCTCGCCGAGGAGATCGACCGGTTCGAGCCGCGGCTCGTCGCGCTCGCCGGATTCATGCGCGTGCTCACTCCCGGCTTCGTCGAGCGCTACGCCGGCAGGCTGCTCAATATCCATCCTTCGCTGCTGCCCGCTTTCCCGGGGCTCGACACGCACGCGCGAGCGCTTGCCTCCGGCGCGAAGGTGCACGGCTGCACGGTGCATTTCGTCACCGCGGAGCTGGATCACGGCCCGATCGTGATCCAGGCCGAGGTGAAGGTGCGAAAGGGCGACAGCGCGGAAGCGCTCGCGGCGCGCGTGCTGCGCCAGGAGCACGTGATCTACCCGCGCGCGGTGCGCTGGTTCCTCGACGGCAGGCTGGTCATCCGCGACGGCAAGGTCCGCGTTATAGGAAGCAATGCGGGAAACGATGCGCAACTTGTTGCTGCTGATTAGCCGCGCCGGGCTGGCGCTGCTCGTCCCGATCGCCGCGATGGCGGCGACGCTCGCCGCGCCGCCGAGCCGCCTCGAAGTCGTCTACGACGTTTCGCGCAACGGCACGGTGCTGGGCGAGGTCACGGAACGCCTGGAGCACGGCGAGGGAAAGTACCAGCTCGTCGAGACCACCAAGGGGCGCGGCTTCCTGGCGGCGCTCGGCTCGATCAGGCGCTCGAGCCGCGGCATGGTCGCCGCCACCGGCCTGCAGCCGGTCGAATTCATCGACGAGCGCACGGGCCGCCAGACGGCGCGCGCCACCTTCGACTGGGACGCGAGGACGTTGACGATGCAATTTCGCGGCGGCCCCGAAGTCCAGCCGCTGCCGCCCAATCCGCAGGACCGCCTGTCTTTCCTGCTCAGCCTGGCGTTTGTTCCCCTTGGAGCGCAGCCCGTCAACATGAGCGTGGCCGACGGCGGCAGCGTGTCGAAATACGCTTTCGCGGTGGTGGGACGCGAGCGCGTGAAGATCCCGGCCGGGGAGTTCGACACGATCAAGCTCGCGCGCGTCAAGGAGCGTCCCGACGAGCGACGCTCGACCGAGATCTGGCTCGCGCCCTCGCAAGGCAATATCCTCGTGCGTATGCTCGTCACGGATCACAAAGACGGCACGCAGATCGATCAGGTTGCCACCAAAATCTCCGGCCAGTGAGGCGCGCTTGCGGCTGACGCGGCCGCTGCTCGGCCAGGCGGCCGCCGCGCTCTCGGTCCTCCTGCAATTCTCCGGTCCCGCGGACGAGGTCCTGTCGCGCTACTTTCGCGCGCATCGCGCGCTCGGGCGCCAGGACCGCGCGTTCATCGCGGAGTCGGCGTTCGCGGTCCTGAGGCGAAAGCGATCCCTCGAGCATGCGGCGGGATCGGCCGAGCCGCGCGCGCTGCTGATAGCCGCGCTGCTGCGCGTGTTCGGATTGTCCGGGCGCTCGCTCGAGGAGGTGCTCCGCGCCGAGGACCTCGCGCTCGTCTCCCGCATCAGAGCGGCGCGCACCGAGGAGCTTCCTCCCGCGGTGCGCGCCGATCTTCCCGACTGGCTGTGGCAGAAGCTTGCCGCCGAGCACGGCGAAGCCGAGGCGATGCAGCTCGCCCAGGGAATGCTGAACGCCGCGCCGCTCGACCTGCGCGCCAATGTCGCGCGCATCGATCGCGACGCCGCGCTCGCTCGCCTCGCCGAAGATGGCATCGGGGGCGCGCCGACTCCGCTGTCGCCGGCCGGGATCCGCCTTCTGGAGAAGCCCGCGATCAACCGCCATCCGCTTTTTACCGAGGGACTCGTGGAGGTGCAGGACGAAGGCAGCCAGCTCCTCGCGTGGCTGCTCGGGCCGCGCAGGGGCGAGATGATCGCCGACTATTGCGCCGGCGCCGGCGGCAAGACGCTCGCGCTGGCGATGCTGATGCGTGGAACGGGCCGCGTATACGCGATGGATGTTTCCGCGAGCCGGCTGGCCGCGCTGGCGCCGCGCGCGGCTCGCGCGCAGGTCACCAGCATTCACCCGCTCGTCCTGTCCGGCGACAACGACGCCCGCGCCAAGCGCCTGGCGGGCAAGATCGACCGGGTTCTGGTGGACGCGCCGTGCAGCGGATTCGGCACGTTGCGGCGCAATCCCGATCTGAAATGGCGCCATGATCCAAAAGCGCTCGTCGAGCTTTCCCAAAAGCAGGGCCGCATCCTCGGATCGGCCGCGAGGCTGGTGAAGCCCGGCGGCCGCCTGGTGTATGCGACCTGCAGCATCTTGCGCGAGGAGAACGAGGCGGTCGTGGACGCTTTCGCCGCGGAGCGGCGCGAATTCAGGCCGCTCTCCTGCGCGGAGTTGCTGCGCGCTCAGCGCATCCCCGTCGACACGGGCGAGCGTTTGCGGCTGTGGCCGCATGTGCACAACACCGACGGATTCTTTGCGGCCGCTTTCGAGCGCGTCGCCTGAGATGCGCTCACCACAGCAGCCTCATCCCGACGGTAAAAAACCGTCGCTCCGGGTCCGTTCGCTCGAAGCCGACGGTGGTATCGACCTGCACGTGATCCGGCACCGCCCAGATGCGCAGGCCCGCGTGCCGCGTCGGCTTCTCGCCGCGCTCGCCGTAGGTCTCGACGATCCCGAACAGCCGCGAAGTCATGCGGATTTCCGCGCCCGCCCCCCAGGTGCCGCGCGTCGTGTTGGAGCCGCCGTCGCGGCGCGCGCCGAGATTCGTGTGGATCACGACCGCGTCGTCGGCGACGGAAAAACTGCCGATGCCGTTCACAAACGGGTTGGTCTCGGCGGACTCCGGGCCTGACGGGCTCAGGCGCACCACTCCTGCCGTGAGCGCATAGCCGCTGCCGTTCGTCTCGAGCGGCTTGAGGAGCGTCTTGGCCTGTGCGATCAGCGATCTCGAATTACCGCCCGGAGCGCTGTCGATCCACGCGCCGCCCAAAGTAAGCTCTACACGCCCAAACGGATTGTGCGCGGGCAGAAACCAGAACTCGCGCTCGTGGAATGCGCGCTGCTGCTTGAGGAAAGTCTCGAGCTGGTAGCCGCCTTCGTCGACGACCCGCGCATCGTCCGTGACGAACGGGCGCGCCGCGTGCGCCGCGCCCGCGACGCTAAGTCCGCTCGCAGACAGACAATGAACGATTCCGCGGAGAAGCTGTCGATATAACGGGTGCGAGGGCATGCGGCGATTTTTGCGTGATTATTGACTGTGCCGAATATCGTTCGTGCGGCGGTTTTACACTATGTGACGAAGTTCCAATTGCACCCGGGTAGGGTTCGCGTAAAATGACCCGCGCCTTCTATAACGACCATAAGGGCAGGTTTTCCCAATGATTTTGTCCGGATTCCTCGATTTGCCGTGGTGGGGGTATGTGCTCGCCGCGCTCGCGCTGACGCACATCACGATCGCCGCCGTCACGATCTACCTGCACCGCTGCCAGGCGCACCGCGCGCTCGAGCTGCATCCGGTCGTATCGCATTTCTTCCGCTTCTGGCTCTGGCTCACCACCGGGATGGTGACCCGGGAATGGGCCGCCATTCACCGCAAGCACCACGCCAAATGCGAAACCGTGGATGACCCGCATAGCCCGCAGATACACGGCCTGAGCAAGGTCCTGTGGAGGGGCGTGTTTCTCTACGTCAAGGAATCGTACAACCAGGAAACCATGGAGCGTTATGGCCATGGCACCCCGGACGACTGGCTCGAGCGCAATTTGTATGGGCGCTTCTCCTACGCCGGCGTGTTCGTCCTGTTGGGCGTAAACGGGCTTGTTTTCGGGATCGTCCCCGGCATCCTCATCTGGCTCGTGCAGGTCGCATGGATCCCGTTCTGGGCGGCGGGCGTCATCAACGGCGTGGGCCATTTCTTCGGCTACCGCAGCTACGACGTGGCCGACGCGAGCACCAACATCGTGCCGTGGGGCATCCTGATCGGCGGCGAGGAGCTGCACAACAATCACCATGCGTTTGCCTCGTCGGCCAAGCTGTCCTCGAAGTGGTACGAGTTCGACATCGGCTGGATGTACATCCGCCTCATGGAAATCCTCGGCTTCGCCACGGTGAAGAAGGTGGCCCCGAAGCCGCGCTTCGCCGCCGCTAAGGCGGCCGTGGATCTGGATACCCTGCACGCGGTAATAGCCAACCGCTACGACGTGTTCTCCCGCTACGCGAAGTCCGTGAAGCGCACCTATGCCGACGAAGTGGCGCGTCTCAAGCACTGGTCGCCGCGTGACGCCGAGGTTCTGCGCTCGCTGAAGCGCGCGCTGTTGCGCGGGCAGCAGGTTGCCGGCGCCGAGGGGGCGAAGCTCACCGAGGTGCTCAAGAATTCGCGCGCGCTGGAAACGGTGATCGCCATGCGCAAGGAGCTCGCCAAGCTCTGGGAGCGCTCGAGCGCCTCGAAAGAGCAGCTCCTGCGTCAGCTTCAGGATTGGTGCCACCGGGCCGAGGCGAGCGGCATCGCTTCGCTCGTCGATTTCTCGCAACGCCTTCGCTCCTACGCCTGATCGGGTCCGCGCCGACGGGTCTGTTCATTGCAGTGCACGCATTCGTAGTGCGTGCGCCCACAGCGGGATCACGCCGTAGGCGACTGTTCCATAGCTCGCCCCCTCTCTAGCATCGGCTCCTGATCAATTCAGGAGCTTTGCACCATGAAGTCGATTTTCTTTTGCACGTCACTGGCGACGCTCGCCGCGGGCAGCATCGCGACGGGCGGCGCGTTCGCGCAGCAGACTACGCCGCCTCCGGCCCGCGATTCCAGTTCATGGACGATGCCCTATCAGCCCGGTTTCTGGGGGCACGTAGGCGCCAGCTACGGACGCGCGAAGCTGCATGCACCGTGTCCGCCGGGAGACAGCTGTGAGCTGCGGGACCAAGCCTGGCGGGTGTTCGGCGGCGGCAAGTTCAACAACATCTTCGGCGCGGAAATCGGCTTCATCGATCTTGGCGACTTCAACCGCGGCGGCGGCAAGACCGAATCCAGGGGGCTCGATCTCGCGCTCGTCGCCGGCTTCCCCATCGGCTCGCATTCGTCCATCTTCGGCAAGCTCGGCGGCACCTACATGCGCACCACGGTTTCCGGAAGCAACCCGGGATTGACCACTGGAAGAGAGACGGGCTGGGGTCCGCGGGTCGGCGTCGGAGCGCAGATCGGCCTGACGCAGAACTGGGCGCTCCGCCTCGACGCCGATCGCTACCGCATCGACCTTCCCGGCAGCACCCAGAATGTGGACACGTACATGCTGGGAGCGCAATACAGCTTCCGCTAACCTGCGCCGGAAAAGAAAAAGCCCGCTCAGCGCGGGCTTTTTCCGGAACCTTGTTGTTTATTATTTCAGCTTGGTTTCTTTGTAGATCACGTGCTTCCTCGCCTTGGGATCGTATTTCTTGATCTCCAGCTTGTCCGGCGTGGTGCGCTTGTTTTTCGTGGTGGTGTAGAAGTGGCCGGTTCCGGCCGACGATTCCAGCTTGATTTTTTCACGCATGGCTTGTTCCTGTTCTTTGCCGCTTAGGCAGCGGCCTTGGCTTTGGCCTTGATCTCGGCGAGCACTGCTTCGACGCCCAGCTTGTCGATGCGGCGCAGGCCGGCGGTAGATACACGCAGGCGAACCCAGCGGCTCTGGCTCTCAACCCAGAAGCGGCGGTAGTGCAGGTTCGGCATGAACTTGCGGATCGTCTTGTTGTTGGCGTGCGAGACGAGGTGGCCCTTCATCGGCTTTTTGCCGGTGACCTGACAGACGCGGGGCATGCGGTGACTCCGGGAATTCTCGAAAGGCGCGGATTATACAGGCAAATCGCCTAAAGGAGGCCGCGTTCGGCGAAGGAAAGGGCCTGGCTGCCGGCGACGATGAAATGGTCGAGCACTTTGACATCCACCAGGCCCAGCGCCTCCCTCAGGTTGCGGGTCAGGAGCTCATCCGCCTGGCTGGGCTGTGCGACGCCGGAGGGATGGTTGTGGGCAAAAATCACGGCGGCGGCGTTCGCCGCCAGGGCCGCCTTCACGATCTCGCGCGGGTAAACGCTGGTCTGCGTAAGCGTGCCCCGGAAGGATTCCTGAAACGAGATCACCCGGTGCTGGGCGTCGAGCCAGAGGCATACGAAGACTTCGTGCTCGCGCCCGCCGAGCGCAAGGCGCAAATAGTCGCGCACCGCGCCGGGCGAAGTGAGCGCCGCGCCCTCCCGCAGCCGCTCGCCGAGAGAGCGCCGGGCCAGCTCCATCGCCGCCGACAATTGCGCGCGCTTCGCCTCGCCCAGCCCCTTGATGTCGAGCAGCGCTTTCCCCGCTCCGAGCAGGCTTCCCACCCCGCCGAATCTGACGAGCAGCTCGCGAGCCAGCTCGACGGCGCTCTTGCCTCGCACCCCGGTCCGCAGCAGGACCGCCAGCAGCTCGGCATCGCTCAGCGTCCCCGCGCCCTCCGCCAGCAGCCGTTCGCGCGGCCGCTCCGCCACCGGCCAGTCCGAAATCGCCATGCCCGGGCCTTTCGCTTAGAATTCCCCTCCCCCTTAACGGCCCTGGCGGCTCATTCGATGACGTTCAAGGGAAAGAGAATTCTCCTGGGGATCACCGGCGGAATCGCTGCCTATAAGGCCGCCGAGCTCGCGCGCCTGCTTATAAAGGAAGGGGCCGACGTAAGGGTCGCGATGACCGAGGCGGCCACGCGCTTCATCACGCCCGTCACGATGCAGGCGCTCTCCGGCCAGCCCGTCTGGACCGATCTCTGGGATGTCCGGGTCGCCGACAACATGGGCCACATCGAGCTGTCGCGCGACCGCGACCTGATCGTGGTGGCGCCGGCCTCGGCGGATTTCATGGCGAAGCTCGCGCACGGCCTCGCCGACGATCTCCTGTCGACGCTCTGCCTGGCGCGGCGCTGCCCCTTGCTGCTAGCGCCGGCGATGAACGTGGAGATGTGGGAAAACCGCGCGACGCAGCGCAACCTGGAAATGCTCTATGAGGACGACGTCCTCTTTGCCGGTCCGGAGGCGGGCGACCAGGCGTGCGGCGAGACCGGTCTGGGGCGGATGCTCGAGCCGGCCGGCATCGTCGACGAGATCGAGGTCTTCTTCCAGCCGAAACGGCTCGCCGGCAAGCATGTCCTGATCACGGCGGGCCCCACCGAGGAGCCGGTCGACCCGGTTCGGGTGCTGACCAACGCGAGCTCCGGCAAGATGGGATATGCGGTCGCCCGGGCCGCGCGCGAGGCGGGCGCCGAGGTGACGCTGGTGAGCGGTCCGGTGGCGCTCGCGACGCCGCTCGGAGTGTCGCGAGTGGACGTGCGCACCGCGCAGGAAATGTTCGATGCGGTGAAGAAGAATGTGCAGTCCTCGGACATCTTCATCTCCGTCGCCGCGGTGGCGGACTACCGCGTCAAGAATCCCTCGGTCCAGAAGATAAAGAAGGGAAACGCCAAGGACCTGTCGCTCGACCTGGAGGAGAACCCGGACATCCTCGCCTGGGTCGCGGCGCTGCCGAAGCCGCCGTTCTGCGTCGGCTTCGCCGCGGAAAGCGAGAAGCTCGCGCAGAACGCGACCGCGAAGCGCGCCAAGAAGAAGCTGCCGCTGATCGCCGCCAACCTGGCGCAGGAAGCGCTCGGCGCCGAGCAGAGCTCGATCGTCCTGTTCGACGACCAGGGCGAGCATCCGCTCGGGCGCGGCCCGAAGATCGAGCTGGCGCGCAAGCTCCTCGAGCACGTCGCCGGGATGATCGGGTCCGCGCAAGAACCCGCGTCGCAACGCGTGCCGCGCGCCCGGTGAGAAAGCTCGAAGTGAAGATCCTCGACGAGAGGATCCGCACCATGCTGCCGCGCTACGCCACCGAGGGCGCCGCGGGGCTGGATCTGCGCGCCTGCATCGATTCGGCCCTGACCTTGAATCCCGGCGACAGCCAGCTCGTGTCTTCCGGGATCGCCATTCACGTCGGGGATCCCGGATACGCCGCCGTCGTCCTGCCCCGCTCGGGCCTCGGCGCGAAGAACGGGATCGTGCTCGGCAACCTCGTCGGCCTCATCGACTCGGACTACCAGGGGCCGTTGATGATCTCGCTCTGGAATCGCGGCAAGGCGGCGTTCACGGTGCAGCCGCTCGATCGCATCGCGCAGCTGGTGGTGGTGCCGGTCGCGCAGGTCGAGTTCGAGGTCGTCGAGGAATTCGCCGCCAGCGCCCGGGGCGCCGGCGGATTCGGTTCCACAGGCCGCTAGGAAAGCATGTCCGCCCAGATATTCCGGGCCCAGCTCCAGCCGTAGATTCCTTCCGGCGCATTTCGCGCGGCCGACACTCCGCCGGAGCCCGGCACAATCGTCACCGTCTTCTCCTTCTCGTTCCACTGGTGCACGGAAGCGACGTGGATGACCTCGGTGTCCGACACGAAGCTGTAGCAGGTGTTGTTGAGAACCGGATTGGGATTGGGCGCCTTGCCGTCCAGCAGCGCGACGATCGCCGCCGCCGCGATCTTGCCGTGCTGGTTCGCCATGTGGCCCGACTTCGGCATCGCCGGCGCGGACAGGGTCGCATCGCCGAGCACGTGCACGCCCGGCACCGCGGTGGACTCCATGGTGCGCCAGTCGACGTTGCACCAGCGGTTGTTGGTGGTGATGAGCCCCGCCTTTTGCGCGATATCGCCGGCCCGGTGCGGCGGGACGACGTTAAGCACATCGCCCCTGACGTCGTCGAGCTCGAGCTTGACCGTCATGGTGCTGCCGTCGATGTCCACGGCTCTCGAGTTGCCGCGGTACTCGATCATTCCGGGATAGAGCTCCGCCCAGGCTTTCCTGAAAAGCGGCCCCTTGGAGGTCACATCGGGATTCGCGTCGACCACCAGCACCTTGGAGCGGGGCTTGGCTTTCTTGAAATACGAAGCCACCTGGCAGGCGCGCTCGTACGGCCCGGGCGGGCAGCGATAGGGAGCAAGCGGTATCGACAGCACGTATACCCCGCCGTCCTTCATCTCCTCGAGCTGACGGCGCAACTGCAGCGTCTGCGGGCCCGCTTTCCACGCGTGCAGCACGCGGCCCGCTTTTTCCGCAGCCTGATAGTTTGGAATTTCGTTGAAAATGAAATCGATCGCGGGGGAAACGACGAGCCGGTCGTAGGAGAGGCTCGCGCCGCTCGCGAGCTTTACGGTGCGCTTCGCGGCGTCCACGTCCGTGGCCTCGCCGGTGATCAGCCGTACGCCGCGTTTTGCCAGGCCTTCGTAGCCGCGGCTGATGTCGCTCATCGTCCTCGAGCCGCCGAGGACGAGGTTCGAGATCGGGCAGGAGACGAAGGACGGGTTGCGCTCGACCAGCGTCACCTCGATCGCGGGATCCCACAGGCGGATGTACTTGGCGGCCGTCGCGCCGCCGAAGCCGCCGCCGATCACGACTACGCGCGCCTTCGGCGTGCCGGAGCCGGTACCGGCGCAGCCGGCGGCGGAGAGCGCGGCGGCCCCGGCGAGCTTAAGGAACTCACGTCGTTTCAGGTGTCCCATCCCGGCCTCCTATTTTCTCGCGGCGAAATAGTCGGCGAGCTCGACGATCTGCTGGTCGGTATAGCCCTTCGCGATCTGGTGCATGACCGTCGCCGGACGCGTGCCGTCCTTGAACACCTGCATTTGCGAGATCAGCTGCGCTTTCGGCATGCCCGCCAGCGAAGGGACTTCTTTAGTGGCGCTACGGCCCTCGGTTCCGTGGCAGCCGGCGCAGGTGGCGGCCAGGCTGCGCGCGGCCGCAGCCTTGTCCTGGGCGAGGGCGCCGGAGGCGCAAAGAAACGCCGCTGCAAGCAGGAGTCTGGGGATCATGGGGTATGCGCTCGGGGGAGTTTGTAAAAAAGGTAAACCCGCGGGCGAGAAAGCGCAACGGAAAAATGCAGGCAGGAAGAGCAGGGCAACAAAAAGGCCGCCCGAAGGCGGCCTTTTCTCCTCCCGCCATGCCGGTCAGACGGTGGCGGGCTCTTCCTCGAACTTGAGGATGATCTTCTCGGCCTCGCCGAGGTCGATCGTCACCTTGCCGCCGTGCTGCAGCTTGCCGAAGAGGAGCTCGTCGGCGAGCGCCCGGCGGATGGTGTCCTGGATGAGCCGCGCCATCGGCCGCGCGCCCATCAGCGGGTCGAAGCCCTTCTTCGCCAGGTGCTCCTTCAGCGCCTGGGTGAAGTTGGCCTCCACCTTCTTCTCGGCGAGCTGCTCGTCGAGCTGCATCAGGAACTTCTCCACCACCCGCATGATGATGCCGTGGTCGAGCGAGCGGAACGAGATGATCGCGTCCAGCCGGTTCCTGAACTCGGGCGTGAACATGCGCTTGATCGACTCCATCTCGTCGCCGGCCTGCTTGGAGAGGGTGAAGCCCATGTTGTTCTTGGCGAGCGACTCGGCGCCGGCGTTGGTCGTCATGACGATGCAGACGTTCCGGAAGTCCGCCTTTCTGCCGTTGTTGTCGGTCAGCGTGCCGTGGTCCATGACCTGCAGCAGGATGTTGAAG
>CAYOVM010000117.1:0-2277 GCA_964407355.1 uncultured Enterobacteriaceae bacterium
CGGCGTGTAGTAGCGCGCGGTGGTGAGCTTGATCGCGGTGTTGTTGCCGAGCGGCATGATGGTCTGCACCGAGCCCTTGCCGAACGTCTGGGTGCCGATCACGACCGCGCGCTTGTGGTCCTGCAGCGCGCCGGCGACGATTTCGGACGCCGAGGCCGAGCCGCCGTTGACGAGCACCACCATGGGCACGGTCTTCACCGCCGCCGGAAGGCTCTTCAGCACGTCCTCGCCGCGGCTGCCGCGCGCGTAGTCCTCGGGATTGGCGAAGAACTTGCGCTTCGCGTCCTCCGCGCGGCCGTCGGTCGACACGACGAGCGCCTTCGCGGGCAGGAACGCGGCCGAGATCGCCACCGCGCCGTGCAGCAGGCCGCCCGGATCGTTGCGCAGGTCGAGCACCAGGCCCTTCACCGGCCCCTGCTTGAAGAGAGTGTCGATCGCCTTGACCATGTTCTCGGGCGTCGCTTCCTGGAACTGCGAGACGCGCACCCAGGCGTAGCCAGGCTCGATGAGCTTCGACTTCACGCTCTGCACGCGGATGATGGCGCGCGTGAGCGTGACCACGACCGGAGCGCTCTCGCCCTTGCGCGAGATCGTCAGCGTGATGTTGGTGTTGGGCCGGCCGCGCATCTTCTTCACGGCGTCGTTGAGCGACATGCCCTTCACCGGCGTCTCGTCGAGCTTGATGATCAGGTCGCCGGGCTTGACGCCGGCGCGAAACGCGGGCGTGTCCTCGATGGGCGAGACCACCTTGACGAAGCCGTCTTCCATGCCGACTTCGATGCCCAGGCCGCCGAACTGGCCCTGCGTCCCCACCTGCAGCTCCTTGAACGCTTCCGCGTCGAGATATGACGAATGGGGATCTAGGCCCGTTAGCATGCCGTTGATCGCCTCGGTGATGAGCTTCTTGTCCTCCACCGGCTCGACGTAGTTGGTCTTGATCGCGCCGAACACCTCGGTAAAGGCGCGCAGCTCTTCGATCGGCAGCGGGCCGCGCTTCAAATCGGCGATCGCCTGGAAGTTGAGGCTGATCAGCACGCCGGCCACTGCGCCGATTGCGATGAGGCCGATAGTTCTCAGCTTGCTTGACATGTGTTCTGATCCCGCTCCGGTTGACTTCTACGGCTGCCGCTGCACTTCGGATTCACCGCCGCGCATTTACCGCCAAATTCACTTTTGCCTGACCCAGCGCAGCGGGTCGAAAGCTTTCCCCTGGTGGCGTAATTCAAAGTATAAACCCGTTTCCTCGTTGCCTCCGCTCGCTCCGGTAGTGGCGAGCGTCTCGCCCGGCGCCACCAGGTCGCCGACCTGCCTGAGCAGTGAGTCATTGTTGGCATAAATCGAAAGATATGCCTCGCCGTGGTCCAGGATCAGGAGGTTGCCGAAGCCTCGCATCCAGTCCGCGTAGACCACCTGGCCGCCGGCGATCGCGCGGACCGGCTGCCCCTCGGGCGCCCGAATGAAGACCCCCTTCGCTTCCGTCCCTGCTGCTCCTCTTGGAGCGCCGAAGCGCCCGATCAGTTCCCCGAGCACCGGTAAACGCAGCTTGCCGCGCAGGGACGAGAAGAGCTGCTTCCCGTTGTCGAATTCGACGGCTCTTTCAACGCGGCCGAGACCTTCCACCAGGCGCCCGAGGCGCGCCTCGTCGGCGCGCAGCACCTTGATTTCCCTGCGTCCGGCGCGAATTTCGAGGGCCGCGCGCTCGAAGACGCGGCGCTTCTCCCGCCGCTCGGCGAGGACTTTCGCGCGATCGGCGCGGCTCGCCTGCTCGACCGAGCGCAGCCGGGCGCGCTTCTCCTCGGTCTCGCGCGCGAGGCGCAGCGACTCGGCGAGCGCCGCCCGGTAGGCGCCGAGGACCGACGCGGCGGCGCGCGACACGTAGCCGACGTAGTGCAGCCGGCGGGCGAGCGTCGCCGGATCTTCGCCCGAGAGCGCGACGCGCAACGCATCGGGCGCGCCGCCGGCCTGCCGCGCGATCAGCATGCGCCCGATCGCGGCCTCGCGTTCGGCGAGGACCTTCGTCAGCGCGCGCTGACGCTCGCCGAGGCGCACCGTTTCCGCGCGCAATGCGCGTCCTTCGGCTTCGAGGGCGGCGAGGGAGCGGTTCGCTTCGGAGATCGCGCGCTCCGAGGCACGCAGCGCATCGCGCGCCTCGCGCCGGGTTTCCTCCTTTTCCTGCAGCTGCTGGTCGAGCTTCTCGATCCTGCTGCGAAGCGCCTTGAGGTCCGCCTCTTTCGGCGCGGAAAAAGAATCGAGCGTGAAAAAAGCGAGCGCGAGGAG
>CAYOVM010000117.1:2377-10842 GCA_964407355.1 uncultured Enterobacteriaceae bacterium
TGAATTATAATGATCGGCCCGACTCGACGCCCTCCGGATTCCGTGGAACTTTCCTTGCTGGACTTCATCAAGAAGGACAATAACGGCCTTCTGCTCGCGACCGCCGTCATTTCGGGCGCCATGCTGCTCTGGCCGTTAGTGCGCCGCTCCACGGGCGGCCCCTGGGTCTCGATCTCGCAGGCGACGCAGCTCATCAATCGCGAGGACGCGCTGATGCTCGACGTGCGGGACACCGGAGACTACGGCGCCGGTCATATTCTCGGCGCGAAGAACCTGCCGCTTGCGCGCCTGGAGAGCGGCGAAGCCGGCGAGCTGGCGAAGCGCAAGGAAAAGCCCCTCATCGTCTACGACGACGGCGGCGAGCGCGCTTCCAAGGCCGCGGCCGCGCTGCGCAAGCAGGGGTTCGGGCGCGTGGTGAACCTCACCGGCGGGCTCGGCGCGTGGAAGCAGGCCGGGCTGCCGGTGGAAAAGTAGCGTGGCGAAGGTGCTGATGTACCTCACCGCGGCGTGCCCGTTCTGCCAGTCGGCGGAGCGGCTGCTCGCCGACAAAGGGGTGAGCGACATCGAGAAAATCCGCGTCGACCTGCAGCCCGCGCGGCGCGCGGAAATGACGCAAAAGAGCGGCCGGCGCACCGTGCCGCAGATCTGGATCGGCGAGCGCCATGTCGGCGGCTGCGACGATCTTTACGCACTCGAGCGCGAGGGCAAGCTCGACCCACTCCTGAAAGCCTGATCCGAAAGCCAACGATGACCGATACGCAACCCCAGCCGCAAACCGAGCCCGTGTTCCAGATCCAGAAGATCTACGTGAAAGATCTTTCCCTGGAGATCCCGAACGCGCCGCAGATCTTCACCGAGCAGGTGCAGCCGCAGCTCGAGGTGCAGATCGCCACCGAGGTGGCGAAGTTCGGCGACGCGTACTACGAGGTGACGGTGAGCGCGACGGTGACGGCCAAGGCGGGCGAGCGCACCGTGTTCCTCGCCGAAGCGGTGCAGGCGGGAATCTTCGCGATCAGCAACGTGCCCTCGCGGGAGCTCGAGCCGCTCCTCGGCATCGGCTGCCCGACGATCCTGTTTCCGTACCTGCGCGAGACCATCTCGGACCTCGTGACCCGCGGCGGCTTCCCGCCGGTGCTGCTCTCGCCGGTGTCGTTCGAGGCGCTGTACATGCAGCGCCAGCAGCAGCAACAGCAACAGCAGGGCGCCGCCAAGCCGCAGGGCGGCCCGCAGCCCGAGCTCGCCCGGTAAGGCAAGCGAATGCGCTCAATGATGCGCGCGGCGATGCGGCGGTGCCTGCTGATTGCCGCGGCCCTTCTCCCGCTGCAGGCGAGCGCCGGCGAATACCGCAGCGTCGGCGAGGGTGGCGCCGTCCTCTACGACGCGCCTTCGCGCGAGGCCACGCCGCTCTATGTCGTCACCACCGACTATCCGCTCGAGGTGCTCGTGCAGACGGAGCACTGGGTCAAGGTCCGCGACCACATGGGCGCGCTGTCGTGGATCGAGAAGCCCAGGCTCGGCGAGCGGCACACGGTCGTCGTGACCGCGAGCTCGGCCGAGGCGCACCTGCGTCCCGAGGACGGGGCGCCGATCGCGTTCGTCGCCGCGCAGGACGTGGCGCTGGAGCTCGTCGGACAGGCCCCCGGCGGCTGGCTGCGCGTGCGGCATGCCGACGGCGCCGACGGATATCTGCGCGCCTCCCTCGTCTGGGGCGGCTGAGCGCGAATGGCGGCGCGCATCGCCGTGCTCGGCGCCGGTGCCTGGGGCACGTCCATCGCGACGGTTCTGTCCACGCGCCTCGAAGTCGCGCTTTGGGCGCAAAATCCCGAGCAGGCGCAGGCAATCCATGCCACGCGCCGTAACGAGCGCTACCTTCCAGGCGTCGAGATTCCCAAGGCGGTCCTCGTTACCTCGGACCTGGCGAAGGCGTTGCATGCGGCGCGCCTCGTGCTCGTCGCCACGCCGGTCGCCGGCCTGAGAGACGTCCTGCAAAGGCTCGACGGGCGGATGCCGGTCGTGTGGCTGTGCAAGGGCTTCGAGGAAGGCACCGGCCTGCTGCCGCACCAGGTCGCGGCCGAGACGCTCGGGCAGAACGTGAAATGCGGCGCGCTTTCCGGGCCGTCGTTCGCGGAGGAAGTCGCGCGCGGATTGCCTTGCGCCTTGACGCTCGCCTCGACGGCCGCGGACTTCGCCCGCGAGGCCGCCGCGCTGCTGCACGGCGGACGCATGCGCATCTACTACAGCGGCGACGTGATGGGCGTCGAGATCGGCGGCGCCGTCAAGAACGTCATGGCGATCGCCGCCGGTATCTCCGACGGCCTCGGCCTCGGCTACAACGCCCGCGCCGCCCTCATCACGCGCGGCCTCGCCGAGATCGCCCGCCTGAGCGCGGCGATGGGCGGCCAGCCCGAGACGGTGATGGGCCTCACCGGCGCCGGCGACCTGATCCTCACGGCCACCGGCGACCTCTCGCGCAATCGCCGCGTCGGCATGGAGCTCGCGCGCGGCAAGTCGCTGCCGGAAATCCTCTCGCACCTGGGCCACGTCGCCGAAGGCGCGCGCTCGGCGAAGGAGGTCTCGCTTCTCGCGAAAAAGAAAAACGTCGAGATGCCGGTCACCGATGCGGTGCACGCGGTGCTCGATGGCCGGCTCAAGCCTGCCGCGGCGGTGGAGCTGCTTCTCTCGCGCGACCCGAAGCGCGAGCGTTGAGCCGCCTGGTAATGGCACGAAAGGCCGGCACGAATGACAAAGGCCCCGAGGCATCGCTGCCGCAGGGCCTTCGAAGCTTCGGGCTAGGTTAGTAGCCGGGAACTTGAGCGAAGCATAGCCGGCGGGCGCAGTCGCCTCAATAGACCGTGTGGACGTCTTGACTCAGGGTCTCAGGCCTTTCACGCCTTCGTAAAGCGCGAGAAGGCGCGGCAGATCGGCCTCGTAGTCGCCGCTCGTGTCGAAGGGCGCGAGCAGGCGGATCGCGCGGTGCTCGCCGTCGAAGACGACCGGAAGAATGGGCACGCGCGCCGCGTGCGCGATGTTGTAGAAGCCGCTGCGCCAGGGCTTGACGCTCGAGCGGGTGCCGGCCGGGGTAATGGCGAGGAACACCGCGGGCTCGCTTTCGATCAGCGCCACCGCCTGAGCGACGGCGCCCTGCGGCGCATCGCGGATGACGGGCGTGCCGCCGAACCAGCGCATCAGCGGGCCGAGCCACGGATTGAACAAGGTGTGCTTGGCGAGAAAGCGCGGGCGCAGGCCGAGCGCGAACACCGCGAGGATGCCGACGATGAAGTCCCAGTTGGAGGTGTGCGGGGCGACGATGGCGACCATCTTGGGACGCGGCGGAAATTCCCCCTCGATGCGCCAGCCCCACGCGGCGAGCAGCGCGCGCGCGGCGATCCTCGAAAAAGCGTTTCCCCTGCGCGGCAGGCAGTCCGGCAGGACGGGAATCACGCCGCGCCCCTGAAGCCGAGCTGACGCCACGCCTCGAACACCGCCACCGCGACGGCATTGGACAGGTTGAGGCTGCGATTGCCCGGGCGCATCGGCAGCTTGAGCTGCATCCCGGCGGGAAATTCCTGCACCAGGGCCGCCGGCAGGCCGGCCGTTTCCCGGCCGAATACGAAGACGTCGTCCTTCGCATAGCGGGCGTCGAACGAACTGTTCTGCGCTCGCGTCGTGAAAACGAACATGCGTCGTCCCGCGAGCGCCTCGCGGCATTCGCGCCAGCTGGAGTGAATTCTTGTTTCGGTCAAATCATGGTAATCGAGGCCGGCGCGCCTGAGCTGCTTGTTCTCGAGCGAGAAGCCGAGCGGCTCGACCAGGTGCAGCCGGCAGCCGGTGTTGGCGGCGAGCCGGATCACGTTGCCGGCGTTCGGTGGAATTTCCGGCTGGTAGAGAACGATGTCGAACATGGCCTGCGCAGCCTAGCTCGGCGGGGAGGTCCGCGCCACGACCCAGTTGACGACGCGATGAGCGCCGGCCGCCTTGAGGGTGGAAGCGATCTCGTCCAGCGTCGCACCGGTCGTCATCACATCGTCGACGACCGCGACGTTCATCCCCGCGAGCAAGCGGGTACAGCGGAAGGCGCCGCGCACGTTGCGGCTGCGCTCGGCCCAGGGCAGCTCGGTCTGCGGCGGCGCATCGCGCGTACGCTCGCACAGGGTGAGCTCGAGCGTCGCATGCGCCGCTCGAGCGAGCGGGCGCGCGAGCTCGACGGCCTGGTTGTAGCCGCGCTCGCGCAGCCGCGCGGCGGACAAGGGGACGGGCACGACGCAGTCTATCCGTTCGCCCGCACGGATCTCTTCCCGCAGGAAATCGGCGAGAAAGGCCGCGAGGGAGAGCTCGCCGCGGAACTTGAGCGCGTGGATCAACGCGTCGGCCGGGAAGTCATACGACAGCGCCGCGGCCGTGGCGTCGTAGCGGGGAACGTGCGCAAGGCAGCGCCCGCATAGGGCGGCCCCGGGAGAGGCAAGCGCGCAGCACGGGCAGCGCGGCGCGGGCAGGCGCGGCAGGTCGGCATCGCAGGCGTCGCAAAGCAGGCCGCGCGCGTCGCCGCGGCAGAGGAAGCAGGTTCCGCCGAACATTCCACCGCGCATTCCATTGACCAGGCGGCTCGACAGCTTTTTTAGCGTGCTATCTTTCACGCATGTGGACTGTAGCGCAGCTTGCGGCGGATCTCGACAAAGGCCGGACCACCAGCCGCGACCTGGTCGAGCAGGCGCTGGCTCGAATCGCGGACGGCGGTGGCGAAGGCAAGCGGGCCTTCATCAAGGTATACGCCGACAGCGCGCGTGCCGAGGCCGACTACTCGGACCGGCTGCGCAAGAGCGGCGTGCGGCGCTCGCCGGTCGAGGGACTGCCGGTCTCGCTGAAGGACCTCTATGACGTGGCGGGCGACGTCACGCGTGCCGGCTCCCGGATCCTGGAAAAAAGCGCACCGGCAAAAACAGATGCTACGGCCGTGGCGCGCCTGCGCGCCGCCGGGGCGGTGTTCGTCGGCCGTACCAATATGGTGGAGTTCGCGTTCGGCGGGGTGGGGCTCAATCCGCACTATGGGACCCCGAAGAACCCCTACGACCGCAAAACCGGGCGGGTGCCGGGCGGCTCGTCCTCGGGCGCGGCGGTGGCGCAGGCCGACGGCCTGTGCGTGATGGCGCTCGGCTCGGACACGCGCGGCTCGATCCGCGGCCCCGCCGCGCTTTGCGGCGTGGTGGGCTTCAAGCCCACGATGGCGCGTGTCCCGCGCGACGGCGCATTCCCGCTCTCTTACACGCTCGACACGGTCGGTCCGCTCGCCAACACCGTGGCGTGCGCCGCCGCTTACGACGCCGTGCTCAGCGCCGAGCCGGAGCCGCTCGCCGAATTCCCGATCAAGGGGGCGAGGCTGCTGCTCCCGCGCTCCTCGGCGATCGAGGATCTGGACGCACCGGTCGAAAAGGCGTTCGCCGGGTCCCTGAAAAAGCTGTCCAAGGCGGGCGCCGTCGTCACCGAGCTCGCCGTGCCGGCCTTCGACCGCCAGAGCGAGTACTTCAAAGGCGGCGGCTTTGCCGGCGCCGAGGCGTACTACATCCACCGGCGCTGGCTCGACCGGCTGGGGGAGTACGACCCGCGCGTGGGAAAGCGCGTCATGCTGGGCAAGGACATCTCCGGCGCGGACTACGTCGGGTTCGGCTTCCTGAGAGAGGAATACAAGAGAACCGTCGGCGCGCTCGGCGCCGCGTTCGACGCGATCCTCATGCCGACCGTGCCGTGCATCGCCCCGACCATCGAGGAAGCCGGCGCGAGCGACGAGGAATACTTTCGCTGGAACGGGCGCATCCTGCGCAACAACGGCCTGATCAATTTCCTCGACGGCTGCGCGGTTTCCCTGCCCTGCCACGAGCCGGGCGCGGCGCCGGTCGGGCTCATGGTTTGCGGCACCGCCGGCACCGACCGGCGCCTGCTCGCGGTGTCTGCCGCCATTGAAAGAGCGCTTTCCAGCGCTTGACCCGCGCGCCGCGCGCCGGCGCTTCGAGCGCGCCGCGCCGACTTACCGCGAAGCTTCGCGCCTCGAGGCGGAGATCGGCGCGCGGATGCTCGAGCGCCTCGACTACCTGAAGATCGCGCCGCGCCGGATCCTCGATGCCGGCAGCGGTCCGTCCCGCGAAGCGCGCGAGCTCAAGTCGAGATACCCGCGCGCCGAGTTGATCGCGCTGGATTTTTCGGTAGGGATGCTGTCTTGCGCGCGGGCCGGGCTGCTCGATCGGCTGTTGAAAAGGAACTCCAGGCACCTCCTATGCGGCGATGTGACGCAGTTGCCGCTCGCACCGCGCACGATCGATTTCGTCTGGTCGAACATGGCGTTGCACTGGACGCAGGATCCGCTGGCCGCTTTCAAGGAGCTCGGCCGCGTGCTCGCTCCCGAAGGCCTGCTGATGTTCAGCACCCTCGGCCCGGACACGCTCAAGGAATTGCGCGTCGCGGCCGGCGCGACACGCGTTCACGAGTTCATCGACATGCACGACCTCGGCGACATGCTCGTGTCCGCCGGGTTTTCCGCCCCGGTCATGGACATGGAAGTGCTGACCTTCACCTACAAGGACGCCGACGCGCTGCTCGCGGACCTGCGCGCGGGGGGGCAGACCAACGCGCGCATCGACCGGGCGCGCGGCCTCAGCGGCAAAGGCTTCCTCGAGAAACTGCGCGCTTCGGCCGGAAAAAGCAGCACTTTCGAGGTGGTCTACGGCCACGCTTGGAAAGGCGCGCCGCGCAAGCTCGCGGACGGCCGCGACATAGTGGAATTGCGTTTGCCGCGGGGCAAATGAAGGGCGGTTGTTTCTTGAGATAGGTTGTTGATCTGTGATACTTTACGCCGCTCCGTGAGCTTGCCGAGCGAAGATTTTCCCGGGCGCCATTTGGCGTTTCGGGAAGGAACTGCCGGCTTCAGCCTGACGCTCAAGCGTAACTGCTCGATTTCTCCGGCTGGGCTGTTGTGGGTGTTTGCGGCGTTGTCGGCCGCGGCGCTCGCGATCGGCGTTGGCTTCGCGGTCGTGGGCGCCTGGCTGATTCTGCCGTTCGCCGGGCTCGAGGTGCTGCTGTTGGGCGCGGCGTTCGTGGCGTATGCGCGACGCGCCGCGGATTACGAGAAGATCGAGCTCGCCGGCGGGCGGCTCACGGTAGAGGTGGCGCAGGCCGCGCGCAGAAGTCGATACGAGCTCGACCCGCGCCGCGCGCGGGTGTTGCTGGAGAAGGGCCAAGGGTACGGCGCGCGGGTGTGGGTAAAAGGCGGTTTGCGCGGCGCGCCGGGTGTGGAACGAAGGGCCGGAGAAGAACAGCTGGAGATCGGCCGGCATCTGGATGCGGGTTCCCGCGTGGAGCTCGCCGCCGAGCTCTCCAGGAGACTGCGATTCTGAATCGGGGAACGGAGAATATGAGGGGAAAAAAAGTCGGACCGGCGCACGTCGCGATCACGCTCGCGGCCGCGCTTCTCGGGCTCTTCGCCGCAGGCCACGCCCAGGCGCTCGAATGGAACCTCCAGCCGGCGGGCTCCAGGCTCGCGGAGGACATCCACGATCTGCACGAGTACGTCATGCTGCTCGTGACGGTGATCTTCGTCGGCGTGTTCGGTTTCATGTTTTACGCCTGCTACGCGCACCGCAAGTCCAAGGGCCACAAGGCCGAGCAGTTCCACGAGAACACCACGGTCGAGCTCATCTGGACCGTCATTCCGGCGATCATCCTGATCGGCATCGCCTGGCCGGTGACCAAGACCGTGATCGCGCAGAAAGACACTTCCGCCCCGGACATCACCATCAAGGTGACCGGCATCCAGTGGAAGTGGGGCTACGACTACGTGAAGGGCGAAGGCGAGGGCATCGGCTTCGTCTCCAGCCTCGCCACGCCGCGCGACCAGATCGAGGGCCGGGCGCCGAAGGGCGAGCACTACCTGCTCGAGGTGGACAACGAGCTGGTCGTGCCGGTCAACAAGAAAATCCGCATTCTGACGACTGCCGCCGACGTCGTGCATTCCTGGTGGGTGCCGGCCTTCGGCGCGAAGCAGGACGCGATCCCGGGCTTCATCCGCGACCTCTGGTTCAAGGCCGAGAAGACCGGCACCTTCCGCAGCCAGTGCGTCGAGCTCTGCGGCAAGGAGCACGCCTTCATGCCGATCGTGGTGCGCGTGGTGTCGCAGGACGACTATTCGAAGTGGGTCGGCGAGAAGAAGAAGGAGCTCGCCGCCGCCGCCGACGACCCGAGCAAGACGTATAGCCTGGACGAGCTCAAGGCGCGCGGCGAGAAGGTCTACGCCGCCAACTGCGTCGCCTGCCATCAGGCGAACGGCAAGGGCACGCCGCCGGCGTTCCCGCCGCTCGACGGCGGCAAGCTGACGACCGGCGCGAAGGAAGGCCACATCGACATCGTCCTCAACGGCAAGCCCGGCACCGCGATGGCGGCCTTCGGCAAGCAGTTGAACGATACCGACATCGCCGCGGTCG
>CAYOVM010000118.1:0-7926 GCA_964407355.1 uncultured Enterobacteriaceae bacterium
GGGCCACATCGACGCCGAGCTGACGCGCAAGGCGCAGGCGCTCGGGGTCAGGCAGCTGCTGAACAAGCTGAACGCTTCGGAGGAATTGCTCGAAGCGATCGACCGGCTGGCCGGGCGCCGCTAAACCGATGCGGGACGCGCCTGCAGCTTGAAGTCGTGGATCTTGATGATGGGCGAGAAGGCCGTCGGAGCCCAGGGGGCCTGCGTGCGCTGCGCGAGGTGCTCGGCCAGCCATAAGGCCTGCGAGCGGATCGGAGACACGAAGGGAAACAGGCGCGCGTCGATTTCGGCGACGTCTCCGGCGGCGTAGATGCGCGGATCGCCGGTCCTCAACCAAGCGTCGACCTTGATGCCGCGCCCCGTGGCGAGCCCCGCATGCTTTGCAAGGTCCACGCGCGGCGCGAACCCGGTCGAGACGATGACACCGTCGAACGGTCCCGCTTCGCCCGCCGCGGTGACCACGCTGCTCGAAAGCACGCCCTGGACGCTCTGGTTGTAGCGCAGCTCGAGGCCGCGGCTCGCGAAGTGATGGTGCAGCATCTGCGACTGCTCCTCGTCCAGCTGCAGCTCCAGCAGGCGCGATTCGCGATGAAAGATGGTGACCGTGTCGCCGGCCTTGTGCAGGTCGGACGCCGCTTCGCAGCCGATCAGACCGCCGCCGATCACCGCCCAGCGCGGCTTCGCGCCGCGCGCCAGGGATTTGGCGCGGCGCCGGCGCAGCGTGAGCAGATCGTCGAGGCTGTTGAGCGTAAGGAAGTGCGGCCGCGACGGAACGAGGATGGGCGGGATGCTCGCGGCAGAGCCGGTCGCGAGGATCAGCACGTCGTACTCGAGGGGGTCTCCGCTATCGAGCATCGCACGGCGCCTCTCGCGATCGATGGCGGTGACCTCGGTCCCGGACAGCACGCGTACCGGCGCCAGCGCCTCGAAGCGCTTCATCAGGATCTTCGCCGCCGCCTCTTCGCTCATCGCGAAGCCGTGCGACAGGCGCGGCCTGGAATAGTAGCCGTGGGGCTCGGTCGTCACGAGGCGCACCTCGTTGTGCGGATCCTTCGCCAGCGCCTCCGCGACGGTGACGCCGGCGAGGCCGGAGCCGACTACGACAGCGCGCATTCCAGGAGCTTGATGCGGCAGATGAACTTGCGGTAACTCATTTCAGCTTCCCTTGCTCTCGATCCTCGCCATCACGCTGGCGACGATGCGGTCGCAGCGCTCGCCGGCGAACGCGAAAGCCTCCCCGCAGGCGAGGTCGATCTTCGAGGCGAGCGCCTCGCGCAGGAGGCTGCGGGCGCGGAAGAAGCGGCTGCGCACGGTGGCCTCGGGAATCTGCAGCACCGCGGCGGTCTCCTCGACCGACATTTCCTCGACCGCGCGCAGCATGAACACGGCGCGGTACGAATCGGGAAGCCCGTCGATCTGCGCTTCGAGCAGCTGCCGGGTCTGGGCGCGCTGCGCTGAATTCTCGGGGTTCTTTTCCATGCTCGGGTCCGGGATGTCGTCGAGGTTCTCGAGCGCCGCGCTCGATTGCAGGGGCACGATCTCGCTGCGGCGGGTGCGCTTGCGCAGGCGCATCAGCGCCTCGTTGGCCACGATCCGGGCGAGCCAGGTCGAAAGCTTGGCGTCGCCGCGAAAGCTGCCCATCGCCGCGTAGGCCTGCATATACGCCTCCTGCAGGCTGTCCTCGGCCTCGGCGTCGTCGCGCAGGATCGCGCGCGCGGTGCGGAAAAGGGTCCGGTTGTGCCGGCGCATCAGCGCCTCGAACGCGGCGCTTTCGCCCCCGGCGACGCGCCGGGCGAGCTGCGCATCCGAGCCGTCGGGCGGGATGGCGGTCGAGAGCGGACTTCGGGTGAGTGTTTTCATGGGCTACGGCATTCGATGCCGCGGCGAGGCGGCGCGTTCCCGAGCCCTGCTTATAGAATTAAAGGCCACAGGAGGCAAGCCCATGGCGATGAACCAGGGGGAATTCGACGTCGGCGGGGTGCGGCTCGCACGGCCGTTCCGCATCCGCCGGCTCGGGCACTTCGGCGTGAATCTGACGGACCCGGCGGCTGCGCTCGACTTCTACAGCCGGCTGCTCGGCTTCAAGGTTTCCGATCCGATCGATTTCGGGGCGCGGCTGCCTGCGGCGGAGCAAGGCAGGCACGGCCCGGGTATCGGCTATTTCACCCGGCACGGCAGCGACCATCATTCCTTCGTGCTGTTCCCGCGCCGCGTGCTCGCGCAGGTCAATCCGCACTATCGGGGCTATCCCGAGCTCACGGTCAATCAGATCACCTGGCAGGTCGGCAGCCTGCGCGAAGTGACCGAGGGCTACGACTGGTTCGTGCGGCGCGAGCGCCGCGTGCTGCGCTCGGGGCGCGATCTTCCGGGGTCGAACTGGCATTTCTATCCGCCCGACCCCGACGGTCACATCAACGAGCTCTACTACGGCATCGAGCAGATCGGCTGGGACGGCTACTCGAAGCCCCGCGCGATGCACAAGATGCGCTACGAGAAGCCGCCCGCTGTGCCGCATCGCTCGGAATACGCGGAGATCAGCGAAGCGCTGCGCGAGGGGCTCGACGTGCGCACCGGCTGGCGCGCGGAGGAAAAAGGCGAAGAGCGCTACGACGTGGGCGGAGTGCTGCTCGCCCGGCCGTTCAAGATCCAGCGCGTCGGCCCGGTGCGCCTCTTCGTCGCCGACATGGACGCGGCGCTGCGCTTCTACCGGGACGAGCTGGGACTCGCGCTCACCGAGGAAATCGACTACGAGGGCCATCGCTGCGCCTTCCTGCGCGCCAACACCGAGCACCATTCGATGGCGCTCTATCCGATCGCGCTGCGCGCGAAGCTCGGCCTTTCGCCGGCGAGCACGCTCATGTCGTTCGGCCTGCAGCTCGGCAGCTACCGGCAACTACGCGAGGCGGTTTCGTTCCTCGAGGAAAACGGCGTGGCGATCAAATACCTTCCTCCGAGCCTGTTCCCGGGCATCGACTACTGCGCGTTCGCCATCGACCCGGACGGTCATGCATTGCAGCTCTACTACTACATGGAGCAGGTCGGCTGGGACGGAAGACCCCGGCCTGCGGCGCTGCGCCCGGCGGTGGACAACGCCCGCTGGCCGGAAAGCGTCGCGGCGGCGAGCGATACCTTCGCCGGCGAGGCCTATCTGGGACCGCTCAACTAGGGGAGGTCGTCGTTCAGTAGACCAGCTGACCCGCTGCGCTCAGCATGGACAGATCGACCCAGTTCGACCCGGCGTGCTTGGACGGCGAGAAGTCCACCAGGTAGCCGCCCAGGTCGAACTCGCGCAGCTGCTCCAGCCCGCGCTTCACGCCTTCCGCGGAGCTGTCCTTGCTGCGGCGCATCGCTTCGACGATGAGGCGCACGGCGATGTAGCCTTCCAGGTTGTAGTGCGTAGGCTCTTCGGTGCTGTTGCTGTACTTGGCGAAGTCTTCCCGGAAGCTCTTGATCAGCGGCAGGCTCTTCTTGTTCAGGTTGGGAAGCACCTGCGCGATGACGAAGCCGCGGGTTTCAGGACCGGCGGTTTTCGCGATCAGCTTGAAGTCCGCATAGGACACGGCGTACAGAAGCGTATTCACCGCGCTTTCCTTCAGCTCCTTCGTGACGTTGGCGATTCCCTGCTGCGTGCCGAGGAGGATGATGGCGTCGGGCTGCTTCTCCTTCATGTACTTCACCTGCGTCTCGAAGGTCTTGGCGGTCACGTCGTAGATGCTGATCATCTCCAGCTTCAGGCCGCGCTTTTCCATCGCCTCGCGGATGATCACGATGGCTTCGTCGCTGCTCGGATTCTTGCGGGCGAGCACCGCGATTTTCGTGATGCCGACGGTGGTCAGCTGCTCCACGATCCTTTCGAGCTGCGCCCGGTCTCCGGCGCGAAAGTGGAAGAGGTTCTTGTGCGGCGGCTGCCGGAACGCCTCGTTGCTCGGAATCGTGCCGACGATCGGCAGGGTCAGACTGTCGAGCGTGCCGGTCTTGAGCAGGTGCGCGATGTTGGCGGAGCCGATGAGGGGCAGCAGGGCTGAAACCCTCCCCGCCATGGCGGTGACTTCCTTGGCCGTGTCTTCGGGCTTGTAGTTATCGTCCGCGGTGACGAGCTCCAGCTTCTGCCCGTTCACGCCGCCGCGCGAGTTCACGGCGGCCATCATGACCTGCGCGCCAAGCTGCATCTCGTTCGCCTCCCGGGACACCGGGCTTTTGTAACCGGCGACCTGGCCGATGCGTATCTGGCCCCACGCGGGAAAGGCGACGACGAGGGCCAGCGCGGCGAGAAGAAAGCGGTTGAAGCGATGAGCAGTCATGTTGCGTCCCTTTGAAATCCTCGGCCCGATCGAACCGGGCGCTCCCGCAGAATACTACTGACGCCCCGCGCGAATTGCGGCGCAGGACATCATTTGACGAGCGGGTTCGGCGCCTCACAACTTTTGACGATAAGGGAAGCGAGACCGTATATTTCGGTCCTCTCCGGGGAGGATTTCATGGCGCGCATCGGCCACATCGCACTGTTGACCAACGACCAGCCCAAGCTCGCGCAGTTCTACAAGGCGACCTTCGGCATGAAAGAGGTGCACCGCCACGCGGCGCAAGGCGGAGGCGAGGCGATCTACCTCTCCGACGGCGCCATAAATCTCGCCATCCTGCCGGCGCGAGGCCGGCCGGAAGGCATTTTCCACTTCGGCTTTCAGGTCGACGACGTCGACGCCACGGCGAGGCAGGCGCTCGAGGCGGGCGCGACGCAAGGGCCGAAGGGCGTGCCGCGGGACGGCCGCTTCGCCGAAGTGTTCATCGTCGACCCCGCCGGCACGCGCGTGGATTTATCCAGGGACGGCTGGAAAACCTAGCGCCGGTCTCGTGAAGCGATTCGCCGGATTCCTCGCCTTACTGTGTCTTGCAACGCTGACGCAGGCGCAGCCCTATCCGGCGCGGCCGCTCCGGATGATCGTTCCTTTTCCGCCGGGCGGCGGGTTCGACGGCATCGCCCGTCCCTTCGCCGAGAAGCTCGGCGAAACGCTCGGGCAGCCGGTGCTGCTCGAGCATCGCCCCGGGGCCGGGGGCAACATCGGCGCCGAGACGGCCGCGCGCGCGGCGCCCGACGGCTACACGGTGCTTTTCGCCAACACCTTCCTCACGACCAATCCCGCCTTCTACAAATCGATCGGCTACGACCCGCTGAAGGACTTCGTCGCGATCACGCGCGTAGGCTCGGTGAGCACGGCGGTCGCGGTGCATCCGTCGCTGCCGGCGAAGGATCTGCAGGCGCTGATCGCGCTCTCCAGGCACAAGCCGCTGAATTTCGGCACGCCCGGCGTCGGCACCATGCCGCACCTCGTCGGCGAGCTGCTCAACCTCGAAGGCACGATGCGCCTGGTCCACGTGCCGTACAAGGGATCGGCGCCGGCCATCACCGACGCCCTCGGCGGCCAGATCGAGATGGTGATCACGCCGCTCGCCAACGTGGCGCAGCACATCCGCGCCGGGAAGCTGCGCGGCATCGCCGTCATCAGCGCGCGGCGCTCGGCCCTCATGCCGGAGCTGCCGACCTTCGCCGAGGCGGGGATTCCCGTGCAGGCGGAGACCTGGTACGGCCTGTTCGCCCCGGCCGGCACAGCCGATGCCGTGCTCAAGCGCTTGCACGCCGCGTCAGTGCAGGCGCTCGCGCAGCCGGACTTGGTGGAGCGCCTGCGCAAGGCGGGCTACGAGCCCGGCTCGAGCAGCCCGGAGGCCCTCGCCGCCACGCTCAGGACCGATCTGCAGAGGTGGAAGCGCGTAGTCGTCGAGGCGAAGATTCCCAGGGATTAGCTCAGAGCCGCTCGATCTTGCGGCTTGCGATCACGCCGCGCCAGCGCTCGATGTCGCGCTCGATGAAGCTGCGCATTTCCTCGGGGCTGGTCGCGCGCGGTTCGCCGCCGAGCTCGACGAAGCGCCGGGCGCCCTCGGGGCTGGAAAGGATCTTGCGCACCTCGGCGTTCAGGCGCCGGACGATCGGCGCCGGGGTGCCGCCGGTCGCGGCGAGGCCGATGAAGGAGATCACTTCGTAGCCCGGCACCGTCTCGTTCACGGTCGGCACCTCGGGCAGCGCTTTCCAGCGCTCCCGCGAAGTCACGGCGAGCGGCCGAAGCCTGCCTGCCTGGATGTGGCCGATCGACAGCGTCATCGCCTCGATCAGGACATCGACGCGCCCGCCGAGCAGCTCCGTCAGCGGGCCGGCGCCGCCGCGCAAGGGTATGTGCACGACGTCGGTCCCGGCCATGGCGTTGAAGAGCTCGCCCGCAAGGTGGTGCACCGTGCCGACGCCCGAGGAGGGGAAGTTGAGCTTGCCCGGATTCGCTTTGGCTTGCGCGATGAAGGCGCCGAGCGTCGGGTACGGCGCGTCCGGCCGCACGCTGATCACGAACGGGTAGCTGGTGAGCAGCGAGATCATCGCGATGTCGGCGAGCGGATCGAAGGGCAGCGACTTCATGGCCGCCGCCTGGACCGGGTAGGCGCCGGTGACGAGGAGCAGCGTGTAGCCGTCGGGCGGCTGTTTCGCAACGTAATCGTTGCCGACGAGGCCGCCGGCGCCCGGCCGGTTGTCCACCACCACCGGCTGGCCGAGCGCTTCGCCGAGGGTCTGCGCCGTCAGGCGCGCGATCACGTCCGCCGAGCCGCCCGGGGGAAACGGCGTCACCAGCTTCAGCGGCCTGCTCGGATAGGCTTGGGCGTGCAGCGCGCCCGCATATGAAACCGTCGAAAAGACCGCCAAGGCCGCAAGCCATTTGAACGCAGACTTCATGGTTTATGCTCCCACGGATGGATGAGCGCATGCAATCCGTTTCGCCGCCGCAGCTGGCCGCGCTCGTGCGGGACATCTTCGCGCGCCGCGGGATGAGCGAGGCGCACGCCGCCCTGGTGGCCGACGCTCTTGTCTGGGCGGAGCTGCGCGGCATGGAGACCCACGGCGTGATGCGCGTGCCGCGCTACGTGGAATTCATCCGCAAGGGCGACTTCAATGTGCGGCCCTCCATCCGGCCCACGCTCGAGACCGCGGCATGCGTGGTGCTCGACGCGGATCGCGCCGCCGGACCGGTGGCGATGATGGAAGGGACGCGGGCCGCCTGCGCCCTGGCGCGCGCGAGCGGCATCGGCTTCGCGCTGTTGCGCGCCACCACGCATACCGCGGCGCTCGGCTATTACACGCAAAGCGCGGCGCGCGAAGGCTTCGCCGCGATCGCCATGGCGGCTTCCATGCCGCTGATGGCGTACCACGGCGCGCGCGCGGCGGGCGTGTCGACCGCGCCGCTGTCGATCGCGGTGCCGGGCGAGGACGAGCCGCTCGCGCTCGACATGGCTTCCAGCGTCGTGTCGATGGGAACGCTGATGCGTGCGCGCGCGAGCGGCACCAGGCTCGCCGAGGGCTCGGCGCTCGCCGCCGACGGCTCGCCGACCACCGATCCGCGCGCCGCGACCATCCCGCTGCCGCTCGGCGGGCCGAAAGGCTCCGGGCTCGGGCTGATGGTCGAGTGTCTTGCGAGCCTGCTCACGGCCAATCCGATCCTAGCCGAAGCGCTCGACCACACCCCGGCGAGCACGCATCACAAGCAGAACGGCCTGATCATCGCGATCGACGTTGCGCGCTTCGTCCCGCCCGAGCGCTTCAGGCGGGAGGTGGGCCGGCTCGTGGCCGGCCTCAAAGCGCTTCCCGCCGCGCCGGGCGCGGAGATCCTGATGCCGGGCGAGCGCGGCCGCCGCAACGCCGAGCGCCGGCGCGAAGCGCTGCCGATTCCGGCGAAGCTCTACGAGGAGCTGCAAGCGCTCGCCGGATGAGACGCGTGCCTTTTTGCCCCCCTGACAAGGGGGGAGCGAGCAATGCGAGCGGGGGGTTTTCTTTTTCGCGAAAACCAACCCCCCGTTCGCCTGCGGCTCACGACCCCCTTGTCAGGGGGCCGA
>CAYOVM010000118.1:8026-10826 GCA_964407355.1 uncultured Enterobacteriaceae bacterium
CCGCCGGGCGGCACCGCGGACGCGCTTTCGCGCCTCACTGCCGAAAAGCTGACCGCGATCCTCGGCCGGCCGGTGATCGTCGAGAACCGCGCCGGCGCCGGCGGCAACCTCGCCGCCGAATTCGTCTCGCGCGCGGAGCCCGACGGCCATACGCTGCTTTCCTCGCCGCCGCATCTGCTGACGATCAATCATCTGCTCTTCAAGCTCGCTTTCGATCCGGCGAAGCTGGTTCCGGTGAGCATCATCGCGGCCTATCCCAACGTGCTGCTCGCGGGGCCGAAGCTGCAGGGCTCGAGCCTCGAGGCGCTGATCGCGCAGGCCCGCGCCAATCCCGGCAAGCTCAACATCGCTTCGCAGGGAAACGGCACCAGCTCGCACCTGAGCGCGGAGCTCTTCAAGTCGATGGCGGGGATCGACCTCGGCCACGTCCCCTACAAGGGGACGGCGCCGGCGATGACCGACCTTCTCGGCGGCCAGGTCGAGGCGATGTTCGACAACCTCGTCACCGCGATGCCGCATGTGAAGAGCGGCCGGCTCAAGCTCCTCGGCGTGGGCGGCGCGAAGCGCATCGCGGCCTTCCCCGACGCGCCGGCGATCGCCGAGCTGCTGCCCGGCTTTCGCTCGGAAACGTGGATGGGCATCGTCGCCCCGCCGGGCACGCCGCCTGAGATCGCGGCGCAGATCTCCGCTGCGGTCGCGCGCGCGGTCCGGCAGCCGGACTTCGGGCGCTTCATCACCGAGCTGCAGGCCGAGCCGGTCGGCGGCACTCCTCGCGAGATGGCCGAAGTGGTGCGCCAGGACACCGAACGCTGGGCGCGAGTGATCCGCGACGCTCGCATCACGATCGAATAAAGGAGAATAAGCCATGCAGCATGAAGCCCCTCCGCGCAGGCAATTCCTGAGAGCCGCGAGCGCGCTCGGCGCCGGCGCGCTGCTTCCGGGCTGCGCCGGCCTCGGCGAGCCGCCCCGGCGCAAGCTGATCGACACGCACCATCACTTCTTCGCGCCGCCGTACATGAAGGCCTGGGTCGACTGGGGCGCGAAGCGCGGCATCACGGACTTCGCGACGCAGTCGTCGTGGACGCGCGCCCGCTCGCTGGAGGAGATGGACAAGGCGGGCGTGCAGACGGGCATTCTCTCGCTGCCGTCCACCCCCGGGGTCTGGCTCGATCTCGCCCCCGCCGAGGCAGCGCGCATGGCTCGCATATGCAACGAGTATGCGGCCGAGATGATGCGCGACCATCCCGGGCGCTTCGGCCTGTTCGCGGCGCTGCCGATGATCGACATCGACGCCTCGCTGAAGGAGCTCGCCTACGCGTTCGATGTCCTCAAGGCCGACGGGGTGGGGCTGCAGACGAACTACGGCGACAAGTGGCCCGGCGATCGCGCGTACCGGCCGGTCTTCGAGGAGCTCAACCGCCGCAAGGCGCTCGTGTACTTCCATCCGCTGGCGGCGAGCTGCTGCGGGCGCTTGAGCGTCGGCGCTTCCCCGGCGGTGATCGAGGTGCCGCACGACACCACGCGCGCCGTGGTGAGCCTGCTGCTGAACGGCAGCTTCGCCCGCTATCGCGAGATCCGCTGGCTGTTCTCGCACGGCGGCGGCACGGTGCCGATGCTCGCGGGGCGGATGGAATATTTTTTTCAGGGCCGCAAGGACATCGCCGAGCTCGCGCCGAACGGCGTCGAGGCCGAGCTCAAGCGCCTGCACTACGACACCGCGAACGCCACCCATCCGTCTTCGATGGCCGCGCTGCTGAAGCTCATTCCCGATACGCAGATCGTGTTCGGCACCGACTATCCCTACGTGCCGGCCGCCGAGCAGGGGGCGGCGCTGCGCCGGCTCGGCCTGTCGGCGGGGCAGTTGCACGCGATCGAGCGCGGCAACGCGATGCAGCTGCTGCCGCGGCTGCGCGGTTGAATTCAACAGAGGACCGATGATGAGCTTTCGACTGCTTTCCTACGTTTCCCGCCGGGAGCCGCGCGCCGGCCTGCTGGTCGGCGCGCAGGTCTACGATCTCGCGGAGGTGACCCGCAACTCGGGCTGGTCGAGCGTGCTCGCGGTATTGAACGACTGGTCGAGCGCGAAAGCTACGCTTGCGCAGGCGGCACGGGCGATCGCCTCCGGCAAAAGCCGCGCGAAAGGCACGCCGCTCAAGCGCGTCAAGCTCCTCGCGCCGGTGCTTTATCCCGGCAACATCTATTGCGCCGGCGCCAACTACACCGACCACGTCGCCGAAATGGCGCGTGCGCGCGGCAAAGAACCCGGACCGACAATGAAGGAGAAGGGCGAGAAGCCCTGGCATTTCATCAAGACCACGCGCAGCTCCGTGGTCGGGCCGGATGCGACGGTGAAGCTGCCCCAATTCTCCAAAGCGGTCGATTGGGAAGTCGAGCTCGTCGCCGTGATCGGCCGCCGCGCCAAGGACCTGCCGGTCGAGAAAGCGCTCGGCTGCGTCGCCGGCTACACCATCGCCAACGACCTCTCCGCGCGCGACGCCTCGCGGCGCGAAGGCAACCCGCCGGAATCTCCGTTCCACTTCGACTGGCTGAGCCAGAAATGCTTCGACGGCGCCTGTCCCCTCGGCCCCTGGATCGTGCCCGCGAGCGACATTCCCGATCCGCAAGCTCTAGGCATCCGCCTCTGGGTAAACGACGAGCTGATGCAGGACTCGAACACGGCCAACATGATCTTCAACACCGCCGAGCAGATCGCCATGCTCTCCTCGCGCGTCACCCTGCACCCCGGCGACCTCGTCCTCACCGGCACCCCCGCCGGCGTCGGCATGGGCCGCAAACGCTT
>CAYOVM010000119.1:0-6501 GCA_964407355.1 uncultured Enterobacteriaceae bacterium
GAAACGGTCGGCTTGGGCAGGCCGGTGCGCACCGAGATCTCCTTGTTGCCGAGCAGCGGCTCGAGCGGCGTGAAACAGCGCAGCACTTCGAGGCCGCGCGCCAAGGTAGTCGCGAACTGGCGGTCGCCCTCATGCTCGTAGCTGAAGGCTCCGACGGCTGGGGAAAGCGGTGCCGCGGCTTCGGGGGCGCCCATGGGAAGCTCCTCTGGTATGTTTTCTAGTTGGGGTGCAGCGGAATTCGTTTCGCGTTTCGATATTCTGTCGCACACCCTTCCAGTGTCAACTTAGTCGTACCAGATTTCACATAGTGAAATGACCATCTGACATGCCATCCGGCCTCTTCGATTTGAGCGGCACGGTCGCCCTCGTCACCGGCTCGACCCGCGGCATAGGCAAGTCGATCGCCGAGGAGCTGGCGCGCGCCGGCGCGAAAGTCTGCGTTTCGAGCCGCAAGGCCGAGGCCTGCGAGGAAACACGCGCCGAGCTGCAGCGGAAAGGCTTCGAGGTCATGGCGAAGCCCTGCAACGTTTCGCGCAAGGAAGAGCTTCAGGCGCTCGTCGACGCGACGCTGGCGAAGTGGGGACGGCTCGACACCGTGGTGGCGAACGCGGCCACCAACCCGTACTACGGGCCGCTCACCGGGTTGCCCGACGAGGCCTTCGACAAGATCTTCGCCAACAACGTGAAGAGCGCGCTGTGGCTCGCCGGGATGACCCTGCCTGCAATGGCGCAGCGCACCATGAATGGAAAAAGCTCCCCTTGCTTCATCGTGGTCGGCTCGATCGGCGGCATCCTCGCCAACACGGTGATCGGCGCCTACGGGATGTCGAAGGCCGCCGACCACCACCTGGTGCGCAATCTCGCCGCCGAGTGGGGGCCCAGGAACGTGCGCGTCAACGCCATCGCGCCGGGCCTGGTGAAAACGGAGTTCGCCCGCGCCCTGTGGGAGGACGAAAAGCGCCGCGCCGAGCGCGAGCAGGCCACCCCCCTGCGGCGCCTGGGGGAGCCGCGCGACATCGGCGGCATCGCCGTATTCCTAGCCTCAGACGCAGCGGCGTTCATTACCGGCCAGGTCATCGTGGCCGACGGCGGCGTTTCCATACTGTAGAGAGCGTTTCAAACATGGAAAAGGATTAGACTTTTTTCATGGATCTCAATTACTCCGCTGAAGAACTCGCGTTTCGCGACGAAATCCGCTCCTGGCTGGAGAAGAACCTGCCCGCCGGGCTGCGCGCGAAGATGGCCAATTACGAGCACCTCTCGCGCGAAGAGCTGCTGAGCTGGCATCGGATCCTCGCGAAAAAAGGCTGGGTCGCGCCGTCGTGGCCGAAGGAGTGGGGCGGCACCGGCTGGAACGTGGTGCAGCGCTACATCTTCGAGGAGGAGCTCGGCTACGTCGGCAGCCCGCCGCTGATTCCGTTCGGCCTCACCATGTGCGGCCCGGTGCTTCTGCGCTTCGGCACCGAAGCGCAGAAAAAGAAATTCCTGCCGCGGATCTACAACGGCGAGGATTTCTGGTGCCAGGGGTACTCCGAGCCGGGCTCGGGAAGCGATCTCGCCTCGCTGAAGACGAAGGCCGTCCGCAACGGGGATCATTATGTCGTGAACGGCCAGAAGATCTGGACGACGCTCGGCCATTACGCCGACTGGATCTTCTGCCTGGTGCGCACCGACTCGAGCGCGGAGAAGCGCCAGGAGGGGATCTCCTTCCTGCTGATCGACATGAAGACGCCGGGGGTCACCGTGCGCCCGCTGATCCTCATGGACGGCGCGCACGAGGTGAACGAGGTGTTCTTCGACGACGTGAAGGTGCCGGTGGAGAACCTGGTGCACGAGGAGGGCAAGGGCTGGACGGTGGCGAAGTACCTGCTCGGCCACGAGCGCATGAACACCGGCCGGATCGGGGGCTCCAAGCGGGAACTTGCCAAATTGAAGGAATTTTCGGTTGATAGAAAAAATGATGTGAGGTTTCGTGATCGCCTCTCGCGCCTCGAAGTCGAGCTGATCGCCCTCGAGATCACCAACCTGCGCTTTCTCGACCAGATGCGGCGCACCGGCCAGCCGCCCGGGGCCGACGTGTCGATGCTGAAGATCAAGGGCACCGAGATCCAGCAGGGCCTCACCGAGCTCGCGCTGCAGGCCGCCGACCCGGCGGCGAGCGATGCGTTCTCGAAGGCGCTGAAGAAGAACTATCTTTCGATGCGCAAGACCACGATCTACGCCGGCTCGAACGAAATACAGCGCAACATCATCGCCAAGATGACCTTGGGTTTGTGAGACGCCCGTGAACTTCGACTACAACGAAGAGCAGCAGCTGCTGGCGGACTCGGTTCGCCGCTTCCTGCAGAAGGACTACGACTTCGAGGCGCGCAGGAAAATCGTCGCCTCGGCCGAAGGCTGGAGCCCGCAGGTGTGGTCCACCTTCACCGAGATGGGCCTGACCGGCCTGCCGTTCTCGCCCGACCACGGCGGCTTCGGCGGCGGCGCGATCGACCTCATGGGTGTGATGGAGGCGTTCGGCGACGCGCTCGTGGTCGAGCCCTACCTTGCTACGGTGATGGCCGGGCAGTTGATCACAAAAAGCACTTTTTCCGGTAAACACGAAATTCTTTCCGGAATCGTCGAAGGCAAGCTGAAGCTCGCGTTCGCGCACGCGGAAAAGGGCGCGCGCTACCGTCTCGACCAGGTCGGCACGACCGCGAAGAAGGCGGGCGGCGGCTGGCTGCTCGAAGGCGAGAAGAAGGCGGTCGTCGGCGCGCCGATGGCGGACAAGCTGGTGGTGTCGGCGCGCGGACCCCAGGGCCTGGGCCTCTTCCTCATCGACAAGGGCGCCCAGGGCCTCGCGCTCGATTCGTACCAGACGCTCGACGAGATGCGCGCCGCCGACGTCACGCTCAAGGGCGCGAAGGCCGAAGCGCTCGGCGACGCCGCGAGCGGCGCGCTCGGCCTCATCGAGGAAACGACCGACTTCGCCACCGCGCTCGTCTGCGCCGAGGCGGTCGGCGTGATGAAGTTCGCCTGCGACACGACGCTCGAGTACCTGAAGACGCGCAAGCAGTTCGGCGTTCCGATCGGCACCTTCCAGGCGCTCCAGCACCGCATCGTCGACATGTTCATCGCTTACGAGCAGGCGAAGTCCATGGCCTGCCTCGCCTGCTCGAAGGCCGATGCGTCGAAAGACGCGAGGGACCGGATGCGCTCCATCTCGGCGGCGAAGATCAAGATCGCCGACAGCGCGCGCCACATCAGCCAGGAATCGGTGCAGCTGCACGGCGGCATGGGCATGAGCGAGGAGCTGAAGGTGAGCCACAGCTTCCGCCGCCTGACGGTCATCGCGCAGCAGTTCGGCGATGCCGACCATCATCTGGAGCGCTTTGCCTCGCTTTAGCGGTTGGCTGCTGCTCGCCCTGCTGGCGGGCTGCGCACAGCCCGGACGCGCGCCGGAGGCGCCGCCGCCGCTGCCCGTGGCGGCGCTGCCGCCGCTTCCCGCGAGCTTCGAGAGCACCCCGGCGTGCCCCACCTGCGGCAGCGTCGCGCTCATCCTGCGCAAGGACGGCGGATTCCTCCTGCGTGAGCGCGTCGGGCGCTCGGACTTCTCCGATTTCGGCCGCTGGACGCTGCTTCCGGACCGCACCATCAGCCTGCAGGGCGGACGCGAGAAGCGCCGCTACGCGCCGCGCGCCGACGGCTCGCTCGATGCGCTCGAGGGCGGCGACGGCACGCTGCGGCCGAAGGCCGCGATCGAGCCCATCCGCGGACCGTTCCGCATGACCGGGCTCTACGACGGCAGGACGTTCAAGGATTGCCGCACCGGGCTCGCGTGGCCGCTCGACGATTCGCGCGCCGGCGGCAGCCTGCGCGAGCAGTATCTCAAGAGCGCGTCCGGCCTCGCCCGCCAGCCCGCCCTGGTCGCGATCGACGCGCGCTTCGATGAAGAAGACCCCTCGCGCGAAGAGGTCCGGATCCTGCGGCTTCCTGCGATCCTGTCGGCGACCGCCTGCCCCGCGCCGCAGTAAACTCGCCGCTCCCCATGGAAAACAAACGAGTCGTCCTGGCCAGCCGCCCGAAAGGGTGGGTCACCGAAGAGAACTTCCGCCTCGAGAGCGCGCCGGTGCCGCGGCCCAAGGACGGCGAGGTGCTGGTGAAGAACCTGTGGCTCTCGCTCGATCCGTACATGCGCGGCCGCATGAACGACGCCAAGTCCTACGCCGCGAAGCAGGAGCTGGACGAGGTCATGATCGGCGGCACCGTGGGCGAGGTGGTCGAATCGAAGAACCCGAAGTTCGCCGCCGGCGACAAGGTGCTCGGCATGCTCGGCTGGCAGCAGTACGGCCTGTCCGACGGCAAGGGCCTGAACAAGATCGACGCGAGCCGCGTGCCGATGCAGGCGTTCCTGGGCGCGCTCGGGATGCCCGGCGTGACCGCGTGGGTCGGCCTGCTCGACATCTGCCAGCCCAAGGCCGGCGAGACCGTCGTGGTGTCCGCCGCCTCCGGCGCCGTGGGCAGCGTGGTCGGCCAGATCGCGAAGATCAAGGGCTGCCGGGCGGTCGGCATCGCCGGCGGCAAGGCGAAGTGCGACTACGTGGTGAACGAGCTCGGCTTCGACGCCTGCGTCGACTACAAGGCCGGCAGGCTGAAAGACGACCTCAAGGCCGCCGCGCCCAACGGCATCGACTGCTATTTCGAGAACGTCGGCGGCGAAATCCTCGACGCGGCGCTCGCGCGCATGAACGCGTTCTCGCGCATCGCGGTGTGCGGCCTGATCTCGCAGTACAACGTCACCGAGCCCTACGGCGTGAAGAACTTCGCCTCCATCCTGACGAACCGCATCAAGGTGCAGGGCTTCATCGTTTCAGATCGCATGGAGCTCTGGGCGAAGGCGCTGCCCGAGCTCATCGGCTGGGTCGCGAGCGGCAAGATCAAGTATCGCGAAAGCGTCGCCCAGGGGCTGGAGAACGCGCCGAAAGCGTTCATCGGGCTCCTCAAGGGCGAGAACTTCGGCAAGCAGCTCGTCAAGATTTCCTGAAAGGAAGAGAACCGTGATCGATCTCTATACCTGGCCGACTCCGAACGGCCACAAGGTCCACATCATGCTCGAGGAGACCGGGCTCGAATACCGCGTGCATGCCGTCGACATCGGCGCGGGCGACCAGTTCAAGCCGGAGTTCCTCGCCATCTCGCCGAACAACAAGATCCCGGCGATGGTCGACCAGCAGGGGCCCGACGGCAAGCGCTTCGCGCTCGCCGAATCGGGCGCGATGCTCTTTTATCTCGCCTCCAAGACCGGCAAGTTCCTGCCGAGCGATCTGCGGAAGAAGTGGCAGGTGATGCAGTGGATGATGACGCAGATGGGCCACGTCGGCCCGATGCTCGGCCAGGCGCACCACTTCCTGCAATACGCGCCGGAGAAGATCGAGTACGCGATGAACCGCTATCGAAATGAAGCGAATCGCTTATACGGGGTTATAGACACTCAACTAAAAAAATCCGAGTGGCTGGCATGCGATGAATACACCATCGCCGACATCGCCACCTTCCCCTGGCTGCGCGCGCCCGAGCGCCAGGGCGTGAACATCGACGACTTTCCGCACCTGAAGAAATGGCGCGAGCGCATCGCGGGGCGCCCCGCGGTGAAGAAGGCGGTCGAGGTGCTCGCCGACCGGCGCCGGCCGACGCCGAGCTTCAGCAAGGAGCAGGCGGAAGTGCTGTTCGGCGCCACCCAATATCAGAAAAGATGAATCGATGAGCGAAAACCTCAAGGGGAAGGTCGCCTGGATCACCGGCGGCGGCTCGGGAATCGGGCTCGCGGGCGCGATCGAGCTCGCGAGCGCGGGCGCGCACGTGGTGATCTCCGGGAGAAGCAAGTCGACCCTCGCCGGCGCCGAGAAGCAGCTCAAGGCGGCGGGCAGCGGCGAGGCGATCGCGCTCGACGTCGCCGACCAGAAAGAAGTCGCCGACGCGGCCGCGGCGATCCAGCGCCGGCACGGGCACATCGACATCCTCCTCAACAGCGCGGGCATCAACACGCCGAAGCGCAACTTCCGCGACGTCTCGGTCGAGTCCTGGGACCAGATCGTCGCGATCAACCTCTCGGGCATGTTCTATTGCTGCCACGCGGTGCTGCCGGCGATGCGCAAGCGCAAGGACGGCCTCGTCATCAACGTCGCCTCGTGGGCCGGGCGCTACGCGAGCACGCTCACCGGGCCGGGCTACAACGCCACCAAGCGCGCGGTCATCGCGCTCACCGAATCGATCAACATGGAAGAGTGCATGAACGGCATTCGCGCCACGTCGATCCTGCCGGGCGAGGTCGCGACGCCGATCCTCGAGAAGCGCCCGGTGCCGCCTTCGCAGGAAGAGCGCGCGCGCATGCTGCAGGCGGAGGATCTCGGCAAGACGGTCCTGTTCGTCGCGTCGATGCCGGCGCGCGCTTGCGTCACCGAGCTCATCATCGCGCCGACCTGGAACCGCTTCTACCTCGGCGGACTGGAAACGCCGAAG